>CAYLZN010000192.1:5089-11194 GCA_964387935.1 uncultured Vicinamibacteraceae bacterium | reverse complement strand
TCGAGGGCGGTTCCGTCCACCGTGACGTGCGTCGGTTCGACGAACTCGGCCGCCGTGAGCGGCACCTGCTGGAAGTACGTCCCGCCGTCACCGCCGGGGGCCAGGCCGATCTGCTTCATGTGGTCGGCAATCCACGCTGCCGCCTTGTCGCCGCCCGGCTGCAGCGTGCCGCGTCCCTCCATGCGGTCGTCGGCGAGCGTCTTGGTGACGTCACGGATGATCCGCGTCTTGATACGCTGGAACACCTCGCGCTCGGCGGGCGAGAGCCCGGGAGGTGGCTCGGCTGCCAGGGCCGCAGTCGACGCCAGGCACATGGCGGAGAACACCACCGCGCACAGGCGGTGAACGGCGTGGCCACGCGTCCCCCCGGCCCCTCTTCTCAACGTTCCCGCGTTCATGGCGTTGACGGTCACACGGCCTTCGGTGGGGGTGATCCGGACTGGAGACGGAGCGGTGGATGGCACGATAGGTGTCCGACGATGACGCTGACACGAGTGGACGGCCCGAGGGGCGTGTACGGGCGCCGCGCTGGCGCCTTCCTGTGACCTTCGATGTGACCGATTCATTGCGGCCGCCCGGGCGGCTGTATGCGGTCCCGAAGACGCCCCCTGCCCGCCTCAACTCGTGGGGTCCACGCCCTTGATGTCGAAGTGGCTGCACGCGGCGAGCAGATGGCGGTCGTTGGAGTAGATCACACCGAAGCCTTCGGCGCGCGCCGTGACCAGGTGCAAGGCATCCAGTGACCGGACGAACACGGACGGCCGGAGCCGTGCGAAGGCGCTCTGAACTTCCCGGAGCAGGGCGTCCGTCGGAGCGGCCAGACGCCAGAGGCCCGCGTCGAGGTCGTGCGCGAACTGCCCCTGGAGCGCCTTGAACACCGGACGTTCGATCGCGCCTTCCCGCAGTGTTCGATGGAACGCCGCAGACGGCGCACGCGCTACCCCGCCGGCCGTCTCCAGGCCCGCCAGCCCACGACGGCCAGCGTCACCGCGGTCAGCGGCAGGCGAGCCCCGACAGCCCGAGCACGGCGAGGACGTTGAAGATGTTGCTGCCGACGACGTTCCCGACCGCGATGTCCCGCTCTCCCTGGATCGCGGCCAGGATCGAGGTCGCCACCTCGGGAAGCGAGGTGCCGGCGGCCACGATCGTGAGGGCGATGACGAGCTCGATTCACTGACCGTGAGGCGAGCGTCGGAGAGGATGGTGGACGTGGCGCTGCGGCAAGCGCCCCGAGACCTGCCCTGGCGAGCCCGCACCGGCCCTTCGACTGCCCGGCCGGACAGCGTGTTTCAGGCGCCGATGGTCGTTACGACATCGGCGCCGGCGGCGTGAGCCTTCAGGCGCGCGTCAAACGTCACGACGCGTCCCTTGTGGTGCCGCGCCAGCCACACCAGGTAGGCATCCATCACCTGCTGATGGCCGGCAGCGTGACGGAAGCAGTCCGCGTCGAGCGCGGGCAACTCAGCCCAGAACCGGTGCCGCTTGTGGGAGGTCAGCTTGCGGAGCAGGCTGGTCGCATCCTGTGGGGTCACCGCATCCACTGAATAGGCGGGATTCGACGACAGGCGGACGAACCCGAGCTGGGTCAGCGCACAGGTCGACCATCCGCGACCCGACTCGTCGTGAAACCACTGATGCGCCGCGTGGTGATGCTGGTGCGTCGGCCAGGCCAGGGCCAGTAGCACGTTCACGTCGAGCAGGCCCGTCACGCGCCCTCGTCGGCCAGCAGTGCTGCCGCCCTCCCGGACGGAATCACGGGCGCATTCGCGCTCACGGCGAACACAGGCAGCCCATTGCGCGTTCCCAAGGCGTTCTGCGCCTTGAGGCCGCGCCGGGCCAGCAGTGACAACGCCTGCCCCAGTGTCTTGCCGGACGCGCGTGCCAGGGCTTGTGCCGCCGCCGCAATATCGTCGTCGAGCGTGACCGTAGTCCTCATGGAGATACAGTGATGCAGTGATGTAGTAATGTCAAGCGACCCAAGGTCCACGACCTCGTGCAGGCCGGGGACGCGACGGCCGCGTTCGACCAGTGGACGGTCGCTGGCGTGCCGTCCGCCTCTCTCCGCCGACGAGCAACCGATCGCCTTCACCAACCAGCCGTGGGCGCTGGCATCGTGGGGTGTCGATCGCGGACGAGGATCGAACCGTACTTGCAGGCGCTTCGCACCCAGGCCCCTGTGCGCCGGTGCGCCTCCCGAATCGTGATCTCGAATCGTGATCTCCTTCATGTGTGACATCGCCACACGTCTGGGACGTTCGATCGAACGGCGCACGCGCTACCCCGCCGGTCGCCTCCAGGCCCGCCAGCCCACGACGGCCAGGGTCACCGCCGTCAGCGGCAGGACGAAGACCTGCATCACCGCGCTGAAGGCCGGCAACGCGTCGTGCTGCTGGGCGGCGAGCACGAGGTAGGCGGTGTAGGCCGCGTAGTAGAAGAGGAAGAGGGCCCCCTCCCAGCGCGCAATCGTCGCACCGCTGGCGAAGATAGGGAGGCACGCCACAACCACCGCGATCAGCACCGGGAGGTCGAACGTCGCGAGGGCGCCCGAGACGGGCAGGCCGGCCGGGGCTGCGAGCCCCGACAGCCCGAGCACGGCGAGGACGTTGAAGATGTTGCTGCCGACGACGTTCCCGACCGCGATGTCCCGCTCTCCCTGGATCGCGGCCAGGATCGAGGTCGCCACCTCGGGAAGCGAGGTGCCGGCGGCCACGATCGTGAGGGCGATGACGAGCTCGATTCACTGACCGTGAGGCGAGCGTCGGAGAGGATGGTGGACGTGGCGCTGCGGCAAGCGCCCCGAGACCTGCCCTGGCGAGCCCGCACCGGCCCTTCGACTGCCCGGCCGGACAGCGTGTTTCAGGCGCCGATGGTCGTTACGACATCGGCGCCGGCGGCGTGAGCCTTCAGGCGCGCGTCAAACGTCACGACGCGTCCCTTGTGGTGCCGCGCCAGCCACACCAGGTAGGCATCCATCACCTGCTGATGGCCGGCAGCGTGACGGAAGCAGTCCGCGTCGAGCGCGGGCAACTCAGCCCAGAACCGGTGCCGCTTGTGGGAGGTCAGCTTGCGGAGCAGGCTGGTCGCATCCTGTGGGGTCACCGCATCCACTGAATAGGCGGGATTCGACGACAGGCGGACGAACCCGAGCTGGGTCAGCGCACAGGTCGACCATCCGCGACCCGACTCGTCGTGAAACCACTGATGCGCCGCGTGGTGATGCTGGTGCGTCGGCCAGGCCAGGGCCAGTAGCACGTTCACGTCGAGCAGGCCCGTCACGCGCCCTCGTCGGCCAGCAGTGCTGCCGCCCTCCCGGACGGAATCACGGGCGCATTCGCGCTCACGGCGAACACAGGCAGCCCATTGCGCGTTCCCAAGGCGTTCTGCGCCTTGAGGCCGCGCCGGGCCAGCAGTGACAACGCCTGCCCCAGTGTCTTGCCGGACGCGCGTGCCAGGGCTTGTGCCGCCGCCGCAATATCGTCGTCGAGCGTGACCGTAGTCCTCATGGAGATACAGTGATGCAGTGATGTAGTAATGTCAAGCGACCCAAGGTCCACGACCTCGTGCAGGCCGGGGACGCGACGGCCGCGTTCGACCAGTGGACGGTCGCTGGCGTGCCGTCCGCCTCTCTCCGCCGACGAGCAACCGATCGCCTTCACCAACCAGCCGTGGGCGCTGGCATCGTGGGGTGTCGATCGCGGACGAGGATCGAACCGTACTTGCAGGCGCTTCGCACCCAGGCCCCTGTGCGCCGGTGCGCCTCCCGAATCGTGATCTCGAATCGTGATCTCCTTCATGTGTGACATCGCCACACGTCTGGGACGTTCGATCGAACGGCGCACGCGCTACCCCGCCGGTCGCCTCCAGGCCCGCCAGCCCACGACGGCCAGGGTCACCGCCGTCAGCGGCAGGACGAAGACCTGCATCACCGCGCTGAAGGCCGGCAACGCGTCGTGCTGCTGGGCGGCGAGCACGAGGCAGGCGGTGCAGGCGGCGTAGTCGGAGGGGCCGCCCCGCACCGGCCGCGGCCTGCGGCGCGGCCAGACACCCCGCACGCGCGCATCTGGCCTTCGAGCCGACGGCACTGCTGGAGCGGCTCGCGGAGCTGGTGCCGCGGCCGCGGATCAACCTCACTCCTGTACTACGGAGTGCTCGCCCCGCACGCGGCGTGGCGGGCCGAATCAGGCCGCCTGCTCGAGTTCTACGAAGACGGCGTTTCTATTTCTGGGAGCATTTCCTCCCGTTTCGCCCTGAACTCGTTCCCCGGCTTCCACTCCGGGAGCCCGGCATGAACGACGGCGCGTACCGCACCACGTTCGAGGAGGCGATGGGCAAGTACGCGCTGCGCAAGGGCCTCGTCGTGGACACCCGCTTCAACGGCGGCGGAGATCTCGTGGCCGACCTCGCGATGTTCCTCAGCGGGAAGCGGTTCTTCGACTACACCACCGACACGCGCAGCAACGGCTTCGAGCCGAACTTCCGCTGGACCAGGCCGAGCGTGTCGCTCGCGAACGAGGCGAACTACAGCGACGGCCACTGTGACGCCTACATGTACAAGATGCTCAAGCTCGGGCCGCTGGTCGGCATGCCCGTGCCCGGCACCTGCACGTTCGCCGGCTGGGAGATGCTGCCCGACGCCGTCATCACGGGCAAGGACCAGCAGCTCGAGGCGGCCGTGGCCGAACTGATGAAGCTCGTGAAGTAACGCACGCGCGCCTGCGTACCGTGCCACGACTTGGTATCGGAACAGACCGGCAGCAGTCGAGGCGGCAGCGGCCGGCGTCAGAGCTGCCCGATGGCTTGATTGCTCATGACCAGCTCACCTGAGCCTCGTCGCGACCGCGTTGGTCCCGGCCGCCCACGCGACGCCGCCCGCGTTGGTGTACATCGCGCGTTCCACCACGATCTGGGCGCCGGGACTCGCTGCCTCGATGAGCGTCCCGAACCTCCGGCCCAGGGCGCCCGGGAAGTCGAAGGCCACGGCCACGTTCGTCCGGCTGCCCGCGGCGAGCGGGAACACCTTCGACTCCGACGTGCCGTCCTCGTAGAGCAGCGTCACGGTCGCGCTGTTGGCCGCGCCGCGATTGGCGATGAGGATGTAGGTCTCCGCTCCGCGGCTGCCACCCACTTCGCCCTCGGCCAGGGCCCATGTCCTCCCCGTGGCCGTGAGCCCCGTCGAGTTGTGCGCCTCGGCCCACGTCGCCGCCGTCGGTCCCGGCCACCACATCGCGCGCTCGACGATGATCGGCCGATCGCTGGTCAGGACTGCGGACACATCCGTGTTCGCGAGGCGGTCATCATCGGCATCCACCCAGATGTTGAATCGGCTGTTCGGGGCGACGACATAGCTCTTGGTGATGGGCGAACCGGACGGCAGGAGGTACTTGACGGTGACCGTGGCCGTGCTCGCATTCGCGTTCTGAACGAGATAGAACAAGTCGAACCCCGAGTGGGTCGCCCCTTCGGCCAGGTACCAGGTCGTCGCGGGCGCCGGAAGGCTCGTGACCGCGTGGCTGCCGTAACCGGTGTCCGGCCGTCGCGATCGAGATCGCCCGACGGCCCGTGGCCCTCGGTCGCGGAATCGGGACTCACGCCGAACTGCGCCTCCCACGCACCAGGCAGGCCATCGCCATCGGCATCGGTGCCGTCCACCGGGAAATCGACGATGCCGAGACCGTTGCCGACCGTCCCGACGAAGAGGCGCGACGAGTTGCCGGGGTGGAGCGTGAGCGTGTTCAGTCTGCCGTTCGGAACGACAGTGATGCTCGTCCACGTCGCACCGCCATCGTGGCTGACCTTCAGGCCGTTGCCGCGACTGTCGTCGTGATAGGGATCGTCCCTGAGCCCCGCGTAGACGATCCGCGCATCGTTCGGATCGACGATGACCGTGCGAGCGTACTGGTCCGCCAGCACCAAGTTCCAGGTGACACCGCCATCGACGCTCGAATAGATCCCGTGCTCCATGACGGTTACGAGCAGCCGCCGCGACGGACCGGCGTCGTCGAGCAGCAGCCGCTTGTACGCGCGATCCGGCAGACCGTCCTTCTTGATCACCCACGTCTGGCCCAGGTCCGTCGATTCGGCAATCGCATAGCCGGGCGGTTTCGT
>CAYLZN010000192.1:0-4989 GCA_964387935.1 uncultured Vicinamibacteraceae bacterium | reverse complement strand
GCCCGCTGCTCTGGCTCGTGCCGTCGGGGTTCATCCGTGTGTAGGCCTGTGGCGCCACCATCCGCCGTGCGGAACACGGTCATGCCCGTGGCGTAGAAGAGCACCTTCGAGTCGAGCGGCGACATGCCCAACGTCTGCACGTTGTGCGAGAGCGACGCCGCGCCCCATCCGTCCGTGAGATTCGATCCCGGGCGCCGGGTCACAATCGGGACCCAGTTCAGTCCGCCGTCGGCGGTCTTGTAGACGGTGTGGCTGCGGTAGTCCGTCCTGCCGAGATACACGACGAGGGGATCGCTCGAGTCGACGGCGATCTCCCGGTAGTTCGAGGTGAGCAGGTCTTCGGATCCCAGGAACTTCTCCAGCCCGTTGGTCCGCTCGGTCCACGTCTTGCCGCCATCCTCGGACCGATACACGCCGCCCTGCCACGGCGAGGTCAGCGGGGTGCAAAGCGTGAGGTACAGCACGTTGGAATGGCTGCGGCTCACCACCAGACGTGCGACGTCGCTGTGCGGCAACCCGGTGTTGGACGCGTCCAGGTGACGCCCCCATCCGTGCTCACGAACACGCCGTACTGCGACGAGAGGTAGAGCGTCCTCGCGGTGGGATGACACTCCAGCGACGTGATCAGGGCATCAGCGGGCAGGCTTCCGGGAGCGTTCACCCGCGCCCAGGTGCTGCCGCCGTCGACGGTCCTGTACACCGCACCCTGCATGCCGATGCCGTTGCGCGGGGAGCCGATTCCCGCGTAGATGACGTTGACGTCGGCGGGATCCATGACCAGCTCGATGACGGGCGCCGAGTAGCTGTTCGGGGACACCGGAGGGAGTCCGGTCCGCAGCCACTGCCAGGTCGCGCCCCGACCCGTGGACTTGTAGACGCCGCTCTTGCCGCATGCGTAGATGATGTTCTCGTTGGTGGGATGGTGGAGGATGGTCTCGATCCAGTAATCGCGCAGCCCCTCGTTGCGGATGCTCCAGCTCCGCCCGCCGTCGTCTGACGCGAAGATGCCTTCGATGTCTCCTCCGAGCAGGATCTTGTCGACGCCGTAAGGACTCGGCGCCGAGGTCATGATCCAGCCGCCGCCGCTTGCTCCGACACTCGTCCAGGTCGGCGTGGCGGACGACGGCTGGTCGCTGCCCGCCGCCGCGGCCGTGGCGACGCTGGCGCACAGGGTCATGCCGGCCACGGCGCCCACCACTCCACGGCGTGCGGTCCCGACACAGACTCGATTTCGATGCCGTGAAACCCGGTACGTGCGATGACGATGCCACGGGGACGGCAGGCGCACACACAGAATGGGCCACGTTCGCGATCGCGAGACGAGGAAACGCAGGCGGCACCAACTGCGCATGGTGCCGACAGCGGCGGAATCGTTGGCCTCGCTCGACTGGCGCTGAGATTCCTAGACCGTCCCGAGGACGGCGAACCTCAGCGTGGCCGGGCGAGCCGTGGGTCGAGTGACCATGGGATCAGCGTCCTGGTGTCACGACGGGACCGAGGTAGCGATCGAGTCGGCGACGGCCCTGGCCAGTCCGAAGTCGAGAATTCGCCTCGCGCTCGAACCGCTCGGCGTGCGCGATCTCGACGACCGTGATGGCGACAGGGCGGCCGAACTCAGAGCTACCCGCGCCGCAAAGCCCGCCCGGGTGTCGCGCCGGTGTGCTGTCCGCGTTCGATCACGGGTACGCCGTTCACCAGCACGTGCGGGATCGCGCTCGCGTAGCGGTGCGGATCGTCGAAGGTGGCCTCGTCTTTCACCGTCGCCGCATCGAAGACGACCAGGTCGGCCTTGAACCCGCGCGCGATGCGGCCGCGATCCCGGAGGCCCGCCTGGTCGGCCGGCATGCTCGTCATCTTCTTCACGGCTTCGGCGAGATCGAACAGGCGGCGCTCGCGGACGTAGTAGGCGAGGACCCGGGCGAAGGCGCCGTACGAGCGCGGGTGGGGACGTGTCTTCGCCGCGCGACCCACCGGCGCCATCGACGAGCCGTCCGATCCCACCATGACGAGCGGGTGCCGCAGCACGAGCTCGACGTTCTCCGGGCTCATGCCGTGACCGATGATCCCGACCGACCCCTGTTCCTCCTCGATGAGCCGTAACACGGCATCGACCGACTCGATTCCCCACCCCTTCGCGATCTCCACGAGGTTCTTGCCAATGACCGCCTGGTTGCCGGGCGTTCTCACGCTGGAGATGACGATGAGGGCGTAGTCGCCCAGTTCGCGGGCCATCTGCTCGGTCACCTCCTGCCGGATGCGCGTCCGCCACTGGGCGTCGCGCAGGCGCTGCATCACGGCCGGCGTGCCGCCTTCGAGAGCCGCAGCCGACAGGAGAATCGTGAGGCCGGTCGAGTAGGCGGTGTACGGGTAGGCGTCGGCGAGCACCATCACGCCGTCGCGCCGCGCGGAGGCGATGAGGTCCAGCGCGCCCTGCTGCTTGCCCCAGTTGGGCTGACCGGCCGCCTTCAGGTGCGACACCTCCACGCGCGCGCCGCTCAGACGCCCGACCCGGATCGCCTCGTCCACCGCCTCGAGCAACATGGTCTCCTCGTTGCGGATGTGGGAGGCGTACAGGCCACCGTACCGCGCGACCACGCGCGACAGGGCCACGATTTCCTCCGTCGACGTCCACCGGCCCGGGGTGTACTCGAGCCCGGTCGAGAGTCCGACCGCTCCCTGTTCCATGCCCTCTTCGACGGCGCGCAGCACGCTGGCGAGTTCATCGGAGGTGAGGGGGCGGTCGACCATCCCGATCGCGTTGCGCCGGAGCGTGCCCTGCCCGAGCAGCAGGGCCTGGTTGATCGACAGGCCTGCGCGATCCAGCACGTCGCAGTAGGACGCGACGTCGGACCATGCGACGTTGAGGCCCTCTTCTTTCCACTCCTTGCGCGACGACTCGATGCCGAGGCCTGCAATCGGCGCCGCGGAGCTGCCGCAGTTGCCGGTGATCTCCGTCGTCACGCCCTGGCGCACGCGGCTGTCGGCCGTGCGGTAGACGAGGATGTCGCCGTCGGAGTGGCTGTGGATGTCGATGAAGCCCGGGGAGAGGTGCAGCCCCGTGAGGTCGAGTGCGCGGCGCCCCTGGTCCGGGGTGATGCGGCCCAGCGCGGCGATCCGGTCGCCGACGATGCCCAGGTCGGCCGGAAACAACGGGCCCCCGGTGCCGTCGATGACGGTGCCGCCGTGCAGGACCAGGTCGAACGCGGGAGCGGCTTCGATGCGACCGCCGGCCAGCGCGAGTCCGGCTGCAGCGGTGCCCCCCGTCTTCAGGAAGTCGCGACGGGTCCAGGTGCCAGCAGGTGCCATGGGACGCTCCTGAGAATCGGCGTCATGGTAGCACCGGACCAGCAGAGCCTGTGCAACGGGGGCATCCAACCCCGGGCCGAACGGCGGCCTGTCCTTCCAGGGCCGGCGAGTGCCTGTTCAGCCCTGCACGAAGTGCCCGGCGGCCCCCTGCCCGCCGCAACTCGTGGGGTCCACGCCCTTGATGTCGAAGTGGCTGCACGCGGCGAGCAGATGGCGGTCGTTGGAGTAGATCACACCGAAGCCTTCGGCGCGCGCCGTGACCAGGTGCAAGGCATCCAGTGACCGGACGAACACGGACGGCCGGAGCCGTGCGAAGGCGCTCTGAACTTCCCGGAGCAGGGCGTCCGTCGGAGCGGCCAGACGCCAGAGGCCCGCGTCGAGGTCGTGCGCGAACTGCCCCTGGAGCGCCTTGAACACCGGACGTTCGATCGCGCCTTCCCGCAGTGTTCGATGGAACGCCGCCGACACCTCTGCGACGGCGATGCCCGACGTCACAACGGCACCTGCCGATCGCGCGAGGTGCCGCACCTGTGCACGGCCGGGTTCGTTCAGATAGAACGTGGCGACGAGAGCCGCGTCGAAGTAGGTCGGCTGCGAGTCGCGGCAGCAGCTGCGTCAGGATTCAGAATCGCTGTTCCAGCAGTGCGACAAGAATGCCACGAAACTCCGAGAACACGAGCAACGGCGTCTCTCGCGTATCATGCACCCGGATGGCGCTCCCCGCAGGAAGCGTTCTCGGCCCCTATGAAATCGTTGCGGCGCTTGGCGCCGGGGGCATGGGCGAGGTGTACAGGGCGCGCGGCACGCGGCTGAACCGCGATGTGGCGATCAAGGTCCTGCCGCCCCTGTTTGCCCGTGACCCCGATCGACGCGCGAGGTTCGAGCGTGAAGCGCAGGCGGTCGCCGCCCTCTCTCACCCGAACATCCTGGCGATTTTCGATGTGGGCGTCCACGAAGGCATCGCCTACGCCGTCACGGAACTCCTGACCGGCGAGACCCTCCGTGAGCGCCTCGCGGCCGCGCACGACAAGGGCCTGGTCCACCGCGACCTGAAGCCTGAGAACATCTTTCTGGTCGCGGGCGGGCACGTGAAGCTCCTCGATTTCGGCCTCGCCCGGCCCATCGTCAGCGAGACGTCGCTGACCGTGTCCGCATCGACCGATCCCGGCACGGTGATGGGGACCGCCGGCTACATGGCGCCGGAGCAGGTGCGCGGTCACGCCGTCGATCAGCGGGCGGATCTGTTCGCGCTCGGCGCAGTGCTCTACGAGATGCTGAGCGGGCAGCGGGCCTTCCACCGGGACACGGCCGCGGAGACGATGGCGGCCATCCTGCACGAGGAGCCGCCGGAGATCGATGACGGCGGCCGCCCCGGGCTCGTGCCGTCGGGGCTCGAGCGCATCGTCCGACACTGCCTCGAGAAGAACCCTGCCGAGCGGTTCCAGTCTGCCCGCGACGTCGCGTTCGCGATAGACACCTTGTCGGGGTCCTCGTCGCAGCCGCTGCCGGCGGCGAGTGCCGTGCGACGACGCTGGGTCTGGCCAGCGCTCGGCGCCGCGCTGCTCGTGATCGCGGCCCCGCTCATCTTCATCGCGGGCCGTCGCACAGCGGCGCCAGCGGCGAGGGAGGTGACGCTCGCGATCGTGCGCTCCGTCGGGGACAAGGATCGCCTCGAGTTCCCGG
>CAYLZN010000191.1:0-11265 GCA_964387935.1 uncultured Vicinamibacteraceae bacterium | reverse complement strand
CTCGCGCTCGTAGGGCTCGATGTGGATGTCGCTCGCCCCCTTCTGGATGGCCGACATGAGCGTCAGGTTGACCAGGCGGATGACGGGCGCCTCGCCGCTCTGACGCTCCAGCGTCGCGAGGTCGAGTTCCTCCATGTCCTCGAGGACCTCGACGTCGCCGTCCTGCGCCATCGGCAGCTCTTCGAGGGCCTTGTTGACGAGGTCGTGCGCCGTCGTCGCGGTGCCGGCGCCGTTGCCGTTGCTCTTGGCGGCCGCGTAGTACCGCTGAATCGCCTCGAGCAGCGCCCCCTCGGACGCCACGACCGGCTCGACGTTGTATCCCGTCATGAACTTGATGTCGTCCATGGCGAACACGTTGGTCGGGTCGGTCATGGCCAGCGTCAGCGTGGCGCCGGCGCGGCTGATCGGAATGACCTGGTACTTCTGAACCGTCTCGGGGGGCACCAGCCGGATGACCGCTGGTTCGATCTCGAACTGCGTCAGGTTGATGGAAGGAACGCCGTACTGCTTGCTGAGGAGGGTGGTGATTTCTTCGTCGGTGACGTGACCGAGCTTGACGAGGTTCAGCCCCAGCTTGCCGCCGTTGGCCTTCTGGTAGTTCAAGGCCTCCTGCAGCTGGGCAGGCGTGATGCGCTTCTCCTTGAGCAGGATCTCGCCGATTCGGACGGCCATTCGTCAGCTCTACAGGGTGCCGCCTGTCGGCCAGGACACCGGGTCCGGGCCACGCCGCGGCCGAGGCAGCGGTCTCCTGCCGCCTGTGTCTTAATCGGCACAGACCCTCAGAAGGACGAGCCGTCAGTACGCAAACCTCAGGCCGACTCCCCAGCCGCGCTCGGCGGCTGCGTCGCCAAGGCACCCCTGGGCCTCGAGCCAGACACGGTTCTGGATAGCCACGCTGGCGCCACCCGCCACCACGGGAGCCGGCGGCCCGTACGTGGAGAGGCGCAGTCCACCCCGGAGCGCCAGAGACCGACCCGCGAACCAGTGCTCGGCGCCCAGCGCCGCCCGTCGCGTCGGCCGACCGAGGCCGTTTGTGGTCGTCAGGTCGGCGTCGGCCGCCAGAACCCAGCCGTCGGCCGGCCGGATGGCCGCCCCGATCCGCACCTGACGATCGAGCGTCAGCGTCGTCCCCGACGGGGCGTCGAAGCCCGACGCGGCCAGGTTGCGGGCCACGAGGCCCAGACTGACCGGGCCAACCGTACCCCTGGCGCCTAGGTCGACATCGAAGGCGCTGGAACCGCGACTGGCCAGGTCCCAGGCTTGGTCCCGGATCTCCGACGGGGTCGACGCAGGATCTGCAACACCGCTTCCTGCCGATCCGTGCAGAAACTTCAGCGCGGCGCCGATGGTGAGGCTCTGCCAGACGGTCTGGACCAGGGTCACGGCCACCTGGTCGGTCACCAGGCGGGCGAGGTCCGGGCTGGCTGACCCGGACTGGCCCGCGGAGAAGTGCCCGGCGTGGCCAATGCGGTAGTAGGCCAGTCCCAGCGGAGGAGTCGCCCCGGCGACCAGGTAGCTCCTGGCCGCGGCCGGCACGGCGCCGGCACTGAAGTCGCGCGCCGGCTGGTCCAGCCGCTGCAGGTCCGCGCTGACGCCCACCAGGTGGCCGTCCGCCAGGCCGGCCGGGTTCCAGTAGACCGCCGAGGGGTCGTCGGCCACAGCGACGAAGGCGCCCGCCATCCCCAGCGCCCGGGTGCCCACGAGTTCGACGGGCTGGGCGAAGGCCGATGTGCGTGGGCCGCCGCCCGCTGTCAGAAGGGCGAGCGCCCACGCCGCCGTCCGCATTCGGCTCATGGCGCCAGCCAGCTTACCGTACCGGTCGCGGCGAGCTGAGCCTTTGAACCTGCCCCCCCGAGAAGTCGTATAGGAGCACTGGGATAGAATCTGGAGTCTGGCCCTGCCAGGTGACCGCGCCCCCGTTCCCCGCGCCGATTCTCCCGGGAGCAGCCGATGACGACAGACACCGGACCGGCCGTTGTGCCGCCCCTCCCCTCCCTGCCCGCCCGCGTGCTGGGGATCCTCACTTCCCCCCGGGACACGTTCGCGAAAGTCGTCGCGAACCCGCGGTGGCTCGGCATGCTCGTGTTGTCCCTGGTCATCACGGTGGCCGCGAGCTGGTGGTTCCTCGGCACGGACATCGGACGTCAGGCCCTGCTGGATCAGCAGGTGGCCAGCATGGAGAGCTTCGGGGTGCAGGTGACCGACGCCACGTACGCGCAACTCCAGGAGCGTCTCGAGTATGCGCAGTACTTCCAGGCCGGCGGTGCGCTGATTGGCGGCCCGATCATCACGTTCCTCATGGCCGGGCTGCTGCTGGGGGTCTTCAGCGGTCTGCTGGGCGGTCAGGCCACCTTCAAGCAGGTCCTCGCCGTGGTCACCCACAGCGGCGCCGTGGGCATCCTCCAGCAACTGTTCGCCACCCCGCTCAACTACGTCCGCGAGTCGCTGAGCAGCCCCACGAACCTGAGCGTGTTCTTCCCCATGCTCGAGGAAGGCAGCTTCCTCGCCTCGTTCCTCGGCACCGTCGATCTCTTCATCGTGTGGTGGGTCGTGGTGCTCGGCATCGGTCTGTCGGTGCTCTATCGGCGCAAGACGACGTCGGTCGTGCTTGGCCTGTTCGGCGTGTACGCCGTGGTCGCGCTGGCGATCGCCGCGGTCAAGGCCGCCCTTGGAGGGCAGTGATCGTGTCACGAACCAAGAAGGTGCTCATCGGGCTCGTCGTGGCCGCCATCGGCGGCGGTGTCGTCTACGCCAACCTCTACTACCGGAAGCAGGAAGGCAAGGCTGTTGCGGTCGAAGCCGTGAAGGCGCGTGATCTCGAAGCGATCGTGTCGGCCTCGGGCAAGATCCAGCCGAAGCGGTCCGTCAACATCAGCGCCGACGTCATGGGTCGTGTGACGGAGCTTGCCGTCGAGGAAGGCCAGGTGGTGAAGCGCGGGGATTTCCTGCTGCAGATCGACCCGCGCAATCTGCAGAGCGCCTACCAGCGCGGTGAGGCGAGCGTCGCCGCGGCCGGCGGCCAGCTCGAACAGATGCGCACGGCGGTCGTCACCGCCCAGGAGCAGCTGACCCTCGCGCGCGACACGGTCCGGCGGCAGCGCGAGCTGTGGAGCCAGCAGCTCACCACGAAGGAAGCGCTGGACCGCGCCGAGACCGATGTCCGCGTGCGGGAGGCGGATCTCAAGGAGCGGATCCAGCAGGTGTCGACGCAGGAGCAGCGCATCAAGGCCGAACGGGCCGACCTGAACAACGCGCGCTACAACCTGACCAAGGTCCGCATCGAGTCGCCGATCGACGGCATCGTGACGCGGCGCAACATCGAGCAGGGCGAGATGGTCGTCATCGGGACGATGAACAACGCCGGCACGGTCATGCTCACGATCGCGGACATGTCGGTCATCGAGGCCGAGGTCGAGGTGGACGAAACCGACATCCCGTCGATCCGCATCGGCCAGCCGGCGAAGATCGCCGTCGATGCCATCCCCGACAAGAAGTTCAGCGGCACGGTCACCGAGATTGGCAACAGCCCGATCCAGACGACCACGGGCCAGGCCGCGGGCCAGACGGCGACGAACTTCAAGGTGGTCGTCACGCTGGACGAGAGCATCCCGAACGTCCGCCCCGGCTTCACCTGCACCGCGGAGATCACGACGGCCACACGCAGCCAGGCCCTGGCCGTGCCGATCCAGGCGATGGCCGTACGCGAGCTGATCTACGACAAGGACGGGAAGATCGTGCGCCCGCCGAAGGACGAGAAGAAGAAGCGCGGCTCCGTCGAGCCCACGGCCTCGGCCGAGGAGCTGCCCGAGGGCCAGACCCGCAAGGAAGTGGAGGGCGTGTTCGTGTTCCGGGGAGATGTCGCCGAGTTCGTGCCGGTCACGACCGGCATCGCCGGGGACAAGCACTTCGAGGTGCTCTCGGGGCTGAACGCGGACGACAAGGTCATCACCGGGCCGTTCAGCTCGGTGCGGGATCTGAAGGACGGCGACAAGGTGAAGCTGGAGAAGAAGCCCGCCGCCAAGGCCAGCTGACATGAACCAGGTCCTCGACGCGATCGGGATCGCGCTGTCGTCCATCTGGACGAACAAGCTGCGCTCCTTCATGATGGTGCTCGGCAACATCGTCGCCGTCATGTCGATCATCGCCGTCGTGTCGCTCATCCAGGGCATGAACGCGTACGTCGGCGACGCGATCACCCAGGAGGTGGGCGCCGGAACGTTCCGCGTCGATCGCATCGGGGTGATCACCGATGAGGACGAGGAGGAGCGGGCCCGCCGACGCAATCCCACCGTCACCCTCGCGGATCTCCGGGCCCTGCGCGACGCCAGCGACCGCTTCGCGGCCGTGATGGCCGAGTCGGGCACCCAGGCGAACATCAGCTACCGGGACGTCACGCTGGAGAACGTCCGCCTGCGCGGCGTGTCCGCTGAGTATCAGGAGTTCAGCGGCTATTCCACCGAGCGGGGCCGCCTGCCCAGCCAGCTGGAGATCCAGCGCAACCGCCCCGTCGTGCTGATCGGCGCGGAGACGGCGAGCAAGCTGTTCAAGGACCGGAACCCGATCGACGAGCACATCTTCATCAACGGGTCCCACTTCCGAGTCGTCGGGGTGAACGAGAAGAAGGGGTCGCTCTTCGGCCAGTCGCAGGACGACTTCGCCGTGATCCCGCTGGGGAAGTTCCAGCAGCTGTTCGGCACGCGACGGTCGCTCGAGCTCACGGTGAAGCCGAAGCAGCCGCTCGAGATCGAGGCGGCCATGGACGATGCCCGGGTCGCCATGCGCATCCAGCGCAAGCTGCGGCCGCGCGACGCGGACAACTTCGGCCTCTTCACGTCGGACACGCTGAAGGACCTCTGGCGGCAGTTCTCGCAGGGCGCGTTCGCCCTGCTCATCGGCATCGTGTCCCTCTCGCTGCTGGTCGGCGGGATCGTGATCATGAACATCATGCTCATGATCGTGAGCGAGCGCACGCGGGAAATCGGCCTGCGCAAGGCGCTCGGGGCGCGCAAGCGCGACATCGTGTGGCAGGTGCTCACCGAGTCGACGACGCTGTCGATCGTGGGCGGGCTGGTCGGCACGCTGCTCGGGTTCGTCATCGCCCTGGTCGTCGAATCCGTGAGCCCGCTGCCCGCCGACCTGCAGCTCTGGTCGGTCGTCCTCGGCATCGGCATGACCGCAGTCGTCGGCCTGTTCTTCGGGCTCTACCCCGCCCTGCGGGCGGCGAACCTCGATCCGATCGAAGCCCTGAGGCGCGAGTGACATGGCAGCAAGGCTGGCACTGCTCGACGAGATCATCGTCATGGCCCTGGGCACGCTCCGGGCCAACAAGCTGCGCTCGGCGCTGACGATCCTCGGGGTGGTCATCGGCGTCACGTCGATCGTGGCTATGACGGCCCTCATCCGTGGCTTCGGCGACCGCATCGAGGCCCTCATCCGCCAGATGGGCTCCGACACGGTGTTCGTGTCGAAGATGAGCATCGCCAGCTTCTCGAGCGGCAAGGACTTCTGGGACCTCATGAAGCGGCCGGACCTGACCGAGGCCGACGCGCAGGCCATCAGAGACGGCGCGCCGTCGGCGGGCGTCGTCACCTACCATCTCGGCGAGGGACCTGGAAGCTCAGCCCAGCGCCTCACCTACAAGAACACCTCGACCAAGCGCATGGCCGTGCTGGGCGCGGATTCGAACTGGCTCCAGGTCAACTTCCTCAGGATGGCGCAGGGGCGCTTCCTGGCCGACCATGAGGTCCAGCGACGTCGCCAGGTGGTCGTGCTCGGCGATGCCCCGGCCAAGGCCCTCTTCCCGAACTCGGACCCCATCGGCAAACAGGTCCGCATCGGTGCCGACAGCTTCACCGTGGTCGGCGTCCTCGAGGAACGACCCGGCCTGCTCGGTGGCAACACCAACGAGTTCGTCGTCATCCCGGCGTCCACCTACGACAAGAAGTTCCCGGCGCAGCGCTTCCGCGGCTATCTCTTCCGGTTCCTCGCCATCGGCGTCACGGCGCGCGAGGGGTTCACGCGGGAGCAGTTGCTGCGGGACATCGAAGAAGTGATGCGGAGCCGGCACCGCCTCAAGCTGGACGAAGAGAACGACTTCGACGTCCTGACCGCGGACTCGATCATGAAGATCCTCGACCAGTTGACCCAGGCCGTGTTCCTGGCCCTGGTCGTGATCTCCTCGATCGCCCTCATGGTCGGCGGCATCGGGGTGATGGCCATCATGACGATTTCCGTCACCGAGCGCACGCGCGAGATCGGGGTGCGCAAGGCCATCGGCGCCAAGCGGGGTGAAATCCTCTGGCAGTTCCTGGTGGAGGCGGTGGTGCTCACCTCGCTCGGAGGTCTGCTGGGGATCGCGCTCGGTTCGGGAATCGGCTTTGCCGTCAACGCGCTCGCGGGCTTCCCGGTATCGCTGCCCTGGTGGTCGTTCGCGCTCGGCCTCGGCTTCTCGGCCGGCGTCGGGATCTTCTTCGGGCTCTACCCGGCCTTCCGCGCGTCGCGTCTCGATCCGATTGAAGCCCTCCGCTACGAATAGGGCGGCGAAGCGCTTGTCCTGCATAGCCTTAGGGCGGGGGCGCGCTTGAGTCTCGCCTGCTTCTCGCGTACGATGTCCGGATGTCCGGCAGGGGCGCAGGATCCCTGACCGGCAGTGGAGTCACGTGCCGCGGGCCCGCCGGCAGTGCGGGCGCCGGCGTCGGCACCGCCCGGAGGGTATCCGCGATGAAGGTGTACGAGACAGCAGCCATCCGCAACGTGGCCGTCGTTGGCCACGGCGGGGCCGGCAAGACACAGCTGGTTTCCACGCTCCTGTTCGACGCGGGCATGACGAACCGGCTGGGGCGTGTGGACGACGGGACGGCCGTCACGGACTTCGACGAAGAGGAAATCGCGCGCAAGCATACGCTGTCGACGAGCCTCGCGTTTGCCGAGTGGAGCAGGCACAAGGTCAACCTGCTCGACACCCCCGGGTTCGCCAACTTCCTCAGCGACGCCCGCGCCGCCATCCGCGTGGCCGACACGGCGCTCGTCGTGGTGGATGCGGTCTCAGGCGTCGAGGTGCAGACCGAGAAGGTCTGGGCCACCGCCTCCGAGTTCGCCGTCCCGCGCATCGTCGTCCTCAATCGCCTGGACCGCGAGCGGGCGAGCCTGACGCGGTCGCTCGAATCGCTCCAGGAGGCGTTCGGACGCACGGTCATCCCCATCACCCTCCCAATCGGCGAGGAGAAGAGCTTCCTCGGCGTCATCGACCTCGTCGCCATGAAGGCGTTCACCTACGCCACAGACGCGAGCGGCAAGTTCACCGAGGGACCAGTGCCACCGAGCCTCGCCGACGACGCGAACGCCGCGCGCGAGAAGCTGGTGGAGATGGTGGCCGAGGCCGACGACGCCCTCATGGAGCGCTTCTTCGAAGAGGGCACCCTCACCCAGGACGAGCTCGTCCTGGGCCTCCGGCGGGGCGTGCTCACCGGCAAGGTCTTCCCGCTCGTCTGCACCTCGGCCCTGCTCAACGTCGGCATCCAGCCCCTGCTGGACGTGCTCGTGAGCGTCGTCCCCTCGCCAGCCGAGCGTGCGTTCCCGGCCACGAAGAAGTCCGGCGAGGCCGCCACCGTGAGCGCCGTCGAATCGGGACCGGTGTGCGCGTTCGTGTGGAAGACGCTTGCGGACCCGTTTGCCGGCCGCATCACGCTGTTCCGCGTGGCGAGCGGCACGATGAAGGCCGATTCGTCACTCCACAATCTCACGAAGGACACGCCGGAACGGTTGGGCGCCCTGCTCGTGCCCCAAGGCAAGACGCAGAACACCGTCGCGGAGCTGCACGCCGGCGACATCGGCGCGGTCGCCAAGCTGAAGGAGACGCAGACCAACGACACGCTCGGCGACAGGTCCTGCGAGATCGCCTTCGCGCCCACGTCGTTCTCGGAGCCGCTGCTCTCGTATGCCATCGAGCCGAAGTCCCGGGGCGACGAGGACAAGATCAGCACCGCCCTCCAGCGGATCCGCGAGGAGGACCCGACGATCCAGTTCTCGCGCGATCCGCAGACGAAGGAGCTGCTGCTCTCCGGACAGGGCCAGTTGCACATCGAAGTCACCGTCGCCAAGATGAAGCGCCGGTTCGGCGTCGACGTGAACCTGAAGCTGCCGCGCATCGCCTACCGGGAGACCATCACGGCGGCCATCGAGGCGCACGGCCGCCACAAGAAGCAGACCGGTGGCCACGGGCAGTTCGGCGACTGCAAGATCCGCATGGAGCCGCTGGCGCGCGGCGCCGACTTCGAGTTCGTGGACGACATCTTCGGCGGGTCCATCCCCAGGCAGTTCGTGCCGGCCGTCGAGAAGGGCATCCAGGACGCCCGGCTGCGAGGCTACCTCGCCGGCTACCCCGTCGTGGACTTCCGGGTGACCGTCTTCGACGGCCAGTTCCACCCGGTGGACTCGAACGAACTGTCCTTCAAGATGGCCGGTGCCCTGGCCTTCAAGGACGGCATGTCACGCGCCCGGCCGACGATTCTCGAGCCGGTGATGAACGTCGAGGTCTATGCGCCCAGCGAATTCGCCGGCGACCTCATGGGCGACCTGAACAGCCGCCGTGGCCGGATCTCCGGCATGGACTCGAAGGGCGCCTCCACCGTCATTCGGGCGCAGGTCCCGATGGCCGAGATGCTGACGTACGAGCAGCACATGACCTCCGCGACGGGCGGCCGCGGGTCGTACGCGATGGAGTACTCGCACTACGAAGAGGTGCCGTCACACCTGCAGTCGAAGATCGTGGCGCAGGCGAAGGCGGAGCGGGCGGGCGAGACGGTGGAAGAGGAATAGCGCCCCGCGCTATTCCCCTTCGGTAGGGGTCGTCTTCTTCTTCCGGCCCTTCGCGGCCGGCCTGGTGGCGGCAGCCGGATCTCCTTCGGCTGCCGCGGTCTTCTTCTTGCCGCGCAGGCGATCGGCAGCCGCGCGCAGGCGGCTCCCCACGCCCTGCTTCTGGCTGGTGGCCGCTTCTTCGCCGTCCTGCGTCTCCTTGGCGCGCGGGTTGTACTCGCTGCCGACCAGTTCGATCTGCGCGACGTCCGCGGCGTCACCGCGTCTGAACCCCACGCGCAGGATGCGGGTGTAGCCGCCAGGCCGCGCATGGAACCTGGGCGCGATCGTCGTGAACAGCTTGCCCACGACCTCCTGATCGGGGATGTCCGCCAGGACCAGACGCCGCGCGTGCAGGGCTTTCGGCGTGCTCTCGCCGTCGGCGATGCCGCGCTTGGCGACGGTGATCAGGCGCTCCACGAAGGGGCGCAGCTCCTTCGCGCGCGGCACGGTGGTCTCGATCCGCTCGTGCACGATCAGCGCCTTGGCCTGGTTGCGGAGCATCGAGATCCGGTGCTCCGTGACCCGACCCAGCTTGCGGTGGGCAACTCGGTGACGCATGGCTCAGTCTCTGCCTACTCGGCGGGCGCGGGCTGGTCGAGCTTCATCCCGAGGCTCAGTCCCATCCCGGCCAGGATTTCCTTGATCTCGTTGAGCGATTTCCGCCCGAAGTTCTTCGTCCGCAGCATCTCGGACTCGGACTTCTGGACCAGTTCGCGGATGGTGCGGATGTTGGCGTTCTTCAGGCAGTTGTACGAGCGAACCGACAGTTCCAGTTCGTCCACGCTCTTGTCGAGGTGCTCGTTGCTCGCGGCGGTCGCCACCGCCACCGGGGCCTCGAACTCGACGTCATCGGCATCGTCAGCGGTCATGAAGATCGCCAGATGGCGCTGGAGCGTCTTCGCGGCCTCCGAGAGCGCGTCGGCCGGCGTGATGGCGCCGTTGGTGCGCAGCTCGATGATGAGCTTGTCGAAGTCGGTGGCCTGGCCGACGCGAGCCGCCTCGACACTGTAGTTCACCTTCCTCACGGGTGAGTGCACCGAGTCCAGCGGAATCCAGCCGATGCCCAGGTCTTCGTCGAAGTTCTTTTCGGCCGGCACGTAGCCGCGGCCCTTCTTGATCCGCAGCTCCATGTGGAGCTTCCCGCCCTCCGACACCGTGGCGATGTGGGCGTCCGGCTCGAGCACCTCGAGGTCCTGGTCCACCTCGATGTCCCTGGCCTTCACCTCGCCCGGCTTGTCCACCCGGAGGAAGACCGTCTTGGTCTCGTCGCCGTGCAGCTTGAGCGGGATCTGCTTCAGGTTGAGGATGATGTCGGTGGCGTCCTCGACCACACCCTGGATGGGGGAGAACTCGTGGAGCACCCCGTCGATCTTGACGGCGGTCACCGCGGCGCCCTCGATCGACGACAGGAGGACACGCCGGAGCGCGTTGCCGACCGTCGTACCGAACCCGCGCTCGAGCGGCTGCGCCGTGAACCGGCCGAACGAGTCCGACGAGGTCTCGCGTTCGAAGTCGAGCCGGCTCGGCAACTGCAAACCCTTCCACAGCATCGGTGGTTCCTTTCCGTTGAAGGCCCGGGGCCCCTACTTCGAGTACAGCTCGACGATCAACTGCTCCTGGACCGGCAGGTTGATCTGCTCGCGGGTCGGCAGAGACGCGACGCGACCCGACACCTTGTCGGTGTCGAACACGAGCCATTCCGGGATGCCTCGTCCCTTGACCTCCTCCATCGCGTGGGCGATGGCCGGGTTCTTCGCGCTGCCGGCCTTCACGCTCACGACGTCGCCGGCCTTCACTGAGAACGAGGGGATGTCGACACGCTTGCCGTTCACGAGGAAGTGGCCGTGCCGCACGAGCTGTCGGGCCTGCGCGCGCGACGTGGCGAACCCGAGCCGATAGGTCACGTTGTCGAGTCGCCGCTCCAGCAACTGGAGCAGGGTCTCGCCCGTGATGCCCCTGGTGCGCTCGGCCGTCTCGAAGTACCGGCGGAACTGGTTCTCGAGCACCCCGTAGATGCGCTTGACCTTCTGCTTCTCGCGCAACTGGAGGCCGTAGCCGGCCAGCTTGGCCTTGCGCGCCTTCCCGTGCTGGCCAGGTGGCAGGTTGCGCTTCTCGATGGCGCACTTCTCGGTGTAGCACCGTTCGCCCTTGAGGAACAGCTTCATCCCTTCGCGCCGGCACAGGCGGCACACGGGACCGACGTATCGTGCCATTGCCCTGGAATCCTTTCAGCCGTGACCTAGACGCGGCGCCGCTTCGACGGGCGGCACCCGTTGTGCGGAATCGGCGTGACATCGCGGATCGACTTCACGTCGATGCCCACCGTCTGCAGCGCGCGGACCGCCGACTCGCGCCCGGCGCCCGGCCCCTTCACCCGCACCTCCGCGGTGCGCATGCCGACGGCCTTCG
>CAYLZN010000190.1:0-11283 GCA_964387935.1 uncultured Vicinamibacteraceae bacterium | reverse complement strand
AGCTCGTTGTCGGGGCTGAACTCCGTCCCGGCGAACTCGACGCGGACGTAGCGCAGTGAGCCGCTGTTGTCGTTGGGGTCGCTGCCACCGTAGACGCCGGTGTCGGCCTCGCCCTCGCCCTCACCGCCGGGGATGTTGAGGGGGGCCCGCCCATTGATGATGAGGCCGCCCCAGTCGCCGCGGGCACGCTCGCCGATGGGCTGATCGGACGTGAAGACGATGGGCTGCTCCCGCGTGCCGATGGCGTTGAGTCGGCCGCCGCGCTTGACGATGAGGGTGCCGACGCTGCCGGCCTCACCGACGACCCGGGTGCCAGCCTGGATGTTGAGGGTGCCCCCCTCCTCGACGAAGACCGCGCCGCGAAGCACGTAATAGAAGTTGTTGGTCCAGTTGACCGTCGACGTGATCGTGCCGGTGATGACGATGACCGGCTTGTCGATCCCCGGCACCGACGTCTGGGTGTGCACGGGCGCCACCTGAGACAGGGTCAGGGCGCCTGCGAGGGCCAGCAGTGAAGGCGTGAAGAAATGACGCGTCATGATGGATGGTCTCTGGTTGACGGAGTCTCGCAAGGTCTCAGAAGAACGAGTAACCGAAGCCGAACCGGATCGCCCGTCCCAGCTTGTAGGTGCGCTGGTCCAGTCCCCCCTGCGTGTAGAGGTACTCGGCATCGGTCAGGTTGTCGATCGCCAGTCGAAGGGAGAGTGGGCCGAAGCGCTGCAGGAGCACCAGGTCCAGGGTGCCGCGACCTTCCTCGACCACGTCGGGCGCGCCAAAGGCGCCCACGTCCGAGATCCGGTCGTCGAAGAAGTTGTAGAGCAGCCGGGCCTGGAACCCGCCGAGCAGCATCTCCGCGGTGAGGTTGAACAGGTGCGCGGACTGCCCGGCGAGGGCGCGCTGCTGCGACGTCTGCACCGTGAGGTCCTCCGGCGCCAACGTGATCTCGGAGTCCACGAAGGTGTAGTTCGCCCCGATGAAGAACAAGTCGGTCACCTGTTGGCCCACTTCGACCTCCAGGCCGAAGTTCCGCGCGCTGTCGGAGTTCTGAAAGGTGCTGAGCGGCTGGGCCGACCCCGTGATGACCCGCTCGATCGGGTCGTCGAAGTTCTTGTAGAACGCGCTCGCCGCGAGCACGTTCCTGCCGCCAGTGAAGTACTCCCAGCGGACGTCGTAGTTCTGGATGAGGGCCCGGACCAGGTCGGGGTTTCCCCGGACTGCGCGGTTCCCGATGATGTCCGTGAACTCGAAGGCCGCCAGTTCCCGGAACTCGGGCCGGTTCGTCGTCTGGCTGAATCCGAACCGGAGATTCTGGTTCGAACGCAGCTGGTAGACGTAGTTGATCGACGGGAAGAAGTCGGTCTCGCTGATGTTGGCGGTGATCGTCTGCTCGAAGAGGCCGAAGGGGTCGAACGTGTTGACGGTCTCGTCGAAGTTCTCGACGCGGAGACCGGCCACCAGCCGGCTGCGGGCGCCCAGGACGAAATCGCCCATGCCGTAGACCGCGAAGACTTCCTGATCGCCGTCGTAGGCATCCACCGGGCGCGTCTCTTCGTTGAAACGGAACGCTGGACCGATGTTCTCGGGTACGAACAGCTGCTCGGGCGTGCGCGAAAGGTCGAGCGTCACCAGGTTGGTCGGAATGAAGCGGAACCGGCGCGATGCGAAGTCGCGGGTGCGGTGCACGTACTGCGGCCCGAACTTGAACAGGGCCGGACGGTCGGCAAGCGCGGCGAGGATGCTCCAGTTCGCCTGGATGTCGAGGGTCTCGTCGTCGAGGGTGTTGAACATCCGGAACCCGCTCTGCGACTCGTCGGCGAGCACGAGGGTGCCGCCGGTGAGGGACCGCTGATACAGCGTCTCACGCAGGTCGGGTTCGTCGCGGCTCGCCGAGCCCCAGCTCCCACGCCAGTCCACGCGGCTGTTGCCGAGCCCAGGGAAATAGTGGTCGCCGCTCAGGGCCGCCGTGTACAGGCCTTCCTCGATGAACTGCACCCTGGAGTTCCTGAAGAACAGGTTGTTGTCCAGGTTGGGGCCTTCGTAGTACCGACCCTCGTCACGTCCCGAATGTGTGTAGAAGTTGTCGAAGCCGAGACGGTGGTTCGAGTTCAGCTGGTAGGCGACGTTGCCGACGGCCCCCAGCTGCGCCTTCTGCGTGCCCGTCTGGATGTCGTAGTCGGTGAGCGGCTGGAGTTCGCCGCCCTCGCCGATGTAGTAGAACTTCCGGTTCTCCTCGACGAACTCCTCCTTGTAGGAGTGCCGGACGCTCGCGATGACGCTCAGCTTGCCGAAGCTGTTACCGAACGCGAGGTTCCAGCTGGGCCCGATGGTTCCCGATTCGGTGGTCGGAAGCCAGCGGTTCTCGAGCAGACGGCCGAACGCCGTGATCTCCTCCTTGGAGAACCCGACGTCGGGCGTGTAGATCCCGCGGCGCACGATCTTGCTGTCTGGGAACGCGGAGGGCAGCGCGCGCGCCCCGCTGTCGAACCCCCAGAAGTCTTTTCCGTCGAGAGGGCTCAGGAAGACGTCCTTGCCCGTGGCGTTCTCGAACCAGTCGAGACCGAACGCGGTGTCGAACACGAGCCTGTTGGAGAACTTCAGGGGCACGATCTGGACGAGCCCCCCGGCGAATTCCGCCGACTTGTCCACCGAGTAGGTCTTGGCCACCTGGACGCTGTCGATGAGCGCGGCGGGGAACAGGTCGAGCGGCACGACCTTCTTGTCCGGTTCGGTCGTGGGCACGACCGAACCAGAAAGCGTCGTGTTGCTGTAGCGCTCTCCGAGGCCGCGGACGAAGACGTATTGGTTGTCCACCACCGAGAGCCCCGTGACGCGTGTCATGGCAGAGGCCGCGTCGGTGTCCCCGTTGCGCTTCATCTCCTGAGCGCCCACGTTGTCGGTGATGACCGGCGCGTTCTTGCGTTCAACCAGCTGGGCCTCCGCGCTCGAGGTATCCGCGGTGATCGACTCGGCCGTCACCGTGACCTCTTCGAGGAAGCTCGACATGGTCAGCGGGACGTTCACTTCGACCACGCGCGTCGTGCCCACCTCGACCTGCACGAGGCGCTCGCCATAGCCTTCCATCGTGAACTTCAGCTCGTGGGAGCCGGGCGCCAGCAGCAGGGTGTATCGGCCGTCTAGGTCGGTGTAGGCCACTTCGTTCTTGCCGACGACCTCGACCGTGACGCCCGGAAGGGTGATGGCGTTGCGTTCGTCGCGGACGAGGCCCGTCACGCGGGCCGCATCAGCGCTGCCGGCCGCGCCACGCGCCGGGGGGGTCTGCGCGACGGCAGGCTCCCAGGCCACGAGTGCGACGAGGGCGAACAACGACCCTGCGCGAATCAACTGCTTCAATGTCATTGGATCCTCTGGCGGTTTGTTTGTGTGGCGGCCACGGGGCTTTGCGCGGGCCGCTCCCTGCCGAGGATGCTATGAACCGCTCTTGTACCTGGTGTGACGAGGCTGTTTCGGGCTCGTTAATTCGCAGCCGCCCGCGCCCCATGCCCGTAAGGGCGGTCGGGTTCGAGCCGACATTCTTCGGTTCAGTGCGCAGGCGTCGCTGGGGGGTCGCCCAGCGTCGGGCTTTCCAGCCGGACCGTGAACACGGCGCCTCCGTCGCGGCGGTTCGCTGCCGACACGCTGCCCCCGTGCAGGTCCACGAGGTGACGCACGATCGACAGCCCCAGCCCGGTCCCGCCGGTCTCCCGCGACCGGGCCTTGTCGACCCGATAGAACCGCTCGAAGACCCGCTGGAGGTCGGCCTCAGGGATTCCCGGCCCCTGGTCGAGCACGGCAATGAGGACGGCCTCGCCTTCACGTCTGGCCCGCAGCGTGATGCTGCTGCCCTCAGGGGCGTAGTTCGATGCGTTCTCGAGCAGGTTCCGCAGGATGTCGTGGAGCTTGACCGCGTCGCCCAGCACGACGGTGGCGTCCGGGGCGACGTCGACCTCCACACGCTGCTGTCGGCCCTCGAGGGTCGGCACCAGTTCGGTGAGCACCCCGCTGAAGACCGACGGCAGGTCGCACGGCGCGCGTTCGAGCGCTTCCTGGCCCGCATCGAGTCGCGCGAGCCGCAGGAGGTCCTTGACCAGGCGTTCCATGCGCCACGCGTGGCGGTCGATGATCTCGAGGAAGCGCTGGGCCTCCGCCGCCGACGGGGGCCCGTCCATGAGGGCCTCGACGTAGCCGCGGATGGCGGTCAGCGGCGTGCGCAGCTCGTGCGACACGTTCGCCACGAAGTCGCGGCGCACCCGGTCGGCGCGTCGAAGGTCCGAGATGTCGTGCAGCACCAGCACGGCGCCTCGCACGTCGGTGGCGCGCACGGGCGCGGCACGGGCCACGAACACCCGGCCGGGCTCGCGGCTCAGGGGGAGCTCGAGGCCGGCGGTCAACTCGCCGGCCAAGGCCTGCCGGACCTGTGTCGCGATGTCCGGGTGACGGATCACCTCGGCGTAGGGTTCGCCGACCGCGGGCTCCTCGAGCTTCAGCATCCGGCGGGCGGCGTCGTTGACCATGCGGATGTCACCGCCCTCGTTGACGACGAGCACGCCCTCCACCATGCCCGAGAGGATGGCCTCGGCGCGCGCCCGCTCGTCGGCCAGGTCGCGCAGCCGCCGTCCGAGCGCCTGCACCGAGTCGTCGAGGACCCTCGCCACCGCGCCCACCTCGTCGTCCCCGTGATCGTGGCCGCGGTCGTAGGCCCGCTGCGACACGTCGCCGGCCGCATACCGACGTGCCACGCTGGCGAGCTCGTCGAGGCGGCGGCTGAGGACGCGGGACGACACCCAGGCGAGCGCTCCGGCTCCCAGCAGCGCCAGCACCAGGGCGAGCATGGCGACGCGAAACACGGCGTTCTGCTGGTTCTTGACCGTCGTCAGCGGAAGCGCGAGGCGCACGATGGCGAGCGGGCCCCGATCCACCGCCACGGCTACATAGATCATGTCCTCGTCCACGGTCGTGCTGTGGCGCTGGCTCCTGCCGATGCCCTTCGCGCGTGCTTCGACCACCTCGGGGCGCTGGCCGTGGTTCTCGAGCCGCGCGAGCGCCTCGCCGCTGGCCACCGAGTCCCCCAGCACGCGACCATCGGCGGCGACCAGCGTGACGCGCGCCCGCACGACGGCGCCCAGGGTATCGGCCTCGCGGTCGAACGCCTCGGGTGTCAGGGTCTCGTCGTGACTGGTGAGCAGACGGGCCGTGAGTTCCGCCTCGGCGACCAGCGTTTCCTCGATCTGCGCGAGCATCCGCTGCCGAATCGACCAGGAGATGAAGAGCGTGGCCACGAGCAGGCTCAACCCCGCGACCGCGAACGCCGACAGGAAGACCTTCGTCCGAAAGCGCACGCGCCGCTACTCCCCGGTGGCCGCGCCAGGCTCGTCAACCAGTTTGTACCCAAACTGTTTGACGGTGACGATGGCGTCGATGAGGATGGGGAGTTTCTCGCGCAGGCGGCGGACGTGCACGTCCACGGTCCGCGTGCCCCCCGTGTACTGATAGCCCCACACGTCGGACAGGAGCAGATCCCTCGAGAGCACGCGCCCCTTGTGTTCCAGGAGGTACTGGAGCAGCAGGAACTCCTTCGCGGTCAGGTGGACCTCCTGACCCTCGTTGGTGACGAAGTGACGGTCCAGATCCACGGTGAGCGGCCCGTAGGTCCAATGCCGATCGGCGGCAGCGGAGCGGTGCTGCCGCCGCAGGTGCGCGTGGACTCGCGCCACCAGTTCCTTGGGGCTGAACGGCTTGGTGACGTAATCGTCGGCGCCGACTTCGAGACCGGTGACCCGGTCGGACTCGTCGGCCCGCGCGGTGAGCATGATGATCGGCACGTCGGCCGTGGCCTTGTCGAGGCGCACCGCGCGGCACACCTCGAGTCCGTCGAGGCCGGGCAGCATCAGGTCCAGGATCATGAGGTCGGGCAACTGGTGCCGCACCTGGGCGAGCGCCTCGGGCCCACTCTGGACGGTCGAGGTGACGTACCCCGCGCGCTCGAGGTAATGCGTGATCAGTTCGGCGATGTCGCGGTCGTCTTCGACCACGAGGATGTGACTCATGGCTCAGCGGGGCAGGCCACTCCGCGGGCACGCCCGTTCAAGGTGATGGTGTTGGCCGACGCCAGCGCGGCGCGCAGGGCCTCGGCCGACGTGCTTGTGTCCAGCCGTTGCAGAACGCCAGCGAGAGGATATCACCGGTCCTGATCGTGGCGTAGTCCGGCAGGAACCAGCGCCGGTGTGCCACGGGCGGGTCCAGGTGTCGCCTGGAGATGTGCCGGGTGTGCTGTGCCGGGCAGGCCGTCGGCCCGCAAGCGGCTGGCGACCAGCGGCCGGGTATTCGCGGACTTCAGCGGACGGCCAGTGCCGCCTTCACCGGCACCTCGGGCACGTACCCGGGGCGCGTGCGCACGACGAGGTCAGAGCGATCGCGCAACGAGACGGCCACCCGCCTGAACGGGGCGTCGCGGCCAGCCGTGGTGGTCGGGGTGTAGCCCACCAGGTACTGATGCGCGAGTTCGGTGCCGATCGTGGTGTAGGCCGCGTGGAGGCCGCCCAGATCGTTCAGCGTGAACGCACGGGCCCCGGTCTCCTGGGCGAGCCGACGCATGCTGTGCTCGAGATCGGGCCGTTTGAACTGCTCGATGGTCAGCGGATTGAACGACCGCATTCCCGGACGCGCGACGATGGTATAGACGCCCACCCCGGCCCGCCGACAGGCATCGAGGACGTCGTCGAACGACAACGCGCTCGTCGTGTCCGCGCCGTCCGAGAGCACCACGAGGGCTCGACGCCGCGGGGGCCCCCGCCGGTCTGCCCGCGCGGCGAGGTCTTTCACCGCGACATAGATGGCGGTGTGCAGGGAGGTGCCTCCGCGCGCCCGCACGTCGGCCACGCCCCGCTCCAGTTCCCGCCGATCCCCCGTCCAGTCCACGAGCATGCGCACGCGCTCGTTGAATCCCAGGACGGCTCCGCGATCCGCGGGGCCGAGCCCGGCCAGCAACTGGAGCGCAGCCCGCCGGACGGTCTCGAACTGGCTCCGGATGCTCCCGCTCATGTCGAGGAGCACGGCCAGGTCGATCGGAACCGCCCCAGGTTCGAAGACCGTAATCTGCTGCCGCACACCCTCGTCCAGCACCACGAAGTCGCTCTTCGTCAGGTTCTCGACGAACCTCTGACGCTTATCCGTCACCGTGACGTCGAGCGCGACCATGTCAACAGACGAGGAGAAGGTCGTCGCGCTGACAGCCCGGCCGGCAGGCCACGTCTCTTGCGCGAAGGTCACATACGCAGAAACTGGGCTGAGAATGGCCAGAACCAGGCTCGCCCTGAGGAGCGTTCCAAGCATCGTGTCCACCTCGTGCGTCGGCGCCCTGCCGCGGATCGCCACGATCGCGCCGGCGGGCAGCAGCTATTCCGCCAGAAAATCGTGCAAGTAACGTTCCTGTAACATTGCCATCGCCTTGGGGCGAAAGTAAAGCAAGAAGTGATCCGATCCTGGCGCGGGTGAGAGGAAGTGGCGGATTACCGGCGGCGTCGGCCCAGGGGTCCGCAGCGGACCAGGTGCCGTCGCAGTCCGGGCGGTGCGTCAGGTGTTCCGCACCGAGCTGCGCCAGAAGAGCACGTAGAAGGCGACCGCGACGAGCAGCAGCCCGTTGACGGCCAGCACCATGGGCGCAGACGTCAGACTCGCCAGGTAGCCGCTGGTCAGGCTCCCGAGCGGGGAGCCGCCGCGGAACGCGACCATGTAGATGCTCACCACGCGCCCCCGCATCTCATTGGGCGCAATCAGCTGTACGAGGGAGGTCAGCAGCGAGAACACGATGATCAGCGCGCCACCTCCCACGAACAGCAGCGCGCGGCTCACCCACAGCGTGCGCGACACCGAGAAGAGCACGATGAGCACGCCAAAGGCCGCGAGCACCAGCAGCAGCGTCCGTCCCATGTGCGGGAATCGCCCGAGCCACGCCACGACCAGCGCCCCGGTGACGGCCCCGGCACCCGAGAACGCCATCAGCCGGCTGTACTCGCCCACCCCGGCCTTGAAGATGTCCTGCGCGAAGAGCGGCAGGAACGTCAGCAGCGGCAACCCGAAGAAGGTCGCCACGAACGCCAGCAGAATCAGCGCGCGAAGGGTGCGCTCACGACGCACGAACTCGAGCCCGCCGCGCAACTCGTCGAGCAGCGGCAGACGGGTGCCCGACGCACTCGTCTGCACTCGCAGCGACATCAACGCGGCGATCACGAACAGGAACGACAGGCCGTTCAGCCCGAAGCACACCGCCGTGCCGAGCGCCGCCAGCGTGGCGCCGGCAATCAGGGGGCCGAGCACCCGTGCCAGGTTGAACTGGATCGAGTTCAGGGCAATCGCGTTGGGCAGGTGCTCCTTGGAGACGAGCTGCGGGATGAGCGACTGATAGGCGGGACCGCCGAACGCCTGCGCCGTGCCCGCGACGAACGAGAGGGTGAGCACGTGCCACACCCGCACGACATCGAGCGCCACGAGCGCCATCAGGGTGAACGCGCACGCCATCTGCACGTACTGCGACCCGAGCAGCAGCAGCCGTCGGTTATGGCGATCGGCGACGACTCCGCCGATCAGCGTGAACAGGAGGATCGGCAGCTCGCCGAGGAACGAGTCGAGCCCGAGATAGAACGCCGACCCGGTCAGCGTGAGCACCAGCCAGTTCTGCGCGACCTTCTGTACCCAGGTGCCGACGGTGGAGGCAAAGGCCCCCGTCCACAGGATCCGGAAGTCGCGATGGGTGAGGGCCGCGGCCAGCCGCTTCAGCGCCTGCGTCGCGGCGCCGGGTGGGGCCTCGCGGGATCCGGCATCCGGTGAAGGCGCCGCCGTCACGGGGTCGGGGTCCCCGCGCCTTCGAGGAGCGTATGGATGTGCCGGACGGCGTTTCGCGCGTGCCGGGCCTCGACGGCCAGGCTGATGCTGCACTCGGACGATCCCATCGCAATCGCGATGACGTTGATCTGGCCTTCGCCGACCGCCGTGAAGATCCGGCCGGCGACGCCGGGCGTCTGGCGGATGGCCCCGCCCACCACCGTCACCACCACCACATCGTCGAGGGCGAAGATGCTCTCGATGTCCTGCCGCGCCAGCTCGCGTTCGAAGACGTGGCGCAGCTCGGCGACCACGCGCTCGGCGGCCTGCTGGGGCACCACGAAGCAGATGCTCTGCTCCGACGAGGCCTGCGAGATCATCGTCACGCTCGTCCGCGTGCTCGCCACCGCCGCGAAGGCCCGGGCCGCGATGCCGGGCACGCCGAGCATGCCCCGGCCCTCGATGGTCACGAGGCTCTGGCGCTCGATGGCGGTGACGCCCTTCAGGACGCCCAGCGCCTCGGTGCTCTGACTGACGACCAGCGTGCCGGGATGCGCGGGGTTGAAGGTGTTCTTGACCCGCAGCGGGATGCCCTGCTCGAGCGCCGGCAGGATGGTCTTGGGGTGCAGGACCTTCGCCCCGAAGTAGGCGAGCTCGGACATCTCCCGGTACGTGAGCGTTTCGAGCGGATGGGCCCCGGGAACCACGCGCGGGTCGGCCGTGAGCACGCCGTCCACGTCCGTGTAGATCCAGACCTCGTCGGCGTCGATGGCCGCGCCGAGAATGGCGGCGCTGTAGTCGCTGCCGCCACGGCCGAGCGTGGTGACGATGCCGCTCGCGGTGGAGCCGATGAAGCCGGTCACCACGGGGACCGTCCGGCTCGCGCAGATGGGGAGCAATCGCGCCTGGGCGAGGTTGCGCGTGTCGTCCATCTGCGGGGCCGCCGACTGGAAGACGTTGTCGGTGCGGACGACCTCGGCGGCGTCGATGGCCACGGCGTCCACCTGCTGGGCGCGGAAGGCCCCGGCCAGCAGCGGGACGCTCATGCGTTCCCCGAGCGACGCCACGGCATCGAGCGCCCGGGGCGATGCCTCGCCGAGCACCGCGAGCGCTTCGGCGAGGCGGGCGAACTCTCCCAGACGTTCGTCGATGGCGGCGATGACCGACGCGCGGTCGTCGGGAGATTCGATGAGGGCCTGGGCCGTGTCCATGTGACGAAGGCGCAGCGCGGCGCTGATGTTGACCACTTCCGACACGTGTCCGGCGGCCGCCGCGTGGGCCCCCGCCAGCAGCAGGTCCGTGATGCCGCTCATGGCGGAGGAGACGACGACGAGGTCGTGCGGCTGCCGGTGGAGGTCTGCGACGATGGCGGTGACCTGGCGGATGGCATCGGCGCTGCCGACGGAGGTGCCACCGAATTTCAGCACGAGGCGCATGGATCGGTTATCGGTTTTCAGTTGTCAGTTTCCAGTTACCAGTTTCCAGTTACCAGTGACCAGTCGGAGGGCCGGGCCTTTGAGGCCCGGCCAGGTCCTAGGTTGCCACGCGTGGCGTCGTCAGTTTACACTAAGGCGAACATAAGGCGAAACATGCCGCGTCTGGCCCGATCGGATCTCGAACAACTGCTGCAGGCCCGGAGGCTCGGGCCGACGCTGGTCAGCCCGCCGAGCGGATCGGCGGTGCTGGCCGACGAGCGGACGGTGTGCCCGACCGGGGTGGGCCGTCTCGACGAGTCGCTGGGAGGGGGCTGGCCGCGAGGGCAGGTGTCTGAAGTCGTGGGGCCGTTGTCCGCTGGCGGGTCGTGGGTGACGTGTGTCTCCCTGGCGGCCGCCACGCGGCGTGGCGAGCCGGCGGCGCTGGTCGATCCCCTGGACCGCTTCGATCCGGAGTCGGCGGCGACGGCGGGCATGATCTGGCCGTCCCTGCTGTGGGTGCGTGGGGGAGGACGGGGCCCGGAGGCTGCAGCCGTCGAGCGGGGGGTGAAGGCGCTGGCGCTGATCCTCCGCGCCGAGGGATTCGGGCTCGTCGTTCTGGATCTGCAAGGGGTGTCTGCGGCCGCGGTCAGGGCGCTGCCGTACACGACGTGGCGGCGGGTGCAGCGGATGGTCGAAGGGCGCGACACGGCCTGCCTGCTGGCGCACCACGCGTCGCTGGGCCGGAGTGCCGGCGGGGCCACGCTGCGCCTGGATCCGCCGTCTCGCGGCGGAGGCTGCTGGACGGGGCAGGGCCGGCACGGGCGGCGGCTGGTCGGCCTGGCGGCACGGGTCCGCTCGCTGCGGGGGCAGGAAGTGGGGCCCGGGCTCGACGGTGTTGAGTGGAGGACGAACGATGTTCGCCTGCCTGACTGACGAGGGAAACGGGGCGGGCGGAGCGCTGGGGGCGTTTGCGGGGGACTGGGCGCCGCGGGTGGAGACGCTCGGGCCGGGGATGGTGGTGCTCGACGCGAGCGGTCTGACGCGCCTGTTC
>CAYLZN010000189.1:0-11284 GCA_964387935.1 uncultured Vicinamibacteraceae bacterium | reverse complement strand
GAACAGCAGACGAGCGAGCTCGGCGACTTCGTCCAGGGCTACCTGCGCGACCGCGCCGCGCTCGAGCCCGTGTCGCAGGACGAACTGGTGGCGCGACTGAAGGACCGACTCGTCACCCAAGCCGGAACGGTGAAGACCCACCGGCCGCGACGCGAGGTCTCGACCTGACGCGGTGCGCGCGGCCAGGTGTTGAAGCGCCCCGGCCGGTGACGCTGGAAATCGGTGCGGCGAACCGACCTGGGCCGCTGGTTGATCGTCGCCGATGATCTGGTCGATGATTCCCTGTGCGGTGAGCGGCGCCGTGTCTGGGGCCTGTGGCGTGAAACGAGCGCAAGGGTTCGGACCACCTGCCGAGCGCACGAAGGGAGTAGGCGTGTTGACGATGTACCGAAGGGCTCTCTGGTTCGGGATCAGTGTCGTGGTGGCGTGGCCGAGCCTGCTGTGGGCGCAGGCCGCCCCTCACACGATGGAAGAGATGCACAAGCTGCATCAGAACTCCGCGGCGTACATTGCCTTGCTCGACGATCCCGCCCGTGACGCCTACCAGAAGCCTCACGACGTGGTCATGGCACTGGGGTTGAAGGACGGTGAACGGATCGTCGACCTTGGGTCGGGCTCCGGCTATTTCACGTTGCGGTTCGCGCGTCACGTCGGAGTGTCAGGACGCGTCTACGCGGTCGATGTGAACCCCGACATGGTGGTGCACCTGAATCGGCGGGTACGGGACGCGACGCTCGACAACGTCCGAACGGTCCTGGCCGCGCCGGACGATCCGCTGCTGGCGGACGCGTCGGTCGATCGGGTGTTCATCTGTGAGACGTGGCATCACCTCGAGAACCACCCCCAGTACCTGGCAAAGCTCGCGAAGGCCCTGCGGCCGGGCGGCCAGATCGTCGTCATCGATTTCAAGGCGAGCGAGACGCCCGTTGGTCCACCGATGCCGATGCGGGTGGCCCGTGAGACCGTCGTCACGGAGTTCGAGCGGGGCGGGTTCCGGCTGGTGAAGGAGTACGACCTGTTGCCGCATCAGTACTTCCTGGTGTTCAGCGCCGCGCCATGACCGCCCGCGTGACGCGCCACGCCCGTGCGCTGGTGCGGAGAGCGTGCTGCCAGTCATTCCTCCCGGGCCCCGCCGTCCCCCGCATAGGCTGACTCCGTGAACGCACCCGTCGCAGGGTCGCATCAGTCCACGTCACCGCTTCGCGAGATTGCCCAGCTGTTCCTGAAGCTCGGGACCATCTCGTTCGGCGGTCCCGCCGCGCACATCGCGATGATGGAAGACGAGGTCGTGGGGCGCCGGCAGTGGCTCACACGCGACACGTTCCTCGACTACCTCGGCGCCACCAACCTGATCCCCGGCCCCAACTCCACCGAGTTGGCCATTCACCTCGGGCACGCGCGGGGAGGGTGGTCTGGCCTGCTCGTCGCGGGAGTCTCGTTCATCCTGCCGGCCTTCCTGATTGTCCTGGCCATGGCGTGGGGCTACGTCCGCTACGGATCACTGCCCCAGGTCGAGGGACTGCTGTACGGCGTCAAGCCGGTCGTGATGGCGGTGGTCGCGCAGGCGTTGTGGAGCCTTGGGCGATCGGCCGTCACGTCGCCGTTGTTGGCGGTGATCGGCGTGGCCGGCATCACAGCGGCGGCGGCCGGCGTGCACGAGTTGATCGTGCTCGCGGCAACGGCTGCCCTGATGGCGGTGCTGCACGTCGGGTCCCGAATCCGGCGTACGCTCGTCGTGGCGCTCGTGGCGGGCACCTGGCTGAAGGCAACGGCGCTGATGACCGCGGCCGGTGTGGCCATCAGCACAACGAGCACGTCGGTCGCCTTGTGGACCCTCTTCCTGGTGTTCGCGAAGGCAGGAGCCGTGCTGTTCGGCAGCGGCTACGTGCTGCTCGCCTTCCTCCGGGCCGATTTCGTGGAGCGTCTGGGCTGGCTGTCCGAGCCGCAGTTGCTGGACGCCGTCGCGATCGGACAGATCACGCCGGGGCCGCTGTTCACGACCGCCACGTTCATCGGCTACGTGCTCGCCGGCGCCACGGGGGCCATCGTCGCCACCGTGGGCATCTTCCTGCCGGCATTCGTCTTCGTGGCGATGAGCGGACCGCTGATCCCGAGGTTGCGCCGCTCAGCGATCGCCGGCGCGGTGCTCGACGGCGTCAACGTGGCGTCCCTCGCGTTGATGGCCGTCGTCTCCTGGCAACTCGGTCGGGCAGCGCTCGTCGATCCGTTGACGGTGGCGCTGGCCGTCGCCAGCCTCGGCGCGCTGGTGGTCCTCAGGATCAACGCCGCGTGGCTGATCGGCATCGGGGCCGCGATCGGCTGGTTCGCCAGGTGAGGTCCGGGATTCTGCAGCCCAAGACGGGTGCTAGCGAGGCGAGAGGACGAGGCGCGTCATCACCACCACACCCACGTCACGAACACGCCGCCGTAGAAGAGCGCGCACACCACTGGCGCCACCGTGGCGGGCACGGGAAAGTCGCGCATCACGCTGCGTGGTCCGTGCCGCGTCCGCCAGACCATGACGACGAGCGCGAGGAGCATGGCCCATCCGAGCGGCGGCAGGGTCGACAACGGCTGAGGAGCCGGGAGCGTCTTGGCGACCAGGGCTGCCATTGTGCGCACCCCTTCCGGGTCCAGGACCGCTCCGGGCAGATGGCCGGCCCAGGCCGACAGCTTCGCCAGCGCCTTGCCGGCGTGCGCGACCGCGACGACCGGCGCGGCTGCCGTGGTCGCGGCCAGCCAGACCTGCAGCGGGGTGGCGTCACGCGCGAAACGCCGGCTGACGGTCCAGATCGCCATCCACAGGGTTCCGGGGAAGACGGCGAGGAACCACAGCGCTTCCCACCAATCGAACCCGAGGAGGGGCACGGCACCGGCCAGCCATTGCGGCACCGCGTGGAACCATGGCTCGAGGGCCTTGGCCTCACCGATCACCTCGTGCGCCACGAACCCGGTCGCCAGAGAGACGAAGAGCGCCTCGGCAGGCGTGAGCAGGCGCGCCCGTCTGGACGACCCCGCCGCGTCCACGAGGCCGAGCCCGATGTTCTCGTGCGGACAGATCTTGGCGCACTGCAGGCACAACACGCACTCGTCGCCGGGCTGGCGCGCGAAGGGCCGCACGAGCGAGGGACAACTGCGATGATCGAACCGATCGCGGTACTCGGCGCTCACACACTCGCGCGCCGTGCACGCGCTGCACGTCTCGGTGTCGCGCACGTCGAGTTGGACCGGCGTGAACCGTCCGTAGACGGAGAGCAGCGTCTTCGCCGGACACGCAATCTTGCAGAAGGCGCGCTCCTCCTTCATGACCAGCCCCAGGAGCACGGAGCCGCCCAGGAGCGTCGCCAGCAGCAGGGCCGTGGCATGCGGCACGCGGTGGATGGACAGCCCGGCCACGAGCAGTTGCAGCACGACGTAGGCCGCGATCACGAGCCAGCCCGCGCGGGCCAGCCGCGGAATCGGCAGGGCCGCCAGGCCGAGGTGCCGGCCCACCCAGCGGCCGGCTCGGCTCGTGAGCTCCATCGGGCACACGGTGCACCACCCCCGGCCCAGCGCGATGGCGCTCAGGATCATGGCGGGCCACCAGAGCCCCCAGACGACCAGTGTCGTCAGGTTGGTCTTCCGCAGCGTCAACAGTTCCGTCGGACTGCTGTCACGCCCCAGGCCCCATCCGTTGACGAGCAGGAACAGGACACCTCCCAGGCCGATCAACTGGAACGCGACTGGCAGCCAGGGTTGGTGAAGCAGGCGTCTCGCGGCCTGCGTGTGCAGGAGATCGACCCGGAGGTTGCTTGGCGTGGCCACCGCGGCCTCCAAATGACCGAGAGCCCGACGAATCCGACGTGCGCATCGTGGCTCGGCGCCAGGTGCGTTTCAGACCATACCGGACGGACGCCGTTACCCACCTGAAGAGTACCTGAAGTTTTCGTCAGGGCGCGTACGCAGGGAAGCGGACTGCTGGACCATCACGCGCTCCAACCAGTCCCGCGCCGACACCGGTCGCGTAACGCGGCGCCGCTGCTCTCGACCAGGAAGCAGCGCGACGTCGTCGCCAAGGCCCTCGCCGGAGTTCGCGACGAGTGTGTTCCACATCTGGGAGGGCCACGTGAAGGCGTGCCGTCTGGCGCTGGAGCGTGGCCTCGTCCTGCACCCTGTCAGCGGCGCCCATCATGCCGACCGCGAAGGCGGCGGGGCCATCGGGCCGATCGTGTGACCTGACCTGTCATCCCGATCGACGATGATGGGGTCGGCTCGCGACCAGGACCGTCGGCCACGAGGCGGTGCGCATGACCAATCCGGATCTCTTTCTCCATTCCCTTCGACAGCGGCTCGAACGTCGGCAGGGCCGTGCCTTGACCGTGCGCGTGTCGACGCTCGCGCGCCAGTTCGCCGCTGCAGGTCCGTCCGGGGTGCACTCGCGCGCGATCAGGAAGCACCTGGCGCAGGTGGGTATCACGATGCGCCGGCCAGCCTCGGGGGCGGGCCAGGTCCAGCTGACCCTCTCACCGGTGCGGACGAACGGCCCCGGCGCCGAGCGCGATCCACTGGAGCACGCTGTGGCCGCCACCGTCCTCATCATCACGGGCTTCGGCAACGGCTCCGGGTTCGTCGTCGACACACGAGGCCTGTTCGTGACGGGTCAACACGTCGTCGCCGACAGGAAGGGCCAGCTGCTGAAGCGCGTGACGGCCCTGTTCGCCGATGGACGTGAGGCCGCGGCCGTGCTGTTCCGCGCCCATCCCGTGCTCGACTACGCCCTCGGCTGGCTCGAAGGCCACGCGTGGCCGACCGTCCATCTGGGTGACCCCTCCGCGATTCGGTATGGCCAGACGGTGTTTGCGGTCGGGTCGCCCGCCAGTGCCCTCCCGGCCATCTCGGGGCAGGAGCCGGTCTTCCGCTACACCGTGTCGAAGGGCGTCGTGAGCCACCCCTGCCAGCCGTTGGATGGCATCGACTGGATCCAGACCGACGCGGCGATCGACCACGGCGACTCCGGCGGGCCGCTGGTGGACGAGCGTGGCGCCGTGCTCGGGATCTCGCTCCGGCATCACGAGGACGTGCACGCATCCGGGCTCGCCCTGCCGGTCGACTACCTTACGGACGCCATCGCGGAGGCCGTACGACTCGGGCGCGAGGCGTGCCTCGCGGGGACCGTCTGCCGGTGGTGCGGGGACTGGCGGGCCACCCGCGAGCGACCGTTCTGTCGTAACTGCGGCGCACGGTATCTGTGACGAGAGGAGACCGCCATGGCGAAAGGGCCGAGGGCACGACAGGCACGTGGCAGGAAGGCCGGTGACGAACCGGCCTCGGATCAGGCCGAACCGACCACGGAGGTGACGCCGACGCAGCGCAAGGCCATCGATCGGCTCCGGCGGACGATGGAACGCGATCTCGACCGCTTCATTGCGAAGGCCGTCGGGGACAAGCCCTCGGAGTTCACCGACGAGGCGGGGTGGCGAAACCTGACGGTGTACGGGCGGGAGACGCGGGCGAGCGTGGACGAATTCGAGGGGCAGATGTTCTTGCGCGTCGAGTCCGCGGTGATGCCGCTTCCGGCTGATCGGGACCTCGTCCTGCCGCTGATGCGCGAGGCGCTCGAGTTCAACAACGGTGTCCCTGGCTACGCGCGGCTCGCGACCTTGGGACGGGTTCTGCTTGCGATCGTGTGCCTGCCGGCCACCCACATCTCGCGCCACGACATCGAGAGCTGTCTCGACGATGCCGGAATCCTCGCGAGCGTCGCTGCGGACCGACTCATCAGGCGTTATGGCGGGACCACGCAGAAGCGAGCGCGCGGCGTCGGGAAGGGGAAGAAGACCGGGCGGCGACGCGTGTGACGAGAGGTGTCTGCCACGGGCACGACGTCAGCGTTCCTGGCTACTTGCCGCATCCCAGGCAGCGAGGGCTCGAACCGTGACCCACCCTGTCACACCCGGATGCGATAGTTGGTCGTGCGGGATGACCCCGCACGCGACATCCAGAGCGGACCGGTGAACGGCCCCGGCAACCTGCCTCGGAACAGGCAAGGTGCCACGCGCGACGGCGCAGATGCGGCACGGCTACTAACTCCCGTGCAACCAAGTGTTCCTCCAGGCCGCTCTGGGTGTCTCCACCGAAGGAGGCCCCATGACCCGATCACGTGCACGCCGCGAAGAGGAACACGCGCACCCGGTCACCTTGTTCTACGCGCCCGACTACTGGGCCGAGGCGCCCGACTTCGACACGTTCCGCAAGTCGTACTGGATCGCCCGGCATCTTGGCGGAGGTGGTCGGGACTTCGTGCGCGTCGAAGAACCGGACTGGCTGTATGACGTGGATCTGGCCACGGTGCACACGGAGGCGTACCTAACCGCCGTCGAGACGGGTGAGCCCGCCCGCCTCGCTTCCTCCAACGGGTTCGACTGGACCCCTGGTCTCTACGAGGCCGCGCGCGCGTCCTCGCAAGGCGCCGCGCAAGCCGCCCTTCGGGCGCTCTCGACGGGCCGACCCTGCGGCTCCCTCTCGGCCGGCCTGCACCATGCTCGGGCCGACCGCGGTGCCGGCTTCTGCACGTTCAACGGCCTCGCGCTCGCCGCGGCGGCCGCCAGGGCCGCCGGCGCGGGCGCCGTGCTCATCCTCGACGTCGATGCGCACTGCGGCGGCGGGACCTTCTCCATCGTCTCCGGGTGGGCCCATGTGTGGCACGTGGACATCTCGGTCAGCGACGTCGACGCCTACGACCCCGCCGGCCATCCCCGGACCATCGTCGAGCAGGTGACCGATGGTCGCGCGTACCTCGACACCATCCGGCGCGTGCTCGATCGGCTGTCGCCGACATCCTTCGACCTGCGCATCTACAACGCGGGCATGGACCCGTTCGAGCGGTGCGCGATCGGCGGTCTCGCCGGGATCACGAAGCAAGTGCTCGATCAGCGGGAGCAGATCGTCTTCGGCTGGGCGCGGGCGCGGAAGTTGCCGGTCGCCTTCGTCCTGGCGGGTGGCTACACGGGACCGGACGTCTCCCGCCACGACCTCGTGGGCCTGCACTTGCTGACGATTGATGCGGCGAATCCGGCACGACCCCCGTTGGTGGCCCCGGACCGTCTGCGTATCGGGTGCCCGCTTGGTGACACGTGGCGCGCGTGGGATTTCCTGAACCTGCCCAGACGGGAGTTGCCCGCGAAGGCCTCGCACTTCAACAGGCGCCTGGCCGTCGGCCCCGCGACCGACACCCTCGACGTCGTGTGGGAACGAGGTCCGCACGATGCGCTCTACCGTCCACCGACGCCGGAGGAAGAAGACGGCATGGAGGGCCGCTTCAAGCACGGGTCGCCCTCGCACACGCACACGGCGTTCGAGGTGGACGGCCGCCGCGTGCACCTCGATCGCGTGGGCGGCACCAGGTACGGGCCGGGCCGCTCCTGGACGGAGATTGTCGCCTTCGTCGATGGCGCCTGTGTGGCGCACGGCTGGCAGGGCGGCTGCTCGCTCGGGTTCGGCGGGAGCCGCAACTGGCCGCTCACAGTCTCCGTGAGTCCGACTGCGAGCCTCGTCGTGACGGGCGAAGGGCAGGTCACGGTGCACCGGACGGGACGGACGCGGGGAAGGAACGCGCCGAACGCCGGCCCGGGTCGTGGGTGACATTGACGTCGACGTCGACGAGACCGCGCGCTCTACACCTTCGACAGAAGAAGGCGGCGCTCGAGAATTGGGCAGCTTCGCGCTGCAGTACCACGACGGTGTTCCGAAGGCCCAGGCGCTGTCGGCGTTGCACCAGGTGTTTGCGGCGGGAGAGATCGAACTCCAGGGCACGGCCGCAGAGGCGCTCGCGACGCGCGGACTTGCCTCTGCCAGGCCGGGGTTCGTGGATCGGCTGATCCATCGGGGGTACGTCACGGCCGCGCAGGGACGAATGGTCACCTTCGAGCGGGCGGCCGCGAAACTGGACGCTGTGCGACATCCGGGAGCCCTCCCGGCGTCACCGGGCGTGGAGACATCGAGTGGAGAGCTGAAGAGCACGATGTCCGGCCAGTGAGGCCGTCCCTTTCACACCCGCCCGACGCCGGGCCGCGGACACCAGGTCGGACCGAGGGCAGGCGGGGAGCCCCACCCGGCCGCTCGTGTGCTCGCCGTCAGGGGCGCGTCAACAACCCGAGCGCGGCGGCGGGATCGATGACGGGCACGGGAGGGTCGGGGAATCCGGCGGGGTCGCGGCTGACGATGGCGTCGCACCCGGCGGCTTCGGCGGACGCGGCGCAGACCGCGTCCTCGAAGTCGGGCCAAGCCAGGACGAGCGCCCGCCGAAGCACCACGTCGGTGACGGGCGCGACCGCGAAGACGTGCAGCAGTTGCTCGACCGCTCGTCTGGCGAACACCGCCCCCTGCGCCTTCTCGAGGATGTAGAAGACCGTTGTGACGCCGTGGGCGGGGATGACCCCCTGGCCGCCGCCCTGTTCCAGGACGGCCCAGAGCCGCGCCGCGGTGCGCACGCCCGGCTTCCGATCGAGGATGACGTCCAGGAGGACGTTGAGGTCGAGCAGGACCCTGGTCACCGGTACTTCCGCTCGAGATGGCGACGATGCGCGCTGGCATCGACCCCCTTGCCGGCGCCATGGAGGAGGCGCAGCACGGGAGGCATCTCCTGGCGGGGCAGCGGGCGGGCGAGCAGGTCGAGATAGCGCTCGACCAGGTCCGAGACGGAGGTGCCGCGCCCGGCGGCGTAGCGCTTCGCCCGCCGCACGACGGCTTCATCGACGCTCAGGGTCAGCTTGGCCATGGCATACGTATCGTATCATAGAGCTGATACGTATCACGAGACGCGATGCGTCCTGCCGCGGGCAGGTTCGAAGGAGGGGGCATGGTGATGGCAAGCCCGTGCCCTTCGTCATCACACTGCACGTCAAGGTAAGGTCGCGCTGAATGTTCCCTATCGACGAGATTTGGAACCACCTCTCGCGCGAAAACTGACAAGGTCAGGAATTCCCGACGATGCTGCCGATGATCGCGCCGGCGGCCACCCAGCCGATGCCGACCCACAGCAGCACCTTGGCCCAGGTCGGCCATCCCTTGTCCACCGCGACCAAGGACACGTCGGACCGGGGGAAGGTGAGCGGGTCCTTCAGCGAGAGCCCAGAGGGCGGAGAGAACGTGCCCTTCCGGACCTCGTTCTTCTCGAGCACGATGGCGTCGGCTCGGGCCGAGACCAGGCGACCGGTGATCTCCGACCCGCTGGCCAGCACCAACCGACAGCGCGTCCCGCGAGGCATGCCCGCGAGCGAGTCCCAGACGTCGGGCTGTCCCGTGAACTGGGACGCCCCACCCCCCGGCACGTCCCTGGCCGCAAACCGCTCGGCCGCGACGGGCACGGGCTGACCGAGGACACCGAGCATGAGCAACAACGCCAACGGTCTTCGCATGGCGGCCCCTCCTGCTGATACTTCGGGCGAGCGGGGGCACCGAGACATCCTGGGCCGCTCCGCACGGAGTGTCAACTCGATGCAGCCCGAATTCACGTGTCGGCCATCGCGCAAGACCGCGTAATTCCAGACCCACGTCGAGCGAGGTCCCGGTGAGGCTCTCGAGGCGTGTCGCCGCGATTTCTCGGATGTCCTCGAGGAGTGGCTGCTCGTGAGGGTCGCTCGCGTCCACGGAAGAGCGAACGGAACAGGGCCACCTTCGCGGCGGGCGATGAGCGTTGGTCGATCATGACCTGTCCGCCTGCCTTCGCCCCGGGCGGGACTTGCGTCAGGCGCCGGGATCCCGACGGGGCTGAATCGGCAAGCGCCGAAGGCGCAGTCGCAACGGCTCGAACACAGCGATCGCGCCTTCGTCCAGGGACTCGTGCAGCTGCGCGATGTTGGCCTGGATCAGGGCGAGGAGGTCGGCGGGGGCGCGACAGCCTGCACCGCGGAAGAGCACCACGGAGGGCTTGGCAGCATCGCGCGCCGCGAGCAGAGCGCCGAAGTCCGTGTCTGCCGAGACGACAATCAGGTCGTCAGCAGCTGCGCGCTCGAAGATGGCGAGGTCATCGGCCTTATGCAGTCCAAGGTCACGAACGTGCACCGCCGTGTGCCCGGCGTGCCGCACTCCGCCAAAGCCGGCGACAATGCGTTGTCGATCAGAAACCACATTGGCCGGAGGCCAGAGGTAACGTCCGTTCCCGGACCGCTTCCGCCGCGAAGAGAAGCGCCTCTCTGACGTCTTCGCGTTCGAGGTCGGGGTAGAGTTCGAGGATGTCGTCCACGCTGTGGCCGTCGGCGACGAGCCCGACGACGGTCGCCACGGGGACACGGAGGCCCCGCAGGCATGGAACGCCAGCCATCTGTCGCGGGTCAATCGTGACGCGGCGGTACTCCATGGCAGTTATTGTAAGCCGTGGCCAGGCTCGGGACGTGGGGGGCGCGTCTTGAACAATCGGCCTGGCAGTGGCGCCGTCAGCCCGCACACCTGGCCCGGGAGCGAGAGTCGTCGCGACCGATGTTCGACCTGTCGCAATCTGGCCTCACGCGTGGAGACAGTGTGGAGACGGAGGTCTGTTCCTCCGAGCTTCGAGAAGCAGCCGCTCGTAGGGAATCGGGAACGGCTTGGTGTGACGGTCCTTCTCGGAAATCGGTGTGCCGCCGACGGCCGTGGAGACGTCGTTGAGCAGGGACTCCCATGAGTCATTCCCGGCCACGCGATTTGGGCCATTGCCGATCAATGCGATGACTGGGCGAGATAACTTGGCCATCGGACTGGGAGCCTACCTGAGCCACGCCTCGAAATACGAGAGGAGCTTTGCGTGCAGGTCTGACAGGTCAATGTCGCCCCTGGGGACGTGCGTCCCGACGTAGAGGTCGAACCAATGATAGTCGTCGACCGCTCGCAATCGCTCGGCCAACTGCGGGAAGTCCGTTGCGGCATCGGCTCCGCGCAGCACACCCACCGGGAGGGCATGAAGCACTGGCGTGAGGCCGGTCGGGATGCACCTGAACATCACCACGTCATGGCTGAATCGGGTCGGGCGGCGCAACAGCGAGTCGCACAACGCGGCGGATCACTCCGCGTCGGTTGGAGAAGTTGCAATCCTGCGCGCACGCGCCTGCGAATCGCCTTCGAGTCGCAGGCTGCCCGCGGAGGTTCCGCTGGTTCACATCGATTGCGGAAGTCGAAGAGCTTCGAGCGGTCTCGTGGGCCAGCACGCGTGACGACAACGGTCTTTTGCCGTAGTCTGGAGTGAAGGAGTTCCAGCATGGCAGGGCTTGACTGGTCCCAGTGTCCGGCGGTTGAGAGCATCCCCGGCAAGGTGAGCGGGGCCTGGGTGTTC
>CAYLZN010000188.1:10710-11287 GCA_964387935.1 uncultured Vicinamibacteraceae bacterium | reverse complement strand
CCGGCCGCGGGCCGCGGGCTCGCTGCCGCGAGGGGCGGCCGCGAGGGCGACGAGCGCGAGGAACGCGATGCCGAGAGCGACAAGGGTGAGACCTCCGGCGCGGGGCCAGCGCGTGGCCGCCGCGGTCGCGACCAGGAGACTGCCCCCGATGGTGGCCTCGACGACCGAGTCGATCGAGAGCCCGTGCGAGGCCAGGGTGAAGCCGAGCCACAGCGCGCCGGTGATGAAGCCGATGGCGAGACCTGCGCGCCGCGCCCCGAAGCCCCGTCCGATCGACAGCCCACCCCGCACGACCAGCGGGATGGCGAACAGGAGGATCAGCTCCCCTGGAATGCCCGTGCCGTCCACGAACTGCGCCTTGGCCGCAAACAGGAACAGCAGGGCGAAGACCGTCATCAGCGCCACGTGGCTCGCGCGGTAGTCCTCGACCCGCTGGCGCTCGTCCTCGCCCTGCATCGGCACGCACAGACGGACGAGGGGGCCGAGGAGCGCGAGCGGAACGAACAGCACCAGGGCCTCGCCGCGCCAGGTCGTCATGAGCAGCACCGTGGCCGCGATCCAGGCGAGGCGTATCCAC
>CAYLZN010000188.1:9144-10700 GCA_964387935.1 uncultured Vicinamibacteraceae bacterium | reverse complement strand
ATCCACATCAGGGCACGCGCGTTCATCGGTGATCCTCCCCGAGGGAGAACAGGGCGTCGACCGGGGCCTCGAGCACCTGGCTGAGGCGAAGAGCGAGTTCGACCGACGGGTTGTAGTTGCCGCGCTCGATGGCCACGATGGTCTGGCGGGAGACTCCCACCCGAGCGGCCAGTGTGGCCTGGCTCATTTCGCCGCGCATGAAGCGGTAGTAGCGGACGCGATTCTCCATGGTGTCGCCAGTGACCCGCTGTCCGAAGTGTCATTCGTAATTGACTAAATGTCAAGTTAACTTTACGTCAGGTGATGGCCGGCGTGGCCGGGGCCTCGCCGCATGTGCCGAATGCCGCTGGCCGCCCGCCGCTGGCCGCCCGCCGCTGGCCGCAAGCCGGTGACGCCGCTGGCCGGGCTGCATGGCTGGACTGCTCGCTTGACGGCGGTGGGCGGCGGCGGTAGGGTCGGCGCATCAGCCGCACGACTCTCTCCCGGCCGGCGCCTGTCCTGATCTTCCTTGCGGCCATCGTCGTGCCGTCGGTGGTCCTGCTCGGCCTCTCGTGGCAGTCCGTGACCCGACAGCGCCAGGCGGTGGCGACACTGCTGGACAGCAACCGCGTTCTGGTCGCCTCGCAGGTGGCATCCGCCACTGAACGGCTGCTGCAGGAGCGTGCGACGTCGTTCTTCCGCGATCCCACGACCGCTCAACTGGCCCGGACGGTCACAACAGCCGACGACCTGCGGGCTCGCGACCGGGCACGGCAGCTTGCGACGGCACTGGTCGAGCGGCACCTTTTCGCTGCGCACGTGTTCGTGTTCGACTCGTCCGGCGTGCGGCACCCCGCCCTGCACGCACCGATGCCAGCCGGGCTGAGTGGCGTGGGCGGGTCGAAGCCGCGCGGCAGGTCGGAGGCCGAGTTCGCAGACCTCTTCGCCCGTGCGGAACGTCTCGAGCTGGCCGAGGGCCGGGCCGATGCCTCCGCCGTGCTCTATGCGCGCCTGGCCACGCAGCCGGTGGCGCCCGGCTGGCGCGCCCTGGCTCTGGCACGCCTGGCGCGATGCGAGACCCGGCGCGGGCGCCCTGCCGAGGCCAGGCGAACCTGGAGCACGCTGGCACGCGCGCACCGTGACGATCGTGATCTGGCACACCAGCCGTTCGGTCTCGTCGCGCCGCTCGAACTCGCCGCAGCGGGCGAGGCGGGTGATGACGCACGAAGGGCCTTGCGCGACGCGTATGCCGACCTCGTGGGCGGGCGCTGGAGCCTGAGCGCCGACGAGGTGGATTACTTCGCCGCGGCCCTCGAGGGCGCCCTCGGACTGTCACCTTCGACCCGCCCCGAGACGACGTTCGTCGGCGGACTACGCCTTGCGCGTGCGCTGCAGACCATCGGCGTGCCACGCGGATCCGGGCAGACCGGCGAAGTGTCCGCTGTGACGATTGACGCATCGGGACGCGGGCATGCGGTGCTGGCGTCGACGCTCGCGCCCGGCGGTGTCTCCGCAGCGTTTGGCCTCTCCCAGTCCTGGCTGCGCGACCAGGCGGCCGCCGCCCTGGCACGTGCGCT
>CAYLZN010000188.1:613-9134 GCA_964387935.1 uncultured Vicinamibacteraceae bacterium | reverse complement strand
CGGTCCAGGGACGCGCATCGAGATCCGCAGCTCCCGTGCCGCTGATGCTCAAGACGGCCCCCACGCGGCTCGCGTGCCGTTTCCCGGTCTGCTCGCCGGATTCACGCTGGTGCTCGAGGCGGACCAGCCGCCGTCGGTTGCTGCGTCCGGGGTCGAATCCTGGGTGTTCGCAGGTTCGACGCTGCTCACCCTCGCCGTCCTGGGCATGGGCGTGCTGCTGCTCGTGCGCGATGCCGCCCGCGAGCGCGAGATCAGCCGGCTGCGCGCGGAGTTCGTCAGTGGCGTGTCGCACGAACTCAAGACGCCGCTCACGCTCATCCGCGCCTTCGCCGAGACGCTGTCGACCGATCCCGTGCCGGTTGATAGCGACCGACACGCGTTCTGCGGCGTCATCACGCGCGAGGCGGACCGGCTCACCAGCCTGATCGACCGGGTCCTCAGCTTCTCGCGCATCGAGCGCGGCGAGCGTCCCTACCATCTGACCGTCGCGCCGCTGGAACGTGTGGTCCGTGACACGCTGGACGGGTACGGGGGGTACCTTCGAGGCCGCGGCTTCGTGGTCGCCGAGGTCTTCGTCCCGGGCCTGCCGCCCGTTCGACACGATCCGGACGCGGTGGCCGAGGCGCTCGTGAACCTCCTGGACAACGCCGCCAAGTACTCGGGCGAGTCGCGCGAGATCGCCGTGAGCCTCGCTTGCCGCGACAGCCGGGTGGTGCTGGAAGTGGCCGACCGTGGCGTCGGGATCGCGCTCGACGAGCAGCAGCGGATCTTCGACCGGTTCTACAGGGGCGGCGCGCGCGTGGACCGGGGCGGCTACGGTCTCGGTCTCTTTCTCGTCAAGCACATCGCCGATGCGCACGGTGGCGAGATCGAAGTGGACAGCGCACCTGGCGCCGGCAGTCGGTTTCGCCTGGTGTTCCCGGCGGCGGTCCCGGAGAGCGAAGGGGAGGCATGGCCCGGATCCTGATTGTCGAAGACGAGCACGACCTGGTCGTGGCGCTGCGCTACAACCTCGAGCGCGAAGGCCATACCGTCGCCCACGTGTCGAGGGGCGATCGCGTGCTCGACGGCGTCGTGCGCGAGCAGCCGGCCCTGATCCTGCTCGACGTCATGCTGCCGGGCCTCAGCGGGCTCGACGTCTGCCGCACGCTCAGGGCGAAGGGCATCGAGGTCCCCATCATCATGCTCACGGCGCGGGCCGAGGAAGTCGATCGCGTGCTCGGGCTCGAGATCGGGGCCGACGACTACGTGACCAAGCCCTTCAGCGTGCGCGAGCTCGTCGCACGGATCAAGGTACGGCTGCGACGGCCGCCGCAGCAGGCCGGGGAGACTGGCCGGTACCGCTTCGGCACCGTCGAGGTCGACTTCGACGCGCATCAGGCCACGCGCGATGGAGCTCCCGTGGACCTGAGCCCCAAGGAGCTGGAGCTGCTGCACCTGCTGATCCGCCATCGCGGACGCGTCGTCTCGCGCGAGAGGCTGCTCGAGCAGGTGTGGGGGTTCGACCAGGCGCCCACCACGCGCACGGTCGACCAGCACATCCTCAAGCTCCGGAAGAAGCTCGAAGACGATCCGGCGCGCCCGCGCCACATCCTGTCGATCTACGGGGAGGGCTACAAGTTCGTCGGCTGACTGAGGCCCGGGCACGTCGCAGGCCCATGGTTCACAGCTCATGACAATTGTTTGCACCCCGCTGACCAACCCGCATCAGCGCCTGGCTGCCCTGGGATCACCCACAGCCTCGAGCGTGCCTGCACCGGGTGCGCCGATGGACGTGCCGGTCACAAGGAGTGTCCTGGTGAAAGGCAGTGACGCCTCCGGGCGCTTTGGCTTCACCTCGTCGATCCGCAGCGCGGGACGACGACGCCGGTCCTGACCGTCCCATCGGAGCAGGAAACCTCGCTCGGCGGCGCCCGCTGGAGTCACGACGGTCGCTCCATCCTCTACACCAGGTTCCACGAGGGTCGCTCCCGCCTGTACCGGCACGAACTCGACACCGGTCGGACCGAGCCCGTGTTCGATTTCGAGCCCGAGACCTGGAGCGGTCCGTTCGATGTGTCGCGCGCCGACGGTACGCTGGCGCTGATCGTGAGGCGCGAGGAGGCGTCGACGCTGGTCGTGCGGGCGCGGGACGGCGCCTCCCGCGAGTTGCTGCGCCTGGGCGGCACCGAGCGCATCACCGACGTCGCCTGGAATCCTGACGGCGCGTCGCTCTACTTCGTCCGATCGCCCGTCGGGCAGGCGGCCGGGCCGGAGGGCGCGCCGGCAGCGGTCTGGCGCATGCCCGTGACTGGAGGAGACCCTCGGCCCACGGGCATCGAGATGCCCGCCCTGCGTGCCCTCGCCGTGAGCCCGGACGGGCGTCAGCCGGCTTTCACGGCCGGCCAGCCGATTCGCGAGCCCTGGGTGCTCGAGCACTTCCTGCCGCCCGCCGCCAGCCGGTGATGCCGCAAGCCGGTGATCGGCGGTAGAATCGGACCTTCCAGCACCCTCGCGAAGAGTTGCGCGCGAACACGTCACGGAGCGCAGTCATGGTGCCAAAGCTCGCAGCCACGCTCCTGGCCGGCATTCTCCTTGGCGCAGGCGCCACGGCCGGAACGGGCGCCAGGCAGGGATGGGCCGCCGATGAAGCCACGAAGGCGGCCGTCACCGCGGTGAAGCAGGCGATCGTCGCCGGACACCAGCGGAAGGATCGCGCCGCCCTGGACCGCCTGTACGCGGACGACTACACCGCCATCAGTCGTGCCGGCACGGTTCGAACGAAGGCCGATCTGCTGCAGGCCCTCCCGACCGATCCGGAGATCGTCGAGGGCCGCTACGACCTGATCGCCGTGCGGCGATGGGGCCCGATCGCCGTGGCCACCGGACACGGCCACCTCGTGTATCGAAACGCGGACGGGTCGTCGCGGGTCTCGGACTACGATTCGTTCAACGTGTTCGAGCAGCGCGACGGGCGATGGGTCTATGCTGCGGCCTTCCTGCCGTGACGCGCGCCACGCATGCTGACGCGAGGGACCAGGCTCGGGCGCTATGACGTGTTCGAGCACATCGGCCGCCCGCCGCCCGCCGCCCGCCGCCGCGAGCCACTGGCCGCTAGCCGCAAGCCGGTGTGTCAGTCACCCGGAACACCGTGTCGGATTCTGGGACACTGGCGCCGGCCCGCAAAGAATCGTTTCCGCCCCGCAGTTCCTCGTCGATGGCTCGACAATTGCTTCCTTCCAATGTCGTTCAAGAAAGCTGCGCAGGTGGCCCTGGACGGAACCAAGGGGATCCTTGGTCCGGTCTCGCAGGTCGCGCCAGGCCCTGATCGAGCCCGACGCAGATGGAATGCTGCACGCAGGGCTTCCACAACAGCCGGTCGGTCGCGTCTTTTCCACAAGGAGGATCCGTATGCTCGGCGAAAAGGTCGGCGAAGGATCGGGGAAGGTGACCACGCAGCGAGTGCTGCCCAATCCGGGCGGCCCGCCCCGGATGGAGACGTGCTTTCAGTCAACGGGCAAGCTCCGGGGCATCGAGTTCTCGGAACTCGCGACGTATTGCTCCATCCTGCGGCCCGATGGCACCCTGTTCGGCGAAGGGCAGGGCGTCCTGACGGGAAAGGACGGCAGCACGGCCACGTGGACGGGCTCGGGCGTGGGGACGATGAAGAACGACGGCAGCGTGAGCTACCGCGGCGCCATCTACTCCCAGAGCACCGCGGCCCAGTGGTCGCGCCTGAACGGCATCGCGCAGATCTTCGAATACGAGGTGGACAGCCAGGGCCACACGCGTTCGCAGATCTGGGAGTGGAAGTAGCCGCTACGCGCGCGCCGGAGCGCGCGCGACGATCTCGCTGACGGCGCGCTCGGCGGACTCGAGCGCGCCCTCCATCCCCGGCATACGGACCTACGTATGCTCACCCGCGAAGTGCAGGCGGCCCCAGGGCTCTGCCGTGGGGCCGTGTCCCATCACAGTCCCGAGCGCGTCACGCCCTCGCACGCGATCGTGACCGCCTCGACCGGCGTCACGACGAAGGCTCCGGTCCCTGCATGAAGCGCGTACCCGGAAGGGAAGCACCGCGTCAGGTCGAAGCGCACGCCAGGTTGGGCGCCGGGTCCGGCGAAGATGATCGAGATGTCCTTCCGCTGCAGGTCGCCACTCAGCACCTGCTGGTACCAGCCCCACAACACATCGTCGGTTCGAACGCTCCGCCGGACGATGATGTCCCCGGGTGTCGAGGAACCCGCCGTCTTGCGCACGCCTCCACCGGCGCCGTCCCGGAAGGTGAGCACACTCGTGGTGAAGAGCGGGCCTTCGACCGAGACCACGTTCGCCAGCCGCTCCTCGCCAATCTTGACGCGGACGCCCGGATCCACGGCAAAGGGCGGCCAGGGCTGGGCGCCGGCGGCCTCGGGCCGGGCGAGGGCAACGACCAGGACAACGAGCGCGGGCACGAAGCGAGGCATGGCAGTCCTCCTGCGTCGAGTGAGTGGCCGCGACTGATTGGACGTCCGAATGATACACCCGACGCCCCCTGAATCCCGCCGCGAAGTCCGGCCGCGAGGGCCTTGCGGCGGGCACGTGGTTGGCCGAGAATGTGCGCGCACCAGCGTTCATCCGGACCTGAGGGCCCCGGGTCCTGACCCGGCCGCCGAGGAGGCGCACTGTGACACGACTGGATCCGTTCCCCGCCATCGCGTGGCCGTCCGTCATGGCCGGTCTGCTCCTCGCCGTGAGCGCCGGCGCAGCGGTTGCCGCAGACCGGTGGCCCACGGTGCAGGAGGCCCGCCTCGACAACGGGCTGCGCATGCTCGTCGTCGAGGATCACTCCCAGCCGCGCGTGGCCTGCAAGATTCTCACGCACTTCGGCGCGGTCGTCGAAGAACCCGGACGCCTCGGCAGTGCGCACTACCTCGAGCACCTGATGTTCAAGGGAACGGCCACGATCGGTACCCGCGACTGGGCGCGCGAGCAGCCGATTCTGCAGCGCATCCACGACCTCGAGGCCGAACTCATCCAGGAACGCCACCGCGCCCGTCGCGAGCTCAGGCAGCGGGGCGTGTTCCTCGACTACCAGCGCCAGGTGACCACGCCGCGCATCCAGGCCCTCGAGGCCGAGATCGCCCGCGCCGTCGCCGAGAACGAGCGGCTGCTCAACCCGCTCGAGATGATGTCCCTCTATCAGCGGCACGGCGGCGCGCGTCTGACGGCCACGACCGAGCGGGACTACATGAAGTTCGACATCAACCTGCCCTCGAACACGCTCGAGATGTTCTTCCGCGTCGAGGCCGACCGCATGGTCAACAGCCAGTGGCGCCAGTTCGACTCCGAGCGGATGATCCTCTGGGAGCAACGCCTGGGTGACCTGGGCCGGCCCGACACGGTCTTCAAGGAAACGCTCGCGTCGGTGAGCGGCCACATCTCGCCGGTCTACTGGAACGAAGGCTACGCCACCGACTTCCCGCTGCTGGAGCGGCACTACACGCGGCGCCTCTACGAAACCTGGTTCGTGCCCAACAACACGATTCTCGTCTTCGTCGGCGACACGACCCTGCCTCAGGTCGAGCGGCTGGCGCGCGAGTACTTCGGCCGGCTCCCGCGGGCGGCCGAGACGCACGATACATATGCGATCGAGCCGGTGCACCAGGAGGTGATCACGGTGGAGATGCACACTCCACGATTCGGGCCGGCCATCGACCTGCGACACCGGATCCCTGGCGTCGGTCACCCCGATCGGCCAGCCGTGGAGCTCTGGCGCGAGATCCTCGCGGACCCGCGCGGGCCGCTCGGCAGCCGCCTGCTCGCGCCGGGTCCGGCGTCAGCGGTCTCGGCCAACACGGTCGTCACGCACACCGACCGCTTCAGCCTTCCTGCCACGCTGAACATCGTCGCGCGCACCGGACGCGACGAGGATCTGCCGGCGCTCAGGACGGCGATGGCCGACGCCGTCGACGCGCTCGGCCGCGCGCCGCTCGAGGAGCGCACGATCGCCGCCGCGAAGAAGAGGCGGCGTGCCGCCTGGGAACGACGCCGGCTCAACTGGGACGATGTCGCGTTCGACCTCGGACACTACGAGATCATGGATTCGTGGCGGACGCTGTTTGCGGAGATGGACGCGCTCCAGACGGTCACGGCCGCGCAGCTGCAGGCCGTGGCCAGGAAGTACTTCGTCGAATCCAACCGCATCATCGGCATCGCCCGGCGAGCCCCCGCTGCGACGCCAGCCGGCACGGCCGCGGGCAGGTGACGCCATGTCGAGTGCCAACCCCTTCTCGCCACGCCGGACCATCGGTCTCCTGACCCTGCTGCTGTGCGCGCCGCCCGCGGAGGCGCAGCGCGCGATCGTGCCCTTCGACAGCCCGTCCCGCCTGACGTTCCCGCCGTCCGGGTTCAGGCAGCCCGACCCCGCTGCGCACGCGGTGGACCTGGGTGAAGGGCTCGTTGTCTACGTGGCCACCGACGCGACAACGCCGACGGTGTCGCTCACGGCGCTCGTCGGGGCGAGCCGGCTGGACGATCCGCCCGGCAAGGAAGGCCTGGCGGAAGCCCTGGCCTTCGCCATGACGAACGCGGGACCGGCCGACCTTCCGGCCACCACCTTCCTCGACCGCCTGGCCGCCATGGATGCCCGCCTGGTTGCCGACGTGGACAACGAGCACACGCGGGTGAGCCTCTCGCTCCTCAACGAGGATCTGGACGAGGGCCTGCGCCTGTTCGCGTCGCTGCTGCGGGCGCCGCGGCTGGACGCGGCGACGCTCGAGGCCTGCCGCCGGCGCGGACCCGTGCGCGGGTGGAATCCCGACGACCCGCGGGCGCGACCCGAGTTCGAGTTCCCGCGCCTGATCTACGGCGATCACCCCGCCGGAAGGGGTCCCACACGCGAGAGCCTGGCCGCCATCACGCTCGACGATCTCCGCGCGTTCCATCGCCAGTTCGTCGTCCCCAGCAACATCGTCCTCGCCGCGTCGGGCGGGCTGTCGCGGGAGGACACCGTCCGCGCCCTGCGGCAGGCGCTCTTCGCGACGCCCTGGACGCGCACGACGGTGACCCGTGCCGTCCTGCCGCCGGTGTCCACGGCCGAGGGCCGGAAGGTCCATGTGTTCGACACGAACACGCTGCAGGGATGGATGATCGTGGGGCACCTCGGGCGCCAGGGCCGGGTGGCCGACCACGCGGCGCTCGAGGTGGCCAACTACATCCTGGGCGGCGGGGGCGCCATCTGGAAGCGCGTCCACGCCGAGCGTCCGCCCGCGACCGCCGAGGGGCATTTCAGGGCCAGGCTCTTCGCGGAGAGCCGGGAAATGCGCGGACTGTCCAACGACACGTCGTCGTACGTGCCGGCGGGATTCCGCGTGGCGGCGCCTGCGTACGCCGTGACGCTCGGACGGCCGGAATCGATCGCGTTCCTGCTGAAGATCATCGACACCGAATGGCGCCGCATCGCGACGGACGTGTCGGACGAGGATCTGGACATCGCGAAGCACGCGCTCGTCGAGGGCGCGTTTCAGATGCGGTTCTCCGGCGCGCACGCGACCGCGCTGTCGCTGGCCGAGGAGCGGTTCTTCGACGGGAACCACACGTGGAGCCGCACGTACGAGGGTGCCATCCGCGACGTCACCAGGGCTCAGGTGCTCGCCGCCGCGCAGAAGTACTTCAAGGCCGACCAGCTCGTCGCCGTTCTCGTCGGCCCCCTCGAGGCCATTCGGCGGGCGGAGCACCCACAGTTCAAGGCGCGGCTGGAGGACTTCGGCGAGGTCGTCGTCCATCCGTGGTGAGACCCACGGGGCACGGCGATCAGGCGCGCGCGTGGTACCGGAACGCGCATTCGTAGATCACCGGCGCGCCGCTGCGGACCATGCCCGGTGGAGGCAGGTTGTACTCGCGCCACGCCACCGCCGGGTCCGGCACGAAGCCCATCGCGCCCAGCTCGTCGACGAGCTGGGTGGCGGTGAGGAAGCACTGAGGCTGCCCGGAGAACTGGGTGAACACGAACGTTTCGCCCGGGATGGGCGCTGCGCCGGGCGGGAACGTGTTGCGGGAGAAGGTGAAGAGGAACAGCGCGGCTCCCGGCGTGGCGACGCGCGCCGCCTCTGCGAGCGCGCGGCGGAACTCGGCGCCCGAGCGGGCGAGGTTCCAGATGCCGTGCGCGATCAGGAAATCGACCGTGCGATCCCCCACCGGCAGCACGTCCATGGGGGCGAGCACGAACCGGGTCCGATCCGAGACCTGCTCGTCCTTCGCGCGCCGCGCCGCAGCCTCGAGCATGGGCCACGACAGGTCGAGCCCTGTGACCTGCCAGCCCTGACGCGCCAGCGGCACCGCGTTGCGGCCGGCCCCGCAGCCGATGTCGAGCAGGCATCCCCCCGCCCGCCGCTGCGACTCCTGCTCGCCGAACTGCATCAGCACGGGGTTCGGCTGGGACTGCGCGAAGCCCTCGACCGTGCCGGGCGCACTCCACGCCGAACCCGCCAGAGGATCCATGCCCGGACTATAGCACGGCGATTTCGACCGGCATTCCGTGGCGCCGCTACGCGTCGCTGAG
>CAYLZN010000188.1:0-603 GCA_964387935.1 uncultured Vicinamibacteraceae bacterium | reverse complement strand
GCGCGGCGCGCGGGCCGCCAGGCTGCGAGGACGGCCACGGCTGTGAGAAAGCACACCGCTCCCAGCGCGGTGTCCGGCCGCAGGCTCACGGTGAGCGGAATGGGCTGCGACGCCACGCCGGCCGAGTAGCTCAGGCCGGATGCGTTCACGACCGCGATGGCCGCAGCGGCCACCACGAACCCTGCGGCGGACGACACGAGCGCCAGCAACGCCGCCTCCAGCGAGAACAGCCGCACGGTGTGGGTGCGGCGGAAACCGAGGCTGCGCAGCGTGCCGATCTCCCGCACGCGCTCGTTGACGGCCTTGAGCATGGTCGTGAAGACCGACATGCCGGCGATGACGACCACGACGACAATGACCAGGGCCCGGTACGCGCCGAGCACGCCCATGCCGCGACGATACAGCTCCCCGTGCAGGTGTTCCCGCCACGGCGTGGCCACGATGGCAAGGCCACTCGCGTGCGCCGCGTCGTTCAGCGCAGCGGCGAAACGGATCGCCGCCGCCGGATCCGGGTCCCGCAGGGCGATGCCGTAGAACGAGATGGCGCTGGTGTCGAGCAGGCGCTGGGCCAGCGGCAGCGGCATCAGCACGAAGCGCGCGTCG
>CAYLZN010000187.1:0-11293 GCA_964387935.1 uncultured Vicinamibacteraceae bacterium | reverse complement strand
GAAATTATTGATATTATGATTTATCGCGTCAGGCACAGCGCTTGAATCTCCCTACGTCCCGGTCATATCGACCCCGATCCGGCTACAGGATCGATCACCCGCCTGCGCCCCCGGGCGAGGCGCCACCACCGGCGGAAGTCGGTGCCGCCGGAACGTGAAGGGAGGAATGGTCATGTCGGCCCTGATTCGTTGGAACCCCAGGACGGAACTGGATCCCCTCGCGCGTGATCCGTTCTTCCAGCGCTTCTTCGAGATGTTCAGCGAGGGACGCGACGAGCAGCGTGCCTGGTACCCCGCCATGGACCTGCTCGAGGAGAAGGACCGCTTCATCGCGCGACTCGAGCTGCCGGGCATCGATCCCAAGGACGTGCAGGTCACGCTCGAGGGCGAGATGCTCCTGGTGCGCGGCGAGCGCCGCGAGGAGCGCGAGGAGCGGAAGGAAGGGCGCTATCTGCACCGCGAGCACGTGGTCGGCGCATTCCAGCGCTCCGTGCAGCTGCCGCACCGCGTCAAGGCGGACAAGGTCAAGGCGAGCTGCCGCAACGGCATCATGACGATCGAGCTGCCCAAGGCCGAGGAGTACGTTGGCCGGCAGATTCCGGTCAGCATCGACTAGTCCCGGCGGCCTTCGCTGCGGATAGGGCGGCGCGGTCCAGCGCGATCGCGCCGTCCTTGCGACGCGCCACAGCTTGCGTACCGTGTGAACGTTCCGTGACGTGTGGGCCGTGTCGGTCCGCCGGCGGCGCCGCGGCTTGTGCCAACTGGACCATAAGGCGTGACCAGGACCTCTCGCCCCACGACCGCTCTGTTGACCGGACTCGCGCTCGCGGCCGGCCTCACCATCGCTTTCCTGGATACGCGCCCGGGCTGGGACGACACCGCCGTCACGGTCGCATTCATCGTGCTCGCGGCAGCGCTCGCCGCGCTTGTGGGCCTGCGCCCGTGGCTGGCGGCGCTCCTCGTCGCAGGACCGCTGGTGGCGGCGGAATGGCGCGGGCTCGGCGCGGGACTGGTTGCGCCCCTCGTGATCGCGTTCGCAGCAGCTGCCCTGGGCTGGCTGTTGCAGAGGACTCATGGCCGATCAGACGGCTGACAGGGCAGCGGAAAGGCGAGTCCTCAGCATGCTCATCGATACATCGACTTCACGCCCCCCCACGAGTCCTGCTCCACCGGGATGATGGCATAAGCCAGACCCCAGTCGCACCAGAAGCAGGGCCAGCTGAACCGGACAAGGCCGACGCCGTCGGCGTACCAGGCGTGGTAGTGCAGCTCGTAGCTGGTCGATCCGTCGTAGACTGCGTTGACCACGTGGTAGCAGTGGAAGGTGCCGGCCTGCACTTGGATGTCCTCCTCGGCCGCCACGCCGTAGTTGCTGTAGTACTGGTTCCACTCGCCCCACGACCGGCCCCAGCTTTTCCCAACGTAGAGGGGGCCGTCGATGATCATCAGCGGCTCGTCGAGGTAGCCGGTTGGATCGCACGAACCCACGATGAACACGTCCCCTTCGTCGTTTCCGCGCAGCAGGGTGCACCACCGGCTGCCGTGGGTGAGATCCTCCTCGATGCGACAGCTCGCCCCCTCCTCGTAGCCGCGGATGTACAGGTGCCAGCTGAGCGCCCCGCCGTGCGAATTGGCGTACCACATGTCGTTTCCCTGCTCGAGAGGCAGGTAGTAGTGGCTCTGGCACGTCGCCGCCGGGGCGTTCGCCAGCAGGATCGCCGCCAGTAGAAACGACCAGCGGATCATGACGCACCTCCCTGGGCCGATGCGTCGGCCCGTCACTCGATGATCGCCGTCCCCCCGTACGAACTCAGCACCACGTGCTGACCGATCGTGACCGGCGCGAAGGGTTGGCTGCCGGCGAACAGGCGGACTTCGGCCCCATCGCAGGCGAACGCCAGGCCTTGCGCGAGCAGGGGGAACGGGCGCGCGAGGCTGCCGTTGGCGCCGATGGGCGTCGCGAAAGCGTGCACGTAGATCGGTCCTTGGCAGGGCGCCCCGTAGACGGTCGCCATGCCCTGGATGTCGTAGGCGCTCAGGTGATCGCTCTGGCCGATCCTGTCCTGCCACTCGTCGTGCCACGGCTGTTGCACGATGATGGCGCAGTCCGGAGGACACACGAGGCCCGGCTCCAGGAAAGCGCCTCCGGCCGGGTAGTGCATGATGGAGTCGAAGTCGTACGGTGTCAGGTTCACGGAGTCCCGCAACTCGTAGTTGTGCTCCTTGTCGTCCCGGATGTTGGCGTAGACGATCGACACGTACGTATCGCGGTCGGTCCTCTGGTGCTCGTGACAGAAGCCCAGGGCGTGCCCGAATTCGTGCGCGACGAGAAAGCTGACCATGGGCTCACCCCAGGAGTGGATGCTCATTTCCTGGGGGAAGACCTGGTAACCGACCTCCGACAAATTGCCGCTGCCGTCGTCGAAGATGTAGATGTGCGACTCGAACGGGTTGGGCGCCACGCCTTCCACGAAGGTGAGATTGGCCGCCCGGCCCCACAGCGCGCACCCGGCGCGCACGGAGTCCCGCATGACGGCCGTGAACGCCGGATCGAACTGGTAGTACACCACGCCGCCTGGCCACGGATTCGACTCGAATCCCGACTTGGTCACGCTGTCGACGCGGAACACCATGTCGTCGATGCGGATCCGATCCTGTCCGGGCGGCAGCTCCTTGAGCAGCTCGTCGATTGCCTCGGTCATTCCCGTGCCACCCGGGGGAAACCGCGTGAGAGCGCGGCCTTCGTCCGGCGCGATCGCGAGAAGCAGGAGCGCGGCGACCGCGAGCGTCAGGGCGCGTGTTCGCTTGCTCATGGCGGCCCGCCTCCTTACTGCAGGTTGACCAGGACCAGGACCAGGCCGCGCCCCTCCGCGAGCGACGTCATGGCCTTGCCGATGACCGCGCCGTGAGCGCGGCTCGGGTCGGCGGCCTTCATCGCGTGCCCGGGCGTGGCCGAGGTTGTGAGCAGGTCACCTGGCTCGATCGCCCCGCCCTCCGCGTCGGCGAGGCAGAAGACCCGACCGCTCAGCGCTACAGGGCTGGCGCCATCGGCCGGCGAGCCTGACTGCCCCATGGACACGCCGGGCGCGATACCCCCCGCGCCGCTGATGACGCCGGCCACGGTGCGGTCATACGCCCGGGCGCTGATCACGAGCTGGCCCGGATGCTGCCGGTCGATGCAGACCAGCATGCCGGGCGTGGCAGCCTGCGCGCCGCCGGGATGGCGGATCTCGAACTTCTCGGAAAGGTCGGCGCCACCGGTGATCTCGATCTCGTCCACGGTCAGCCGACCGCCCATGACCTTGACGGCTCCGTAGAACAGGGCCGCGTCGCCGCTGAATGCCTGGGCCCTCAGCGCGTACGATTCGGCTCCCATCTGCACGTAGTTGGCCGTGCCGCCGTTCCTGACATAGGCGCCGAGCAAATCACCGCCCAGATAGCCGAAGTTGTTCGTCGCCTCGTTCACCCCGTACACACCGGCATTGTCGCCGGGGCCGTCCAGCTTGTTGACGCCCCTGACGCCGTAGCCGCTCGTGCCCAGCTCGCCGAAGTTCGCGGTTGATGCGTGTCCGCCCACGGCCCCGGCGGTCGGCGTCCCGAGTCGTCCGTAGTTGTAGGTGTCGCCGTTGTAACCCGAAACGCCGAAGGCGTACGTGCCCCCCGAGCCCTCTCCGTAGACGCCGTGGTACGACGAGCCAAGGGGCGAGCTGTTGTGGTGGCCGAGGTAGCCGGAGGCACTGGTGCCGTAGGTGCCCCTGACGCCCGCGTAGTTGCTGAGCATTCCATCCGAGTCGACATCGCACAACTCCGCGCGCATGGAACCCGAGAGGGCGTCCAGCTTGCAGTTGGGGCTGGTGGTGCCAACGCCAACGAAGCCGGACACTGCCAGGTGGATGTTGCTGCCCGCGATGATCCAATCCCCGTCCGCCCCCGTGGCGCCCGGAACTTGCCAGGTGCCGGTTCCGGACGCGTCGGAGGTGAGGATGTAACCTGCGCTCGCCCCCGTCGGCATCTGGAAGCCCTGCGTGCGCGTGGTGCCCGCCACGTCCAGCTTCTGCAGGGCGTCGAAGGTGCCGACACCGACGTTCCCGTTCTCGCGAATGTTCAGGGCGTGCACCGGCGCGGCGACGCTGCCCACCGAGAACCGCATCCAGCTCTCGCCGGAGGGCAGCTCGGTGTTGTCGTGCAGGCTCTGGATGTAGAGCGGTTTCTTGTTGCTCGTTCGGGAAAAGCCAACGAGCGAATTCGCGATGCTGCTGTTGCTGGTGAGCTGAATGTACTGCAGGCGGTCGACGCCCCTGCGGATCTCGACGCTTCCCCCCGCAACATCCAGCTTCGACGCGGGGTTAGTCGTCCCGATGCCGACGTTTCCGGACACGCCGGCGTACATGTCGCTACCGGACAGGATCCAGTCCGCGTCGGTCCCGCCGCTCCCCCCGCCCACCAGCGAGTCGGCCACCGCGGCGCGCAGGGCCCAGGGCACGGCCGTGAGCCGCATGCGCGGGGCGATCTCCGCATCACCATCCACCGAGGTGCCGAGCCAGCGCTCCGCCTGCCCGAACAGGTGGTCCGTCAGCAGCGTCGTTCCGCCCAGGATCACATTGAAGAGCCCGTCCGTTACAGTCACGCCTGGGTGGAGTTCCTCCCAGAGCAGCGTCGAATCCACGAGGTCGCCGTCGTACATGCGGAAAGTCAGGTCATGGGCTCCTTGCAGGGGCTGCCCGGAATCCTGGTTCACGAGCAGGCCCTGGTAGTTGATGAGGCGGGGCACCGGCGAGACCGCCGGCACCGCGGCCGGAATGGCGGCGATCGCCACCGCGAGCGCTGCCGCAAGCCACCGTCGATTCATGACACCCTCCTCGCTCACCTGACGAGCGTCAGCTTGCGGATCGCGCTGAACTCGCCGGCGCGCAGCCGGTAGAAGTAGACCCCCGATGCGACGGCGCGCCCGCCGTCGTCGCGGCCGTCCCAGAGCGCGCGATGCCGTCCGGCGGGCAGCTCGGCGTCGAGCAGGCTCCGGATGCGCTCGCCGCGCAGGCCGAAGATCTCGAGCCGAACCCGTCCCGGCGCGGACACGACGCACTCGATGACCGTGGCGGGGTTGAACGGATTGGGAGTGTTCTGCAGGAGACGGTCCGTCGCTGGCCCCGGCGGCGCTCCGGTCACGACCTGCCGACGGACAATCCCCCAGAAGCCGGCGTAGAGCTGCCGTCCGTCCGCCGCGCCGATCCCGATCGGTGTCGGCTGGCCGAGGCTGCCCACGCCCCGCCGCCCGGCCGCCACGCCGGGGCTCCCGGCCGCCGACATCACGCAACTCGTCATGGCGTGGGAAGGCGCGCGGGCCGGCGCGGCCTCGCCAGTTGGTGGCCCCGTACCTCGCGGCCCCGCGAGCGTGAGCAGAAGCAGGATCAGGATCGTTGCCGCTGGCGCAAGCCTGTGAGCGCCCGACATGCCGACATCACCTCCCAGGCGACCGGCAGCGAGATGTGGCGCGTGTGCAGGTTGTTCAGCGCAGCGAGCCCGGTCGCCGTCCCGAGCCTTATGGATCCGCTTGCAGTCGAGAAGAGCGGCGCGATGTAGGGCGAGACCCCGTGGGCCGGATCCCACCGTCGGGCGGAGCCGGCCGAAAGGAGATTGGTGGCCGTCGAGCCCCCTCTGACGGCTACCGTCGGGTGAGCTTGCATTATAGCACCGCGCAGCGGTTGCCGGGCGGGTTTACCGACTCTTCGCCGACAATGGTCTCCGGCGTGGCTGACCCCCGGACGGTGCCCTACCTTCACCCCATCCACCCGACCGCACTGGAGAGGATGTCGATGCGTGCGCTCTCCGCCTGTTCCGCTCTCGCCCTCCTGTCGTGCCTGCTCGCCGGCTGCGCCGGCTCCCCGCCGGCCGGTCCCGCGGCGGCGGGCACGGCGCGGTGCGCCTGGCGGCGGCGGGGGCTAAGCAGGTGGAGGTGCCCTCGTTCCGCGAGAACAGCGAGGTGCTGCCCGAGGGCGTGAAGCTCGAGCACCGGCACCGCGCGGTCCGCTACGGTAAGGGCGCCTACCTCGGGCCGTGCGGCTGCGGGTCGAACAACCGCTACGAGGCGGTGGTGAGGGCCGTGCGGACCGACGACGGCCGGGAGCGCACGCTCGCCACGGGGCGCATCGATCTCGGGCAGTTCTAGAAACCGCGGCGGCCAGGAGGCCGGCGTCGCCGCCTTCCCCCTGGCCGCCCCGTTCCCGTCGCGCCGTCAGTTACGCTACTGCGCGGCCCCCTCGCCCCGGATGCGCGCCAGCGCGTCCTTGCCGCTCTGGCTGGCGGGGTTGAGCGCCAGCGACTTCTCGTACATCGCGGTGGCGCCCGCCACGTCGCCCGCGGCCAGCAGCGCTTCGCCGAGGCTGTCGTAGGCGTTCCACGATTCGGGGAACAGCTCGACATAGGCCCGGAACATCGCGATGGCCTGCGGCACGCGGTTCTCCTGCAGGAAGCGATAGCCGTGGCCGTTGACTTCGTTCTCGTCGTAGAAGTAGCGGGCGGGCCTGGCGTCGCGGGCGGCCACGACCGCGCGGACGGCGTTCTGCTCGGCCCCCTCGTCGATCAGCGCGTACAGACGCTGCGCCGCCGACTCCTGCCCGGTGGCGGTGCAGTACATTTCCTGGACGGTTGTGCGGTTGGTGCGCACGTTGCACCCCGGACTCGTCGCGAGTTCGGGGAAGCGGGTATCCAGGGCCAGCTCGGTCTGCAGGTCCGCGAGGCTCTTGCCGGCGGCGATTCCGGCCTGCACGCCGTCCCAGAGCGCGCGCACGTACTCGACGCGCGCCGCGAAGCCAGCGATCGACAGCTCGCCGTTCCAGTGGCCCGGAAGCAGCAGGCGGATGTCGTTCTTGCGCGCCAGCAGGAGGTCCCAGTTCGCGAGCATGCGCGGGAAGTCGTGAGGGACGCCGGGGCGGGCCATGAACGAGGCCAGGCAGCCCGGCGTGTCGGTCAGCCAGCGGTCGGACATCGTGTCGCCGGTCAGCAGCAAGCCGTGCTCGGGGATGAGGATCGCGATGTCGCTCTCAGAGTGCATGCCGCTGATATCGTACATATCGATGGTCGTGCCCCCCACGCGCAGCGTCATCCGGCCCGTGAAGGTCTTCGTCGGCGCGACGAACTCCGGCTCCGACTCGTGGTTCGCGAGGCTCAACTGTGCCACGATCAGCTGTTCGCGGAGTTTGGCCGCCGCCGCGGGATCCGCGGGCGGGTCGGCGAGCTGCTTCTCGAACTCGGCGATCTCCTCACGCCGCCACTGCAGGATCCGGTCGCGGTTGCCCGCACGCGGCACCATCCCCGCCGCGACGCGCTCGTGCCCCACGATGGTGCAATCGGCGTAGACCGAATTGCCCCAGGTGTGGTCGCTGTGCTCGTGGGTGTTCACGAGGTAGCGGAAGTCGTCGCGCCCGAGCTCGCGCGCGATGACCTGCCGCAGTTGCGCGTCGATCAGCGGATTGCCCACCGTGTCGAAGACGACGATGCCGTCGTCCGTCGCGATCGCGATCGTGGCGGTGGACGAGATGTGGTCGCCCACCCAGACCCGGATCGCGGCGTCGTCGAGCCGCTGCACGTGCAGCGGCAGCCCCGCGACCTCCTCGGCCATGGCCCCCCCGCCCGCGGCCAGAAGCGCCAGGGCCAGGATCAGCTGCGTTCCCGACTTCATCGCGCACCCTCCCGTTTTTCGCAAGCCATTGTCCGGCATTGTCTTGCCGGATCCACCCCGTGCGTGCTGACCGGTTGTTGAAACAAGGGGTTCATACGGCTGGGGACTGGGGAAGTTACAGGAGCAAGCCGCGGCATCTGCCGCGGCCTGCCCTCGTGGGAAGATCCGGAGGCGTTCGCCGGAGCCCGCGTCACCTCACGAGGCTCATGGGCATGACGACGACCATGTCTCCCGCCCGCAACCGCGCGAAGTAGCTGCCCGACCCCACAGCGCGGCCGGCCGCGTCGCGACCATCCCAGACGGCCACATGATCGCCGGCAGGCCGATCTGCGTCCTCGAGCGTGCGAACCAGGCGGCCGGCAACGTCATGCACGGTCAGCCGCGCGCGCATGGCGAACGGCAGCCGGTACGCGAGCGTCGTGCGGGGGTTGAACGGATTGGGGCGGTTCGGTCCCAGCGCGATCCCGGCCGCGATGGCCGGCGCGTCCCCCACGCCCGTCAGGTCCAGGTCCGCAGCGATCACCCACTCGCTGAATGCGGTCTGCGCGCCGGCCGTGAGCCAGTTGGCCGCCATGTCGGCCGCGATGGCGGGCTTGGGACCCTCCCATCCCGAGCCCTGACGCCGCCAGAGAGCGAGGCTGCTCTCGTCCTCCCCCTCCAGCTCTTCGTCGAGGTAGCTGAGGGTCAGGTCGAAGAGCCCCCCGCTGCCCGCGGCCTCGATCGCGTAGGAGCGGGCCACGCTGCCCGGAGCCTCGGGGTGACGCTCGCCTGGGTGGACCACCATGTCGATGGCGGTGAGCGCCCCTGCGTCCGCCAGATTCACCTTGGCCCTCACGCGCCCGCCGAACAGGTACTCGCCGGCGCCGGCGATCGCGCGCCAGTGGCGCGTGCCCGTGTACTCGAAGGCGCCGCAATCCACGCGCCAGCCGCCGTTCGCGGGCACCGTGGTGGCGGGGTTCCCGGCCTCGATGCAGGGGGAGTCGAACCGGAGCGTGAAGTCGCCGGACGCCGGATCCGTGAACTGCGGATCCGCATCGATCTGCTCCGAGGATGTCACGAGCGCGTTGACGTGGCCGCCAGCGTTGTTGTCGAAGCAGTTGTACCCGACGGGCATGGCCACGTCGGAATGGACGCCGACGCCGTCGCTGCCCGGGATGTCGTGGTCACAGAAGATGTTGTTCTCGACGTACGGGTTGCTGCTCGTGCCGTGGTAGAGGCCGCTGCCTGCGCCCGTGGCCCCCGGCGCGACGACGTTGGCGTTGGCGACGACCGTGTTGTTGCGGAACGAGGTGCGGTACCCGCCACCGGTGTAGGCCCCGCCCCCGTATCCCGGCGTGGCGGCGCTGGCCACGTTGAGCCGTATCACGTTGCGCTCGATCGTGTTCGTGGACTCGAAGTAGATGCCGCCGCCATAGCCGGCCCCGTGCAGGCTGGCTGTGTTGCCGCGGACGATGTTCTCGAGGACCCTCGTGTTGCTGTCGGCCAGCCGGATGCCGCCGCCCGCGCCGTACCGGTAGTATTCCGAGGCGCTGCTCGAGGCGGACGCCACGTTGTCCTCCACCACGTTCCCCCTGATCAGCGGACCGCCCCCGGTGGAAATGCCGCCCCCGCTGCCGCGACCGCGCACGGAGGCGATGTTGCGGGCGATGCAGGGGTTGTCGAGGATCTGGACGTTCGCGCCGCCCTCGGTGTAGATCCCCCCGCCGTGGCCCTCGCCCGAGTTCGCTTCCGTGGCGACGTTGTCGGTGATGGTGCAGGATTCGACGCGCGTGCTGGCCGGGTAGATGTAGATCCCGCCGCCGCGGCCGCCGACACCGGCGCTGAGCGTCGTGCCGATGTTCCCGACGATCGCGCACGAGCGGATGATGGCGTCGCTCTGCGAGCAGGCGATGCCCCCGCCGTAGCCGACGCGCGCCGTGGAGCCGCGGTTGCCGGCGATCGTGCAGTCGTGAATGTGGGGCGCCGTGCCCGCGCCGCAGTAGACCCCGCCCCCGTAGGCGTACCACGCCGAGGAGCCGGTGTTGTCATCGACGCGGCAGTGTCGGATCTCGGGTGCGGAGCCCGTGCCCCGCACGCTGATGCCGCCGCCGCTGCCGTTGAAGGTGTGCCCGGCGAGGTTTCCGGTGACGCGACAGCGCTCGATCACCGGGTCGGCCCCGGCGCTGATATCCACGCCGCCGCCATAGCCGTTGTTGGGGTCGCCCTCGCTCGTGGCGTCCCCCCCGGTGAAGGTGAAGCCCCGCACCACGGTCGCGCCGGTCACGGCGGCGCCGCTGATGGTCAGCACGCGGCAGGTCGCGTCGGCGGCCACGATGCAAAGGCCGGAGTCGGGCAGGGCTTCGGCCCAGCCGTCGTGCGTGCCGTCATCCGAACCGAGGAGTCGGTCGCTCGTCAGGACCAGCGCTTCCCCGATGGCGTAGGTGCCGTGCTTCACGAGGACCGTGTCGCTGACCCCGGACGCAGCGAGGGCCGCGCCGATCGTTTGCTTGGCGGTGGCCCAGGAGACACCGTCGCCCGTGTCGTCCGGGCGGGCGGCGTCCACGAACCAGGTTTCGGCGTCTGCGGCACTGCCCAGGGCCAGCAGCGCGATGGCCACGGCCACCGCGGCCGGCACCCGGCAGGCCGCGCCGCCACGTTTCGTGGAGGGACTCGTTGGTGATCCGTGTTCCATGGCCAACCCCTTCGCTGCGCAGGCAAATGCACGGCCAGCGGATGGCGCTGCCGGCCGTCGGCCGGGTAGCCCGACCCGGTGACAGGGGATTGGACTGTGACCGGGCCCGGAGTGACACACGGAACTGGCTGGCTCACGCGTCACCGCGGACGCGGCCGCCGCCAGGACTGAGGGCCGTCGAGGGAGCCGTGAAACGCCGCGTGGACACGGCCCCTTGCCTGTCGGAGGATGTCCGCGGAGTGTGAACTGTCCCCGCAGACGAGTCGGAGCGCGATGGACCTGCGCATCATCTCCTTCAACATCCAGCGCAGCCTGCACCGCGACGCCATCGCAGGCCTCTTCGCCGTCTCGCCGGAGCTGCGGGCCGCGCACGTGATCGCTGTCCAGGAGGCGGCGATCACGGAGGCGTTCGATGCCCGCTCCGATCTCGTGGCCGCGCTTGGCGGCGGGCACGCCGCCGCCTATGCCCCGGTCATGCGCTACCCCGGCAAGGAGTACGGCAACCTGGTGCTGGCCCGGCCGCCGCTGATGGTGGTGCACCAGGAGTCCATTGAGCTGCCCCGACTCGACCGTCTGCGCTTCCACGAGAGGCTCAAGACCGAGGGGGGGCGGCCCGACACCAAGACGGCCCTGGCCGTGCATCTGGCCGATCCGGAACGGTCGCTCCTCGTGATCAACGCGCATCTGGACTTCGCCGGCGGCGCGGCGCACCGGGCGCGGCAGCTGGGCCTCGTGCTCGAGTGGCTCGAACGCTACGCGGCGACCACGCGCCTCGCGCCGCCGCTGGCCGCGACACTCCTTTGCGGCGACTTCAACACGATCGGCTGGTACCGCACGCCCGGCGCCGCCCGCGCCACCGCCGGCGCGCTCGCCGCCGCGGTCGCCGCCAGCGCCGCCGACAGCACGACGGCGCTCCCGAGGTCGAGCGACCTCGTCTCGAGCCA
>CAYLZN010000186.1:0-11364 GCA_964387935.1 uncultured Vicinamibacteraceae bacterium | reverse complement strand
CGATCCTCCCGGCGCCGCGGATCCCCGCGCCAGTCGACCGTGTTGACGAAGTCGAGCGCGGGATGTCCCGCGACCCGCGGGAACCGGGCGTGCGGTGCCACGCGTCGAGTATAACCCGTTCAACTGACTTGACAGGTTAGGAAACCGCCGAGTACCGTGTAACCGGCAAACGAATCGGAATAGGTTAAGTGCAATGCGGTTCAACACCCGGCTCCTGGCGGCCTTCTTCGCCGTCTACGTCATCTGGGGATCGACCTACCTGGCGATCAGCGTGGCGGTCGAGACCATTCCTCCACTGGCGACCGCGGGCCTGCGGCATCTCGTCGCCGGCGCCATCCTCTTCGGCTGGGCCCGCGCGTTCCAGGTGCGAATCACGGCGGCCGAATGGCGCGCGAGCCTGGTGGTCGCGCTGCTGTTCTTCCTGATCGGCCACGGGACGCTCCACTGGGCGGAGCAGAGCGTGCCATCCGGGGCCGCCGCGCTGCTCGTCGCCACCGAGCCGTTATGGATCGCGATCCTGATGCCGTCGCGAGGCCCCTCACGCTGGAACCCGCGCACGATCGGCGGCCTGGCAGCCGGACTGGCCGGCGTGGCCTTCGTGGTGCCGCCCGAGGCGTTCGCCGCCGGCTCGGGGCAGCCGCTGGGCGCGGGCGCGATCCTGATCGGGGCGATGTCATGGGCGCTCGGCGTGCGCTACTCGGCCACCGCGCCGCTGCCGGCCGACCCGTTCGTGCGCGCGTCGACGACGCTGCTCTGCGGCGCCGCGCTGCTGCTCACGGCGAGCGCCCTGGCCGGCGAGCTGCCGCATGTCGACCCGCGCGCCATCTCCGGCCGATCGGCTCTCGGCCTCGCGTACCTCATCCTCTTCGGATCGGTCGTCGCCTTCTCGGCGTATACGTGGCTGCTCGAACACTGCCCGGCCACGCTGGTGGCGACGCACACCTTCGTCAACCCGTTGATCGCCGTGGCCCTGGGCTGGCTGTTCGCGGGCGAGTCGCTGACCCTGCGCATCGCCCTGGCGACCGGGCTCATCGTGTCGGCCGTCCTGCTGCTCAAGGCGGAGCCGACGCGCGAGGACGCCGCCCTGGACGCACCCGTCCGCCAGTCGGCGCACGTGCCGGCGGTCGACTGACGTCCGGCGGCGCTCCCGGGGCCAGCCGCGGCAGGACGCGGCGGCAGTCGTGACGACGAACGGTGGCGATTCGGCGCCGCACGCTCGCCCTCAGGCAGCTTGACATATGGACCGAACGGTCCAATAATCCCGTCGTGGCTGTCGGACGCCCGCTCAACTTCGACCCTGACACGGCGCTCGATCAGGCGCTCGGCGTCTTCTGGCGGCAGGGCTACGAGGGCACCTCGCTGGCGGATCTCCTCGAGGCGACCTCCCTCTCGAAGAGCAGCGTGTACCAGGCGTTCGGGAGCAAGCAGGCGCTGTTCGCGCGGTGCCTCGAGCGGTACTCGTCGAACCTCCTCGAGCGCCTGGAGGCGGACCTGGCGACGGCGCGTTCAGGCCGTGCGTTCATCGAGCAGCGGTTCACCAGCGTCGCCCGGACGGCCCGCACGCCTGCGGGCGAAAAGGGCTGCCTGATTGGCAACTCGGCCCATGAGTTCGGCCAGTGCGAGCCGAACCTCTCAGGGCGGGTCAGTGCCAGCCTCGATCGCCTGACGGTCGTCTTTGGCCGCGCCGTCAGGCGCGGGCAGGCGGAAGGCGACATCTCGGCACAGGCCGACGCGCAAGCCCTGGCCGCCTATCTGGTCGGTGCAATGAACGGCCTGCGCACGATGATCAAGGCCGGCCTGGGTCGCCGAGGCGCCGCGGCGATGGTTGCGCTCATCCTGAAGGCGCTGGACTGAGGTGGCGCCTTTGGTTCTCGTCCACGTGTGGACCATGTCGTCCCGATGGCGCAGCCCGGGACCCGCGTCTCGGGAAAGGAAGGAAGGTGACGGTGTCGGTTTCGGATCGGATTCGTTGTCTCGTCGTGGTCGGGATGCTTGCCGGGGGCGGCGTCGTGGCCGGCGGCCAGGCGCCCGCGGTGGCGACGTCAGCAATCGGCCCGCAGGTGGGGAGCGTCGTGCCGCCGTTCTCCGGCGTCGATCAGTTCGGCAGGACGCAGACGCTGGAGTCGCTGTCGGGACCGAAGGGGTTGATGCTCGTCTTCAACCGCTCGGCCGACTGGTGACCGTACTGCAAGACGCAGCTCGTGGAGCTGCAAGGCCGATACGCCGACATCCAGAAGCAGGGTCTGGGCCTGGTGTCGATCCTCTACGACCCGCCCGAGACGCTGAAGACGTTTGCGGACTCGCGCGGCATCTCGTTCCCCCTCGTCTCCGACCCCGGTTCGGCGATCATCAGGCGCTTCGGGCTCCTCAACGAGACCGTCGACCGGAAGACGCGCGCGTGGGGCATCCCGCACCCCGGGACGTTCATCGTGACGCCGAAGGGCGTGGTGACCGCCCGGTTCTTCGAGGACGCCTATCAGGAGCGCTACACGGCGGCCACCATTCTCGCGGCCCAGGGCGTGGTCCCGGGCGGCACGCCGGTCACTGCCACGACGTCGCACCTGTCGCTGTCGGCGACGATCAGCGACTCCACGGCCGCACCGGGGCAGCGGCTGTCGATGGTCGCGCAGGTCACGCCGCGGCCGAACATGCACCTCTACGCGCCCGGCAGGCACGACTACCAGGTCGTGCAGCTCACCATCGATCCGCAGCCCTGGCTTCGCGCGCACGACACCGCGTATCCGCCATCGGAGACCTACCACTTCAAGCCGCTGGACGAGCGCGTCGAAGTCTACATGAAGCCGTTCCGACTGACGCGGGACATCACGCTGCTGGCGACGCCGGACGCCCAGAAGCTGCTGTCCGCGCAATCGTCCATCACCATCACCGGCGCCTTCGAGTACCAAGCCTGTGATGATACGGTCTGCTTCAACCCGTCCCGGGTGCCATTCAGCTTCACCGTGTCGGTGAAGGCCCTGGACCGCAAGCCTGGCGGAGGCAAGTGACCGTCGCCGAAGGCCCTCGAGAGGCGCCGGAAGACGGGGGAGGTGCGGCAGCGTCTCCCCGGTTCCTCGTTCGCGTGGACCGGCCCGACGAACTCGCGGCGTATCTTCGCGGACGCGGGTGGCTCGAGCCGGACGAACCGATTCTCACCGTCGCTCCCGCGGGCGACGGCAACATGAACTGCACGCTCCGCGTCGTCACCGCTCGACGCCGGTTCGTCGTGAAACAGGGCCGGCCGTGGGTGGAGAAGTACCCGGAGATTCCCGCTCCGGGTGACCGCACCGCGATCGAGGCGTCGTTCTACGGCCGGGTCCGGGGCGTGACCGGTGTTGCGGACCAGATGCCCGCCCTTCTCGGGTTCGATGCGGGTTCGTACGTCCTGCTGCTCGAGGATTGTGACGGCTTCGCCGATCTGACCACCGACGTCTACGCGCACCGCCGCATTGGCGACGATCTGATCGGCCAGCTCCTGGGCTATCTCCACGGCCTCCACCGCATGCCCGCCGGGGAGATCGCCCGCACGTCGTTCCGGAACGACGCCATGCGGAGCCTGAACCACGAGTACATCTTCTGCCTGCCCCTGTCCAATCAGGCCGCGCTTCATGAACGTCTCGAGCGCATCACTCCTGGCTTGCCCGGCGCTGCGCGGGAGCTCGCCGGCGATGATCGATACGCGGCAAGGGTGCGTACCCTGGGGGAAACGTACCTCCACGGCGAGGCGCGGGCACTGGTGCACGGCGACTTCTTCCCTGGAAGTTGGCTCAGCGACGGGACCCGCGTGAAGGTGATCGACCCGGAGTTCTGCTTCGCCGGCGCACCGGAATTCGACTACGGAGTGATGGCGGCTCACCTCGTGTTGGGCGGGCAGGATGTCCCGGTCGTGGGTCGTGTGACGGCGGTGGCGGACGCCGCCGGCTGCGACGCCCGGCTCGTCGCGGGGTTTGCCGGCGTCGAGATCGTGCGACGCGTGTTGGGGGTGGCGCAACTGCCGCGGCTGGAGAGGACGCTGCGGGAAAAGGTCGATTTGCTTCGTGTGGCTCACGACATGGTCTGCGGAGAGAAGCGGACCGATCGGGCATGGACGAGGACGCCGGCGGTCGCGGACGAGGGCCCTTGTGGGAGGACGCGATCGACGGGCAGGGCGCCGCGCCGCGTCGGCCCCCCACGGCCGAAGAGCCGGTGCCGCTGATGGATCGGTTCCGAGGGGAGTTCGCCGAGATGCCCGGCCTGCGGCTGACCACGAGGCAGGCGGCCCGACTCTTCGGGGTCGACGAGCGGGTGTGCGAGGCGACACTGTGCGCACTGGTCGAAGCCGGCCACCTCGTACGACGCGTCGACGGCCGGTTTTCTCGTTCGTCGGTGGTCTGAGGACGTGGAGACCTCGACCTGCAGCCCGGATCAGGACCGAGCGATGCGGTTCAGCCTCTGGAAGGGTGCGACCTCTGAACGCGCGCCACGTCTGAGACAATGGCCTGACCCGCGGTGGAGGCACCGGCGTGCGTGCGGGACACGGGAGCGAACAATCGATGGCTGACGGAGGCGTGCGGCGGGAAGAGATCTGGACCCCCCTGACCAGGGAGGAATTCAGGCGACGGTTCGACCAGCGGTTCTACGATCCCGCCTTCGAGCGCGTGGCGCCGGAGCTGGATCGGGTGTTCGACGTGATGTGGGACACCTACGAGCACTATCGCAAGTCACCGCGACGCCGGGTGGCCGGTCCCGGCTTCGCCGATCCGTCGATGGAACTGGCCGTGGAGTGGCTCGACACGCGGGAGGCGGTCGAACGCGCCCGCACGCAGCAGGCGGACCCGGCCTCTCCGACGCGCATCCTGATCGTGAACGGGTCGACCAGGAGCGAACACACGTGCCCGGGCGAGATCTCGAAGACTCGGCGCCTGACAATGGCGGCGCGCCGGCTCATCGAGTCCCAGCCGGGCCACGAGGTGGACTGGCTCGACCTGTCGACGCTCGCCGATGAACCGGGGAAGATTATCTACCCGTGCAAGGCGTGTGTCTCGACGGCGCAGCCCCTCTGTCATTGGCCGTGTTCGTGCTATCCGAACCACGCGCTCGGGCAGACGAACGACTGGATGAACGAACTGTATCCCCGCTGGGTGGCGGCCCACGGGGTCTTCCTGGCCTGCCCGGTCCACTGGTACCAGGCCCCCGCGAGCCTGAAACTGCTGATCGACCGCCTGGTGTGTGCCGATGGAGGCAACCCCGATCCCACGACGACCGGCGGCAAGGATCCCGCCCGGGCCAAGACGCTCGAGCTGCAGGGATGGCCGTATCCGAAACACCTGTCGGGGCGGGCCTTCGCGGTGGTGACCCATGGAGACGCCGCTGGCCCCGAGACCCTGCGACGAATGCTGGTCGACTGGCTCACGGATCTCGGGATGATCCAGGCGGGACCGGCCGCCGCGCTGGACGCCTGGATCGGCTGGTACCGTCCCTACGCGACGAGTCATGACGACCTCGACGCCGACCCGGCATTGTTCGTCCAGGTCGAGCAGGCCGCGCGAAGCCTCGTCAACCTGGTAGGGCAGATTCGCAGCGGCGCCTACGAGTCGCCGAACGCCGGGCTGCACCCTCCGCGTGAGAAGTGAGCCGGGACTGCCCGGGATCGCGATTGCGCGACGAGAAGGCGGCTTCGCTAGGTGAGGGGCGTCAACTCCTGCAGCATGGTCGGGATCAGCTCACTGACCGTCGGATGGACGTGCACCGCGCGGGAGATGACGGTGTAGGGCGCATCCGCGTACATCACGTCGGCGAGGGCGTGCACGATCTCGTCACCGCCGGCGCCGAACACGACCGCGCCCAGCAGCCTGCGGGTGTCGGCATCCACCAGCGCTCTCATGAACCCGTGGGTCTCGCTCATCTCGCGGGCGCGGCTCACCCTGGTCATCGGGCGATACGCCACCAGCACCCGCCGGCCCGACGCTCGCGCCTCCTGCATCGACATCCCGACCCGGCCGACCGGTGGATCCGTGTAGAGCGCGTAGCAGGGAATGCGCTCGCTGATCCGTCGAGGATCGTCGTCCAGGAGGTTGGCCGCGACGACCTCGTAATCGTGGTAGGCCGTGTGCGTGAAGGCGCCGCGGCCGTTGCAGTCGCCGAGGGCCCAGACACCGGCGACGTTCGTGCCGCACTGGTCGTCCACGGTGATGTACCCGCGGGCGTCGGTGGCGATGCCCGCGGCGTCGAGGCCGAGGTCGTCCGTGTTCGGCCGGCGGCCCACGGCGAGCAGCACGTGGCTGCCTTCAACCGCCGGGGCTCCCTGCGCGCAGTCCACGCCGACGGACACGCCGCCTGGTGCCGGCGCCAGGCCGATGCAGGCGGCCGACAGGCGGAACGCGATCCCCTCGGCCTCGAGCACGCCATGCAGGGTGCTGGACACGTCCTCGTCCTCGCGCGGGATGATGCGCTCCGCCTTCTCGACGACCGTGACGCGGCTGCCGAACCGGCGGTAGATCTGCGCGAACTCGAGCCCGATGTAGCTGCCTCCGACGATGATCAGGTGCTCGGGCAGCGACTCCAGGTCCAGCAGGCTGGTGTTGGTCAGGGTCGGCACCTCGCCGACGCCCGGCAGGTCCGGCACGAAGGCGCGCCCGCCGACGTTGATGAAGATCTGCCCGGCCTCGAGGACCTTGCCGTTCACCTCGATGGTGTGCGGGCCGGTGAACCGGCCGTGTCCCTCGAAGACCGTCAGGCCGGGCGTGTGCTTCATCCACCGTTCCACGCCCTCGTTCGATCGGCGGACGATGTCGTCCTTTCGCGCCCGCACGCGCGGCAGATCGACCGCGATGGCGCCGCCCGTCGAGAAGCCGAACTCGGCGCCCCGGCGCGCCATGTGAATGGCGCGCGCGCTCGCCACGAGCGTCTTGGTCGGGATGCACCCGGTGTTGACGCAGGTTCCGCCGAATCGGTGGCGTTCGATGACCGCTGTCGTGCGGCCGGCCCTGGCCAGGCGGGCGGCGAGCGACGGACCGGCCTGACCGGTCCCGATCACGATGGCGTCGAATCGATGTCGCATGATGGAGGTTGTAACAGTCGGGGCGCGCAGGCCGCAGGAAAGAGGGGGTCGGTCAGTCCTGTTCCCCAGGAGGAACGATGGTCGCAGATCGATGCCACGGAATGACGCTGTTGATCGCGGTGCTCACAATCGGGATGGTGCCCGCCGGGGCGCAGGGCAGGTTCCCCCCGGACCGCTTCACGAACCTGCAGGTCCTGCCGAAGACCGCCACAGCGGGCGAGGTCGTCGCAACCATGAAGGCGTTCTCCCGCGCCCTGGGCGTTCGCTGCCAATACTGCCACATCGGAAGGGAGGGGCTGCCACTCGAGCAGTTCGACTTCGTGTCCGACGACAACGCCAGGAAGGCCACGGCCCGCCGCATGATGCAACTCGTCCAGGTGGTCAACACCCAACTGCAACAGGGTGCCCCACCGGGGATCGCGCCGCGCGTCACGTGCTTCACCTGCCATCGCGGTGCCGAGCATCCGGTTCACTCCCCGGACGCCGTGAAGCCTGGTGACTGAGCGAGCGTGGCATCAGGCAGGGGGCGTGGATCGGCGGACTTGTCGTGCGCCGTTCGCGCGGATTGTTGTCGGTACCCATCCAGGGACCGCAGGTTCGGCACTCAACAGCCCGGCGGCTCGTTGTACAGCTGCCGGAAGACTTCGCCGAGGGTCTCGAGGATCCGCTTGAGGGTCATGTGTCACAGCCTACTCGTGCAGGACGGTGTCGGGGTATTGCGCCACCCAGCCGAACCAGAACACGCGGTGCGCGGGCACGGTGGCGAGCCGCTCGCCCGTCGTGTGGTGCACCAGGGCCTGTGGTGTGACCTGCCAACGGCCCCCGGTGGTGTCACGAACCATCGCGTCGCCATCACGCGTCCGGAACGTGTGTGACCCGCGCTCGTAGACCCGATTGGCCCCGCCTCGCGACGTGATGACCACGAGGGACCGTCCCCCGGCATCGAGGCTGTAGACGGGGTCACGCTCGAGCCGTTCGACGGCGATGGCCACGGGCCGTGACCCTGGGCTCAGGATCTCCGGGCGCAGCACCAGCACTTCCGCCTTGTTCTTCAGCCGCGTGTCCTTCACCGGCGTCTCGAACATCGTCCGATCGGTGGCGAAGTACTCGCGATAGGCCGCGCCCTCGTCGTAGTTGCGCTCGAATCCGGTGTCCCGCGACAGCACGGTCGTGTGCGGATGGTCCCGCTTCCACTCGCCCCACGTCGTCGTCACGACGGCGTGGACCGTGAGTTGCAGGCCGGAGCCGACGAGCGAACCGACCACGGGGACGCCTTCGAGCGCGGACCACAGGCTCCCCGTCTCCTGATCGAACATCAGCTTGTTGGAGCGATAGAGGAGGCCGCTCGTGCCGAACGTGAAGCGGCGCTCGCCGACCCGGCTCTCGTACGGGATGACCGCGCCGCACAGCGTGCAGTACACGATCGTCAGATCGATGCCGCCCAGCGAGTCCGTGGCCAGCTCGTGCCACGCCAGGATCCGCTTCGGATAGGCGCGCGCCTGGCCGTTGACCTCGATCCCGAAGACCACGTGGTTGTTCTTCAGGTACGTGGCCCCGGCAGCGGCGAGGGATGTCGGCGCCCGCAGCGGAGGAATGCCATTCACACCCACGCCGCCCCAGTCGACCTCGTCGAGGCGGATGCCGGCCTTCACGCCCTCCGGGAAGAAGACCCGGAATCGGGGATCGACCCGTGCGTAGAGTTCCGCCTTGAACCGGGCCAGCCTGCTGTGTGGCTGGGCAGGCTGTGACCAGATCCACTGTCGCCACCGACGCAAGTCGTCTCCAAACCGCTTCCCGGTGTGCTTCCGGAGGAAGGAGGTGATGCGCTGCCGGACGTCGGCCCCCGGGGGCTGGCGCACGGTGGCCGGGAAGTCCTCTCCGGGCGAAGGCAGAACACCCGCGTCATCGTCGGGGGAGAGGCCGCCACCGGAAGGGGAACCCTCACCAGAAAGTCGCGGGCCGCGAGGCGATGGGAGGAATCGGGCCGTGTCGATGAGCATCCCCGTGAAGCGGTTCTCCCAACGGGCGGCGATCTCCGCCAGGGCCGCTTCGGACTGGCGCCTGTCCAGGTCGCCCGCGAGGAGGAAGGCCTGCCACCGCGGTTCGGCCGCCCCGCCTCCCGGCTCGGGGGACTGGCCGGTGGCGCGGGTCCCCAGCAGCACGAGCACGCCGAGTACCGTGGCCGCAAGCCCGCGCATGGGCCGACGCGCACGTTCCCGCAACGTCGTCGCCGGCGCACCGCGCCTCTGTCGTCGGGCTGTGGCCTTCACACGTCACCAGTCCCGGCAGGGCAAGGGTTCGTTACACCGTTCCCCGTCACCGCCCACCGGTTCGAGGCCCGGTCGCGGTGCGGACCCGTGACGGCCCGCCGGTCAGCGCGTCGTCCATCGCGAGATTCTCGCGCCACAGCATGCCCGAAACGCCGAACGAGAGGGTATGCGGGCGACCTCGGGCATTCCCTTACGAGAACAGCCGCATGCCCGCGGCGTACATGAGCGCCGACACGGCGGTCGCGACAGGAAGTGTGACAATCCACGCCAGCCCGATGCTTCGGACCGCATCGAAACGAAGCGCGCCTCGATGGACTCCGATTCCGGCGATGCTGCCCGAGGCCACGTGGGTCGTCGACATCGGCAGGCCGTACACCGCTCCGGCCGTGACCAGGGAGGCTGTCACGACGTTTGCCGCGAGGCCTTCCATGGGATCCATCATCGTCACGTCTTCGGCGAGGACGCGGGTCACCCTCCGGCCCCCCACCAGGCTTCCCACGACCATGCCGAGCGCGACGAGGCCGAACGCGGCGCCCGGCGAAAGGAGATGGCCCGGCCCAAGGGCAGCTGCTGCGAGATAGAGGGCGACGATCTTGGGTGTGTCATTGAGCCCGCGAGCGAAGCTGACCACGCCGCTCGCCATCCAGTGGAGGGAGTGGCCGGTCACACGCAGGGCCTGCGGATGGTGTACCGAGCAGGCGGTAGCGTTCCCGGTGTGGACATCGAGGCTCGAGAACCCGGCCGCCCGCGGCTGACGGCCTGCCGGTGTGACGGGTGCGAGTACCAGCGCCGTCGCCGGCGCTGCGACGAGACAGAGGCAGGGCTCGACCGATGATGCATCGCGCCGGCGCCAGGCCTTCAGCACCAGGCGGATGGTGAGCAGTGCCGCAATCGGACTGAGGACGAGCGGCAGCAGCACCCGAGCGGACAGCGACGCCCACGAGATCGCGTCGAAGCCGTGCGCGGCGATGGTCGATCCCAGCATGCCGCCGACCAGCGCGTGCGTGGTCGACACGGGGAGCCCCTGGCGGGTCGCAGTCAGAATCCAGACCGCGGCTCCCGACAGGGCCGCGACCGCAGCGTTGAGCGACGCGTCGCTGCCGGGTGCCACCGTGCTCTGCTGGAACGTGGCCAGCATCGCGCCGGGCAGCACCGCGGCGGAGGCGGCGCCCAGCCCCGTCCATGCCGCTCCCCAACGCACGGCGTCACGCAGACTGGTGCGGCCACTGCCGACCAGTGTGGCCACACCCTTCGAGACATCGTTCGCGCCATTGGCAAACGACAGCAGCCCCGCCGTGGCCACGAGCGCGAGGGCCATCATGACAGGGCGCCGGAGCAGCTGGAGCCGGCGCCAGCCGTGCAGCCGTGACAGTGCGGTCCGACGGCGATCCGCCGCCCCTCGACCTGGCGCAGGTCATCGACATCGACGAGCGTCAGTCCGGACCGGTCCCCGGCTCCGAGCGGGATGTCCAGCATCTGGTTGAAGTCGCAGTCGTAGAGCCGCCCGTCCCAGCCCACACTCAGCAGGGAACGGCACATGAGGCCTGGCACGGTCGCGGGGTTGAAATGGTTCACCAGCAGGCCCATGTAGGCATCGGTGCGGCCCTCACGCGCGAGCGTGGCGGCGAAACGCCGGATCGGCATGTTGGTGATGGTGAGGAGCCGGTTGAATTCGATCCCGAAGAGCCGGCCCAGCTCCTCCCGATACTGCTGTTCCAGCACGTCCTGCCGCGGCGGCAGGGATGCCCCCAGCGGGTTGTAGACGAGATCGAGGCGGAGCGACGATCCCGCGCGCCCGTAGCCGAGACGATTGAGGTGTCTCAATGCCTCGATGCTGGACGTGAAGGTGCCCGGACCGCGCTGGCGATCGACGTTGTCCGGCGTATAGCACGGCAGGCTCGCGACGACCTGCACGCCTTGCGCGGCCATGAACCCGGGAAGGTCTCCCTGCCCTGGCTCGAAGAACACGGTGAGGTTGCAGCGGTCGATGACCGTGCGCCCGAGCCTTCGGGCCTCGACGACCATGTCGCGAAACGAGGGGTTCAGTTCGGGGGCCCC
>CAYLZN010000185.1:0-11417 GCA_964387935.1 uncultured Vicinamibacteraceae bacterium | reverse complement strand
CCTGCCCGGGCGCGTGATGGATACGCTGCGTGGCCTTGCGATAGTCCTCCGGCTTTGCCCAGAAGATGTTCGGGACGAACGTCTGCGGGTTGCGGTCGTAGAGCGGGAACCAGCTCGATTGCACCTGCACCATGAGGCGGTGGCCCGGCAGGAACACGTGGTTCGCCGTGGGCAGGGCGAAGCGGTAGACGAGCGGCGTGTTCGGGGCGATAGACTTTGGACTCTCGAGGCTCTCTCGATAGCGGCCCCGGAAAATGTCCATCGCGACGGCGAGCTGATAGCCGCCCATCTCGGGTTGCCCGGCCACCTCGCTCGGATACACGTCGATCAGCTTCACCACCCAGTCTGCGTCGGTGCCAGTGGTGGAAGCGACGAGATTGGCCACGGGCTCGCCGCTGATCTTGAGCGGCTCACGCAGCACGTCCGAGACGAACGTGACGACGTCCGGGCGGCCGGAGGCCTCGCGCTGATCGTCCACGAGCCACTGGGGCCAGGTCAGGCCCGTGTCGTAGTAGCCGACGGGCCGGATCGGGCGCGCGCGGTACGGCACCGGCCTGGCGGGATCGGACACGTACTCCTCGAACGTCGGCTGCCCTGCCGTCGGCGCGTCGAACCCGAGCGTCAATCCCGCCCCGAGGTAGAGCGGCGTCGGCTGGATCGTGCAACCCGTCGCGCAGCCGGCCGGCCAGGCCGGCAGGCGCCGCCACGCATTCGTGCCGGTCTCGAACGCGGTCACCGGCGCCACGTCGGCCTTCGGCGCCCCGTCCCTCAGGTACTGGTCGAGGAAGGGACGCAGGACTTCGCGGCGGAAGTGGAGCGCGGTGTCGCCATTGAACCGCACGGCCCCGAGCGCGCTCCCGTCATTGATCGCCTGGCCGTGGTACCACGGCCCCATGACGAGAAACACCCTGTCGTTGCCGGTGTCCTTCGGCTCGAGCGCCTTGTACACGGCTATGGCGCCGTAGATGTCCTCCTGGTCCCACAGGCTGTGCACGATCATCACGGGCACGCGGAGCGGCCTGGCCGCCAGCTGCTTGTCCACCGCCTGATCGCGCCAGAAGGCGTCGTAGCCGGGATGCTCGAGCAGCTTCCGCCAGAACCCGATCTGCTCGAGGCCACGTCGCCGCCCCAGCTCCCCCGCCGACCCCGCCTCCATGAACATGTCGTAGTCGTCGAAATGGCTCGTCCACCACAGCGCCTCGTTCCTGCGCGTCGCGACCTGGTTGTAGATGAACGGCATCATCTGCTGGCGGAACGCCCCGTGGTGGAACCAGTCATCGCCGATCCAGCCGTCCACCATCGGGTTCATCGGCACCGACACCTTGAGCGCCGGATGCGGATCGACCAGCGCCATCAGCGGCAGGAAGCCGTTGTACGAAATGCCGAGGATGCCGACCCTGCCGTTGCTTTCGGGCACGTGCTTCACGAGCCAGTCGATGGTGTCGTAGGTGTCGGTGGCGTGATCGACCGGCGTCGGGTTCTGCGGTCCGCGCAGCGGGCGGTTCACGACGTAGTCGCCCTCCGACCCGTACTTGCCGCGCACGTCCTGGACGACCCGGATGTAGCCGCCCTCGACGACCACGTCCGTGGCGTGGTCGTAGCCAGACAGGATCGGTCCGAGGTGGGCGCTCTGCGCGTGGGTGGTCAGCGCGGTCGCGTCGTAGGGCGTGCGCGTCAGCAGGATCGGCGCCCGCGTGGTCCCCTTCGGCACGAGGATCACGGTGTGCAGCCTGACGCCGTCGCGCATCGGGATCATCACGTCGCGACGCTCGTGGTCGAAGCCGTGAAAGGTCGGCTCGAACTTCTCCGGCGTCTCGCTCGGCAGGCCCGGAGGCTGCGCGACGGGCCTCGTCTGCGCGGCGGTCAGGTGGACGAATGCCGCGGCGACGGCCACTGGCGCGACCAGGACGACGACCGAGCGGATCCGATCGATGGACTTCATGGCCTTCGATGCTATGATGCTAGCATCATGACGTCAAGAACCATGGTCTATCTGGAGGCGGAACAGCTCGAGGCGCTGAAAGAACGGGCGCGCGCTGAACGGATTCCGGTGACCGCGTTGATCCGGCGCCTCGTCCGTCAATACCTTGGCGACCCCGGTCAGAAGAACGTGCCCGCCCGTGTGTGGTCGCGCCTGGTCGCGCTCGGAGCCAGTGGGCGGGCCGACGTGAGCGAGGACCACGACCGGGCGCTCGGAGAGGCACTGACCCGTGAGCATCTTCGCTGATACCGGGGCGTGGTACGCCGTGGCGGACCGTTCGGACCGCCACCACGCCTCCGCCTCCCGTTTCTACATCAAACGGGCGCAGACACGCGACCTTGTCACCTCCGATCTCGTGGTGGCGGAAACCTGGGCACTGCTGACGGCGCACCTTGGCCGACCGGCGGCGCTCACCTTCTGGGAGACGCTGCGGGACGTGCAGGTGCCGATGCTGACGGTGGATCCGGCTGATCTCGAAGCCGCGTGGCGGATCGCTCAAGACTTCCCGGACCAGGACTTCAGCTTCACCGACTGCACCTCGTTCGCCCTGATGGAACGACGCGGCATCGAAGACGCCTTCACCTTCGACAAGCACTTCCTCGTCTACCGCTACGGGTCCGGCCGGCGGCGCGCCTTCCGGCGACATCCGGGATGAGGGCTGGCCTACCGCACGACGATGCGGCCCCTCCAGCGGACGCCGGGAAACTGCGGGCCGGCATCGGCGACCCAGGCACAGGTCTTCCGCTCCCTGAACTGTCCGCTCACCTGGGGCACGCCGGGCTTCAGCGTGCCGACGGCTGCCACTTCGGCGCAACCGGCCACGGCGGCGCTGCTGTCTGGCCCGACGGTCAGGGCCGGACCAAAGGACGGATCGACGAACCACACCGAGCTGCCAAGGGTCACTTCGACTTCTTCAGGGTGCCACCGCCCGTCCAGGAAGACCAGGTGTCGCACCAGGTTGGTGGCCAGCGCGGCGCTGCCCGACGCCCAGAACACACCATCGGCGTCGGAATAAAGCGCGCGCTCGACCACCATCGCGGAGCCCCAGGATGCCTCCGGGCTCGAGGTGTACTTGCGATACGGGCTGACGATCATCGCCGAGAACCGTCGTCCGCGCGCCTCTGGGAACTCGACGCTCACGGGGATGTTGAACCGGCCAGTGCTCCGGTAGGTCCGTTGTGCCGTCGTGCCATCGTCGAAGAAGAGCGTCACGGTGAAGGGGTATCCCGGGATGGAATCCGTCACGAGGATGTAGGTGTCGGCGTGGTCGGGTCCGCCCACTTCGCCGTCCGCAATGCCCCAGACCGCCGAGACCACGGGTGATCCGAAGGATCCGTGCGCTTCGGTCCACGTCTCGGCGGTCGGGCCTGGCCACCACATGGCGCGCTCCGCCACGACTGGCACGCCGTTGGTGACATAGACCATCGCGGAGAGGGCGGTGTCTGCCAGTTGCGGGTCCTGGTGGTCCACCCAGATCGTGAGTCGGCTCCCTGGCGCAATCGTGTAGCGCTTCGAGATGATCCGGCCGACGGGTTTGAAGTAGACCTCGATCTCTGCCGCGCGTTCGTCCGGGTTCGCAACGAGCAGGAAGGTGTCGAAGAAGCTCCCGGTCGCTCCCTCGGCAAAGGACCACATGGTCGACGGAGCCGTCACGCCCGCGCTGACGTGGCCCGCGGCGAACTGGCGACCGGCCCCGCTCAGATACATGGCCCGCTCGACCACGACCGGCGCGTCGCTTCGAACAATGGCGGACGCGTCGGTCGACACCAACTCTGGCCCTTCCGCATCGACCCAGATGGTGTAGCGATTGTGCGCGGGCACCACGTAAACGCGCTCGACGGCCGGCTCGGGCGCCGGCCGCAGGTAGGTCACGCGCACGGTCGCGGCCGAATCACCGGGGTTCTGCACGAGATAAAAGAGATCGAAGCCGGAGTGCGTCGCGCCCTCGGCAAAGTACCACGTGGTCGACGGCTCGAGCACGGCTTGCTCGAGGTGACTGCCGTACCCGCTCGCGTCCCAGCGCATCCGCCGATCGACGAGCACCTCGAGATCGCTTTCGACCAGCGTGGAAAAGGCCGCGTTCTCGAAACCGGCGACGCGCTCGGGATCAGCGGTCCGGCGCGACTGCGGTGGCACTTCGAGCGGCGTCGTGGCCTCGAAGCCGTCGTCACGCTGCCATCGCAGGAGGACGTGCGCCGTTTCAGTGCTCGAGAGATTCGCGACGGCGATCTCGGTGTCGAAGAACGCGCCTGTCGAGCCCTCGGCAAGGTACCGCCGCACGAAGCCGAGCGGATGCGAGCCCGCCGCGGCTTCCTCGCGGTTGGTCAAGCCGTCGTCGTCGGGATCCGCATCCGGAGCCCGCTCGGCGGAGGCAGCCAGCCCGGTGGCGACGGCCCACGCGTCCGGAAGCCCGTCGCCGTCACCATCCGCCGCTGACGACCATGGGGCAAGGCGCAGCAGGATCCCGTCGATCGACCCGCCGTAGGTCGACTGGACAGCGCCAGGCGTCGTCTGCAGGGCACTGCTCGTGGAGGACCCCGCCAGCGTGATCGTGCCGGCATCGTTCACGGCCAGGGCACCAGCCACCTGCGAGTAGGCCCACTCGGCCGGCGCGACACGCGTGGCGTCGTCGAGGCGCGTGTCGTCCGCAGTGAGTCGCGCGATGAACCAGTTCGAGCGGGCGGCGGACGGCCGCACCACCGCGTAGACGCGGGCGGGTCCGTTACCGATCGCCACCCGCGCCATGGCGGACGTGGCGGGTCCGGGGCCCGGTTCCTCGACCCAGATCGTCCCTTCGGTGCGCCCGAACACACGCTGAGTCGAGGCCAGCGCGTACAGCGTGTGCGGCGGCTGGTGGTCGATGCCGAGCAGATGCGCGGCCCCGGCAGGCAGGCCCTCGCGGAACGGATGCCACGTCGACCCGCCGTCCCCGGTTCGCAGCGGCTCGTCTGCGACGGTGCCATCAGCGGCGTACAGCACGTTCGGGTTGGAGGGATGCACGAGCAGCGTCCGGCCCGCCCAGCCGCCCAGTGTGTCGTTGACCAGCGCGAACGATCGCCCTGCGTCTGTCGATCGGAACAGGCTCGTGTAGTTCACCGCATAGATGGTCCCCGGCTGAAAGGCTGTTCCCACGATCCTCGCGCCCGCGCCTGGCGCGGGGTCGAGCGCCGTCCACGTGGCGCCATCGTCCTCACTCCGCGACAGTCCGCCCGCCGGGGCCCCAGTCGGCACCGACCGCCCGTACAACGTCGGGCCCAACGCGAGGAAGAAGTCGAACGCGGCCCCCGGCATCGGGCCCTGGACCCTCGTCCACGTGTCGCCCCCGTCACGGCTCCGGTGGACGTCGCCGCCAACGCGCGCGAACACCACGTCCGGTCGTGCCGGGTCGAGGAAGACCTCGGCGCCGGCGTAGACCGAGTAGCCCGCCGGCAGGGGTGGCGTGACGACCTGCCAGGAGTAGCCGGCGTCTCTGGACCTGAACAGATCCATGGGTCGTCCCGATGAAGCCCCCGATGTGAAGGCGTACAGCGTGCCGGGCCGACCCGGATGCGGATACAGCGTGACAGAGGCCACAGGCAACCCGAGGCCGATGCCCGCCCAGTGGTTCGCATGCGTGCTCACGAAGAGCACGCCAGGGTCCGGCACCCCAGGAAGCGCGTCGCCCGGGAGATCCAGCGACCCGGCCACGCCTGCGATCAGCAGGCTTCCGTCCGCGCTCCTCGCCAACGCCACCGCGGCATCGTCGCCGACGCCCCCGAGGTAGGTCGAGACGTCGAGCACGGTGCCGTCGGGGCTGAGGCGCGCGACGAACGCATCCCTTCCCCAGTCGTTGTAGCCCAGGTCCGTCGACGGCCCGCTCCGGTTGGACGACTGGATCGCGCACGACGTCGGGAAGTCCTTCGATCGCGTCCATCCACCGATGGTGACCGCGCCGCGCCGGTCCACGGCGATATCCGTCGCCACGTCGTCATCCGCTCCGCCCAGAAACGTGGCGTACTCCATGGAGGTCCCGTCACTCGACAGACGGGCGACGAACACATCGCCGCACTGACCGCTGAGGATGCCGCGGAAGTACGAACAGGTGTCGCCCGCGTAGGTGGGCTGGACGGCGCCGGGCGTTGCCGTGAATCGCGACAGGTCAGAGGTGGTGTCGACGACGTAGCCGGTGACGTACGCGGCACCAGCGGCATCGACGGCGATCGCCTGCGTGCGCGTGTACGCCGGGAGGCGAAAGACATAGGTCATCGACCTCGATGCGATGTCCACGCGCGCCACCCAGGCGTCCCCCCAGCGGGAGCGCGGCGGCCCACCGCCTGGGAAGTCAGCCGAGTCAGTGAACCCGGTCAGGTACACCCCGGAGGATCCGTCGAGCGCCATGTCGATCGCCGAGTCGGAGAAGCGGCCTCCAATGGGCGTGGCCCACGTGATGGCGCCCGCGGCGTCGAGCTCCATGAGGAAGGCGTCGCTGCAGGGCCGGTTCGCCCCGAAAATCGTGGGACACGACTGGCCGGCCTGCAGCGGGAACATCGGGGCCCGAGTCGGGAAGTCGGCAGATGTGGTCACGCCGGCGACCCAGACGCGTTCCTCCGGACCCAGCGCCAGGGCATGCCCGGCCTCCGAGCGTTCGCCGCCGAAGACCGTGAGGTAGTCGAAGGCGCTGCCCGCGGCGTTCAGCTTCGCCACGAAGCCGTCCGATCGGGCGTCGAAGTAGAAGTCCGGGCCGGTCGTATACACCAGGTTCATCGTGCCCGTGATGTAGTCGGCGCCGCCCGGGCCGGCCGCAACCGCGGAGATGCGGTCCTGGTCCGGCCCTCCCAGGTACGTGGCAAACGTCAGGATCGGGTCGATGACGAGCGGCAGTGCGGGATCGTGTGGGCCGAGGCGGAAGCCGACGACGGTGGCCTTCGCGTCCGCCGGGCCTCGCAGTGCGAAGGCGGCGTCAACAGGTCGGCGGCCGGCGGCCGTTGGTTGGTACACCACGGGCTTGCGGCAGGTCACGGTGTGGCCGGCCACCGTGAGCACGAGGTCGCCCTCCGAGTTCAGCCGGACGTCGCCTGCCGACTCGACGTCCCAGGAGATGCGGGACGGGTCGGCGCCGGGCTGAAGCAGGAAGTCGAACTCGATCTCGCCGCCGGTCGGGTGGAACAGCAGGTCGATGCCCGGGTAGATCCCTGGGGTGCGTACGCGGCGATAGTGCGGCACGCCGAGGCGCCACGCGCTTGCATCGTGTCCGATCACGTAGTTCGTGTGGCCAGCCAGGCGCTGCTCGCCGTATGGTGCGGCCGCGGGCACGGTGTCCAGCAGCGTCATGCGAACGACCGTCGGCACGGGCGTTCGACCGTCCGCGAACGCAATGATGGTTCGGGCGCCCTCCGTCACGAGGGTCACGTGGCCGTCACGAGCCACAAAGGCGCGTGGCGCACTCGACCCTGAGCCGGCGGCCGGCTCGAACACGAGCGGCAGGGTTGCCGCGCGGGCGCTGCGAAGAACGCCGCCTGGAGACGCGCCCGCCACGATCGCAGTCGCGACGGGTCCGATGACGAGACAGCATGTGAGCACCGCGAGACGAGCCCGCCGTGTCATGGAAGTGGAGGGACACATGTCCTGTCACGCGTTCGGGGGCGGCGCGAATCAAGTGTACGCCCGGTTGGTCTCGATCGGACGGAACGGCGGGTCGCCAGCGACAGGCGACGAGCAGCCCGATTCCTTCCTTCAACGACTTCAGCGGTGCTCGCCGCGCGCCGCACGCTTCAGGCCATGAGCTTTTGGTGCAGCCTCAGTCAGCCCATTCGAACTCAGCCACGTTTCGCTGCAGAAACGATCGTTCGACCTCGTTTAGGAATTGATGGTAGCTGAGCACGCTCGTCGGTCGACCTCTCCTGGGCGGAGCCAGGGTGACGTCGAAGAACTCCATCGAGGAGCCATCACGAGAATAGAGGGCGATGAACACACGCTCGTAACGGTGGATGTCGTCGTGGGCGGATTGGCGCTGAGCCAACGGTCGAAGGCACCTCACCCAGGCACCGAACGATGATGGATGAGTGCCCGTCGCATCGTCGCAGGAGTCGTCTGGGAGGAACAGGACCGCTACCATCACTGCGTACGGCTGACGTTGGTGGTACCCTCTCGCCTCCGAGCGCAACTCCTCGTCGTTGCGCTTCATGTTGCGGATGTAGCCTCGCTTCTCTTTCTCCCGAAAGTGCACCGCCTTCAACGAGATGCCGAATCCAAGGCCCATTTGGGGCGTGCTGTAGTTGACGTCGAGTTTCTTCGGTCCGCGCACGGACTGAGCAGGCGACTCCAACCCACGTCCGTCGGCGTCCGGCAGCACGCCTGGGAACCGGTCACGCAGACCGTCTGCGATGCAGATCGCCATCTTGTCGACGAACCTCGTCGCGTGGGTCCGCTTCTCCTCCGAGAGCCGGTGTCCGTTTCGAGGAACGGGTCCTGGCGGCATGGCTTCCACAGAGGATACTCGGTCCACAGTGAGGCTCCAAGACCGGCGATGTCACCGTAGAGTATTCTCTGGGCCGTGGCGGCTGCCGACCATCAGCGGGCGATCTCCGCGTACTACGGGGCGTCGGTGAGCCAGTTTCTGGCGTCCTCGCCAGAAGCGGTGATGGGCCGGCTGGTCATGGCCGATGCCCACGGTTCGGTGGACGCCGAGCAACTGCGGGCCTGGAATGAGGAGATCACTCTCTTACAGGCTGCCTTGGCCGGGCTCGATGGATTCCTGTTCCTCGAGTTCGATGTACCCCGCCTGGGAAGTCGGATTGACGCTGCGCTCGTCTCTGGCCCCGTGGTGTTCGCCATCGAGTTCAAGTGTGGCGAGAGGCACTTCACGACTGACGCGTACAACCAGGCATGGGACTACGGGCTGGATCTGAAGAACTTTCACCTTGCGAGCCACGCGGCGCTGATCTTCCCCATCCTGGTCGCGACCCGCGCAGACACAGGGGACGCGACGTGGCAGGTGCCCCACGAAGATGGAGTCGTGTCACCACGACGGGCGACGCCGGCCGGGCTCCGGCGCACGATCGAGGAGGCCCTCGCGCGGGCGACAGGAGCGCCTATCGATGGTGACGCATGGGGTCGGTCTCCGTATCAACCAACGCCCACGATCATCGAGGCTGCGAGGGCGTTGTACTCCAGGCATTCGGTCGAGGCCATCACGCGCAATGACGCCGGCGCCAAGAACCTTCAAGTCACCTCCGCCACGGTTGAGGAGATCATCGAGCTTGCGAGGCAGCGACGTGAGAAGGCGATCGTGTTCGTCACGGGCGTCCCGGGCGCCGGGAAGACCCTGGTCGGGCTCAACGTGGCGACCCGACGAAGGTCGTTTGGCGACGCACGTGCGGTCTACCTGTCCGGAAACCAACCGCTGATATCAGTCCTGCAGGAAGCGCTCACGCGCGACGAGTTCGAAAGGCAGAACGGCACGATGCGGAAGGGTGCCATCCGGCAGCGCGTGAAGCCGTTCATTCAGAACGTGCACCACTTCCGCGATGACGGTGTTCGAAACGAGGCGCCGCCATTCGACCACGTGGTCATCTTCGATGAGGCACAGCGTGCCTGGAATCTGGAGAGGACCGCGGACTTCATGAAGCAACGCAAGGGCAGGCTCGACTTCGCCCAGTCAGAGCCGGAGTTCCTCATCTCATATCTGGATCGCCACGACACATGGGCGGTGATCATCTGCCTCGTCGGTGGTGGCCAGGAAATCAACAGGGGCGAAGCCGGCATCGGCGCATGGCTGGAAGCTGTCGGGCGACGGTTCCGACACTGGCAGACGTACGTCTCGCCCGACCTGTCCTCGTCGGAGTACGCCGCAGAGTCAGTCATAGACTCGCTCGAGGCTTCCGCTGGCGTGGTGCGGGACAGCCGCCTGCACCTGAGCACGTCGATGCGGTCATTCCGGTCTGAAAGAGTGTCGGCATTCGTGAAGTCGCTGCTGGATTGCGATGAAGCCGGTGCCCGCCGCATGCTCAGGCAGGTTACAGCCCGGTATCCCATCGTGGCCACGCGTGATCTTGCCACGGCGAAACAGTGGATTCGGGCTCACGCCCGTGGCTCGGAGCAGTTCGGCCTCGTGGCGTCGTCGCAAGCCATGCGACTCAAGCCTCACGCGATCGACGTCCGCGTTAGTGTGGACCCGATTCACTGGTTTCTTGGTGACCGATCCGACACACGATCGAGCTTCTACCTTGAGGATGCCGCTACCGAGTTTCAAGTGCAGGGCCTGGAAGTCGACTGGGCGTGCGTCACCTGGGACGCGGACCTTCGGCTGAAGGGCGGAAGCTGGCGATACCACTCATTCAGGGGACATGGCTGGACCAATGTCAGCAAGCCAGACCGCCAGCGCTACTTGCTGAATGCCTACCGAGTACTGCTAACGCGGGCCCGCCAGGGCATGGCCATTTTCGTGCCTCCGGGCGACCGCGAGGACCCCACCCGGTTGCCGGACTTCTATGACGGGACCTTTGACTATCTGGCTGGACTCGGCATGACCGTTGTGTAGGGGACCTGGGAACCCCGCCGACGTGACCAGAGCCGCTCGCAGGGCAGGGCGCTTGCGCGTATAATGCCGGCCCTACTCAGACATTCGCACCGAAAGGGACCGCGATGACCACTGGCCGATTCCCGACCGGCGCCGCGGCGCCGGGCTTTCTGCTCGCGTTGCTGCTCGCCGGGTGCGCCCGCCAGGCGCCGCCACCAGCCCCCGTGGCCGAACAGAAGCCCGATCTACCGGCCATCGCGCTGAAAGAAGGTCCGGCCTTCCCCCTGCCGGCACACGTGGAGTCGAAGGACATCGCGGCAGGCGCCTACACCTTCGACCGCATGTTCGAAGCCGGCAGTCTGCTGTTCCACGCGTCCTTCAATGGACTCGACGGGGTCGGCAGCATGGTCCGCGAGGACGGCTCGCGCGTGAATCGGCTCGCGCCCCCCGGCCCGCGCGGCCCACACTCCCAGCAGTGCGGTGAATGTCACAACACGCCGGTGGCCGCGGCGGCGGGCCTGGCGCACAGCACGGTGAGCGAGGTCAAGAAAGGCAAGACCGAGGTGAACGTCCGCTCGGTACCGTCGCTGTTCGGCAATGGCATCGTCCAGTTGCTCGCCCAGGAGATGACCGAGGAGCTGCAGGCCATTCGAGACGAGGCCGCATCGGCGGCCAAGGCGTCTCCTGGCGGGAAGGTGGCGCGCGAGCTGCAATCGAAGGGCATCCGCTTCGGGACGATTGCCGCCACGGCGACCCCGGCTGGCGCGGTGACCTTCGACACCTCGGGGCTCGCCGGCATCGACCCGGACCTCGTCGTGAAGCCGATGGACTGGAAGGGCGACGCGCCGCTCGTCCGCAACATCACGCTCGGCGCCGCCGCCGGTGGCATGGGCATGATCGGCGACGAGATCGTCTGGAAGAAGGCCGGAGCGGGCAAGC
>CAYLZN010000184.1:0-11498 GCA_964387935.1 uncultured Vicinamibacteraceae bacterium | reverse complement strand
CGCCGCGAAGAGCTGGTCTCCGCGGTTCATGTACATCGCGCGCTCGACGATGATCGGCTGATCGCTGGTGATGGTGGCAGAGACGTCCACGCCGGCCAGTTCCGGTTCGGCGTTGACCCACACGTTCGATCGACTGCCGGGGGCCACGAGATAGGTCTTGACCACCGGTGCGCGAGGCGCGGGCAGCAGGAACTCGATCTGGACGTTCGCGGGTAGCTTCGAGGGGTTCTGCAGAAGGTAGAACAGCTGGAACCCCGAGTGGGTGGCGCCCTCGGCGAGGTACCAGCGCGTGGCTGCGCCCGGGACGCTGGTCTCGGCGTGACTGCCGTATCCGCCGCCCCAGGTCATGGTCCGGTCGGCGACGACCAGCACGTCGGACTCGATGACCGTGGAGAACGCGGTGTTGCCGAGGCCGGGGAGCGCCTCCGGGCTGACGGTGCGCCGCTCGCGCGGGGAAATCGGCAGATCGTAGGTGATTCGGGTGCCGTCTGGTTTCTGGAAACCAAGAAGCACGCGCGCCACGTCGGTGTCGTCAGGGTTGACCAGGGCCAGTTGCACGTCGAAGAAGTCGCCGGTCGCCCCTTCGGCGAAGTACTTCGTGTGGAAGCCGCGGGGGTGCGTGCCGGCCCGGAGTTCGTCCAGGTTGTTGACGCCGTCCTTGTCTGGATCACCGGTCGGCCCATCGTCGCCTGTCCCAGAGGTCGTGCTGAGGCCGAATCGCGTCTCCCAGTCGTCAGGCAGACCGTCGCCGTCTGGGCCGGTTGGTTGGACGGTGAAGGTGGCTGTGACGTTCTGGGCCTGCGTCACCGTCACCACACACGGGTCGGTGCCGCTGCAGGCGCCGGACCAACCGCTGAAGACGGATCCGGTCGTGGACACCGCGGTGAGCGTCACGCTCGTGCCATACGGGTAGCTCTGGGCGCAGGTACCCGATGCGGTGCCATTCGCGATCCCGCAGGCGATCGCCGGCGTGAGGCCGGCCTGGCTGCTGACCGCGCCCTGTCCAGTGCCCGCGCCCGCCGCCGACACAGTGAAGGTCTGCCGCCTGAACGTGGCCGTCACGGACTGGGCCTGGGTCATCGTCACGGCACAGGCCCCGGTGCCGGTGCAGGCGCCCGTCCAGCCGGTGAAGGTCGATCCGACGGCGGGTGTGGCCGTCAACGTGACAACAGTGCCGTGACCGTACGACACACTGCAGGTGTCACTGAGCGCCTCTGCCGTGCTCGTGCAGGCCAATGCTGGCGTCAGGCCGGGCGCGCTGGCGACCGTGCCGGTGCCGTCGCCGGTGCCGGTGAGCGCCAGCGCGTACGCCTGCTTCGCAAAGGTCGCCGCGACGCTCTGCGCCTGCGTCACCGTCACCACACACGGATCGGTGCCGCTGCAGGCGCCGGACCAACCGGCAAAGGTCGACCCGGCGATCGGCGCCGCGGTGAGGGTCACGATCGTGCCGTAGGCGTAGCTCTGGGCGCAGGCGCCCGACGCGTTGCCGCTCGCGACGTCACAGACGATCGCAGGCGTCAGGCCGGCCTGGCTACTCACCACGCCCTGTCCCGTCCCGGTGCCACTGAGCGTGACAACGAAGGTCTGCAAGGCAAAGGCGGCGGTCACCGCCTGCACCTGCGTCATCGCGACGGTGCAGGTACCAGTGCTTGAGCAGCCACCCGTCCAGCCGGCGAACGTCGAGCCGACGGCCGGCGTGGCCGTCAACGTCACGACCGTGCCTTGTTCATAGGAGGCGCTGCAGGTGCCGCTGAGAGTCCCTGCCGTGCTCGTGCAGGCCACCGCCGGCGTCAGGCCTGGCGCACTGGCGATCGCGCCGGCGCCTGACCCAACTCCCGCAACCGTCAGGCCATGGAACAGGACGGGTGGAGCGGGGTCCTGGGTGATGGTGAACAAGGTTCCCGACACGTCGATGGTGCCCACGCGCGGGCTGGGAAGGAGATTCGGCGCCACGGCATAGACGATGGTCCCTGGAGTGCTGCTCGACCGGGTGGCCCCTGAGGTGATCGTGATCCAGTCGGCAGTGCTCGTCGCGACCCAACCGCAGCCCCGAATGGATGTGAACGAGCCCGACCCCCCGGCCGCGCCATGCACGGCCGATGCCGGACTGACCCCCACCTCCCTCCATTCCAGCGACGTGCGTCCCACGCTCGTTTGGGGGCGGATGAACGAGACGGTGAACGGCGTCGACGTTCCGGGAAGGACGAACGTGTCATTGGCAGTGGTCAGGCACGGAACAACCTGCGACTGGCCATCCACGTAGGTGAACGTCACATCGTCGATGCCGTCGGCTGTGTAGCCGGCCAGGTGCACCTCCACGAAGTAGGCGGTCGTCGGGCCGCTATTCAGGACAGCGCCTGTGGCCTCCGTCCCCCCGGACCACGAGGGACTCAGAACCACGGGCCCGTCTATGGTCACGCTGCTCAAGGGCGCCGAGGTCGTCAGGACTGTGGCTTCACAGACGAATCCGAGAGAGTCGACCGAAGAAGCCGGGATGCTGGTCCACAACTTGAAGAACGCCGACTCGCCGGGCGGGACCGTCGTCACGTAGCTCCCGGTCGACAGCCGACGGTTCGCGGGGCCGTGGACGTACGTGAAGGCGGTGCCTAGCAGGGCACCGTCCTGCTTCAGGAAGGCGAACGTCACGGAGCCGAACACCAGGGTGTCGCTGGTGTCGTTGCGTACCTCACCCACGACCACCTGGTTGCCAGAGTGGTCCGAGTACAGCTTGACCGCCGTCAGGGTCAGGACGCCCGCGCCGCTACTCAACGCAAACTGCGCCGTAACCGTCCGCGCCTCCGCCATGGTGACGGTGCACGGCGCAAGGCCACTGCAGGCACCGCTCCACCCCGCGAACGTCGACCCATCGGCAGCCGCTGCCGTCAGCGTCACCGTCGCTTCTTCCTGGTAGGCCTTCAGGCAACTGCCGGTCGTGACGGCCGCATTGAGGCTGCAGTTGATGGCGGGCAGCAGGGCTGGTTGGCTGGAGATCGTTCCGGCACCTGTTCCTGCGCCGGTGATCGTCAGCGCGTGCACGACGGGCGCTCCCACGGCAAATTGAATCAAAGTCGCTGCTGAGCGACCCTGCGCGTCCGCGACATGGACGGCGACCGTCTTCGCACCGGGGACCGCGCTGGCCGGCACCGTGAACGACAGGGAGAACACGCCGTCGCCGCCTGTCGCGTCGCCGAGGCTGCCATCGTCGAAGAACGGCTGCAAGGCGAGGCCGCCAACGGCGCTCAGATCCGCGGTGACTGACAATCCGGAACTCGTGGGGTTGTCACCGGGCGTGACGGCGACCGACAAGAGCGTGGTGCCACCGGCGGTCACGATTGCCGGTGTCGCGTTGCCGACGGCGCTCGGGTTGGTCGGAACCAGTCCCAGGATGTCCAACAGAATGGGAACCCCTACGGACCGACCCTGGGCGTCGGTGACCGTGGCGGGGATCAGGACCGGGCCGGCGCTGGTCGTCGACACCACAGGAGCCATGAACGAGAACACACCATCACCGGCCACGCCATCACCGGCAGTGCCACCGTCCGAGAGCGATTGAACCGTCGAGCCTCCCACCAGCGAAAGGTCCGCCACGACTCTGACGTCAGTGCTCGGCGGGTTCGTGCCGGGGGCGACGGTCACGGTCAGCAGGCTGCTCGATCCGGGGCTCACCGACCCCGGGCTGGCGCTCCCGGTGCCTGCAGGTGGCGCGGAGAAGGTCGTGCACGACGCAAGGTTGCTCGGGCTCGCTGGGGAGGTCATAGCGAAGTCGCTGCTGTTGTCGTCAGTGTCAGCGCCAGCGGCACCTCTCGCAAAGCTCCGATCGCTGTTCGTCGAGCCAAACGCCGCTAACGGAGTCCCTTCCTTGTAAGCCGCGCCACTGGACATGCCGACCGCGTCCACGATGTTGTTGCGCACATCGAGGAGCGCAATCCCGCCGTTGTCCGGAATGCCTTCTGAGTAGGCTGAATCGGCGCTTGCGGCTCCGCTGTAGCCCTCGCCCTGGCGGGAGTTGGCCAGCAGATACGTACAGCCTGGCCCGAGTGTGACGTTGCCCAGCGTGACACGAGTGTCGGTCACACCAGATTCACTCGACTCCATCAGGCGCCAGCCGCTCAGGCTCACCGGACCGGATGAGACGTTGCGAAGTTCAACGAATTCGTCGTATCCGCCACGGGGGCCGCGCGTCCGGAACTCGTTGATCACGACCTTTCCGGAAAGGGCCACCGGCGTGAGCAGCAGCGTGTCCACCACGCCCGCGGAATGCGTCACCGTGAAATAGGTCGTCTGCGGGCCCACCTCGACCGCGATGTCCCCACCCACGACGTCGAGGAAAGGAGTTGGAGCCGCTCCGTTTCCAGCCGACGTCCAGTAGGCGCGGGTGCCGACCGCGTGGATGCGGTCGAGCGCTTCGGCGGTGGGGTGACCGTAGCTGTTGCTCGTCCCAACCGACAGCACGGCGACTCTGGGGCGGAGCACAGCCATCCACAACTCGTTGGAACTGCCCGCACTGCCATGGTGATGGACCTTGTACACCTCCACGGGCCCGACGCGGGAGGCCACCTCTGCCTCGACATCCGGTCCGTTCCCCGGCAGGTCACCGCCGAACACGGCTTCGAACTCACCATACCTCACCACGGCGACGACACCGTTTGCATCGTCGGTGGATGTTGGGCGCGTATTGACCGCGACGATGTCGATGTAGACGGGATGCAGTGAGGCCGCGTCGAGGGTAATTCGCTGGCCGACGGAGACGGCAGAACGGCGCCCACCAACCGAGTTCACGTAGGCGGCGTACGCCTGTGTGTCGTACGCGCCCCCGCGGTCGTAGGCGGGCCCCGCAAGAGGAATGCTCGCGAGAACCGTCGGGATGCACTCGATGTGGTCGGCATCATAGTGACTGACCACGACCGCCTCGAACTTGCTCACGCCGAGGGTCTGCAGGTAGCCCAGTGCGCCGCCGCACTGGCCTTTGGGTCCTCCGTCGAACAGCACGACTTCGCCCAGAGGCGAGATCAGTACCGCCCCATCCCCCTGGCCCACGTTCATGAAGTGGAGCTGGAGCTTACCGTTGGCCTGGCCAGCGACCGGCACCGCCTGGATCACCACAAGGCCGAGCGAGAGAAGGAATCGACGCATGGTCGCACTCCACCGCGAGGTTCGAGTCCGGGGGCTTTCAGGATTCCGTCAGCTCGGGGGCGGAACCGTGCTCTAAAGCAAGGTGAGTACCTGGACCGGACACTGCGCCGCACGAGAAGAACACCGCCTTCGTTGGCATTTCCTTCGGTGTTTGCCTTCTGTGTCCGGGTCACGCCGCGCGCGGCACGCGGTCGAACGCCGAGCTTCCGGCGCTCCGGAATTACATGACAAGACTGCGCATGGGTGACCTTCGCGGTGGCGGGGAAGGCAGCGCGTAGTCAGTCGGCCCAGCAGTGAACAAGTGAGGACGATAAGAGCCTGCAGCGCGCGTTGCGCGGCGAGGAGGGGCAGGCACTCTCGGCGACCGCCGTGACGGGCAGGTCGCCGGGGTCGGGGACTTCATCGACCGCGGCCCGGCGTAGGAGTGTGCCATCGACACCGCGCGTCGCATGGTGGACGCCGGGGCGGCGCTGGCCGTCATGGGCAATCACGAGCTCAACGCCATCGCGTGGCACACGCCGGATCCGAGGAATCCCGGCGAGTTCCTGCGCCCGCGCTTCACTGCGAAGTGGGGCGCGAAGAGCCGGCAGCAGCACGAGGCCTTCCTGCGCGAGTACGAGCACAGGGCGGCAGACCACGCCGACGTCGTCGAGTGGTTCCTCACGTTGCCGCTCTGGCTGGACCTGCCGGCGCTGCGCGTCGTGCATGCCTGCTGGCACGCGCGATTCATCGAGTGGCTCGCGCCGCAGCTCCATGACGGTCGATATCTCACAAGGGACTTGATGGTCCCGGCGACAGACGAGCCGCGGGACGAGGCAGAGAAGGACAACGCGACGGCCAGCATCTTCAAGGCGGTCGAGTGCCTGACCAAGGGGCTCGAGGTGCCGCTGCCCGATGGCCACAGCTTTCGCGACAAGGACGGCATCGAGCGCACGCGGGTGCGCGTGCGTTGGTGGGACAGCGTCGCGACGTCGTATCGCACCGCCGCGATGATGGCCGACGCGGAGCGTGCCGCGCTGCCGGACGTGCCGACGCCGGCGCACGTGCGGCTGCCGGCATCGGAGAAGCCGGTGTTCTTCGGTCACTACTGGCTCACTGGAACGCCGGTTCTTCAATCGCCCCGGTGCATGTGCGTGGACTACAGTGCGGGGAAGGGCGGCCCGCTCGTCGCGTATCGCTTCGATGGAGAGTCGCAGTTGTCCGAGGAGCGGTTCGTCTGGGTGTGAGACGCGTGGCGGCGACCGCGCCGGCACCGCGGCGCTTGGCGGGGCAGGGCAGAGCCTGGAAGGGGCGACTTTCGGCTGATGGCTCACGGGAGAGGGGGCGACGATGTAGCATTTGGGCCGGGCTCCCTCCAAGGAGAGTCGATGAACGGGGACCAGAGATTTCTGCGCTTGCACCTGCAAAACTGGAAAAACTTCGCCCAGGTGGACGTCGCGCTTCAGGGGCGGGTGTTTCTGGTCGGCCCGAACGCGTCCGGCAAGTCGAATCTCCTGGACGTGTTTCGGTTTCTGAGGGATCTCACCTCGTCTGGCGGCGGGTTTCAGGAAGCCATCGCCCGCCGCCGCGGCGTGGGCTCCATTCGTTGCCTGGCCGCGCGCCGCTATCCGGATGTCGTGATCCGTGTCGAGGTCGGCCTCCGGGATGGACCGTGGGACTACGAGCTCGCTTTCCACCAGGACAGCCAGCGCCGGCCGCTCGTGCGCAGGGAAACTGTAAGGAGAGGAGGGGACACCCTTCTCCAGCGACCCAACGACGACGACGGTGCCGACCCGGTTCGGCTGACTCAGACCTATCTCGAGCAGGTGAACGTCAATCAGCCGTTCCGGCAACTCGTCGAGTTCTTCGCTTCGGTCAGGTACCTGCACATCGTCCCGCAGCTCGTCCGCGAACCCGAGCGGTCCGTCGGCCGCTCGAACGATCCCTACGGCGGAGACTTCCTGGAACAGGTCGCCGGGACGCCGGCGAAGACGCGCGAGGCACGACTGCGCCGGATTCGCGACGCACTTCGTGTTGCCGTGCCGCAACTCCAGGAGATCGAACTGACGCGGGATTCCCGGGGAACTCCGCATTTGCGCGGCCGATACCAGCACTGGCGGCCGCACGGGGCCTGGCAGAGCGAGGAACAGTTCTCGGACGGCACGCTGTGGTTGATGGGGCTGCTCTGGATCGCGATGGAGAAGCAAGGACCGTTGCTGCTCGAAGAGCCTGAACTGTCCCTGCATCCCGAGATCGTCCGCCTGCTGCCGCAAGTGCTGGCGCGGGCCCAGCGGCGCACGGGCCGTCAGATCTTCACGAGCACGCACTCGTCGGACCTGCTGCGAGACGAGGGGATCGGGCTCGACGAGGTATTGCTGCTCGTGCCCGAGAGCGAGGGCACGTCGGTACACCTCGCCGCCACTCACGCGGACATCCGGGACCTCCTGGAGGGCGGGCTCTCGCTGGCTGAGGTGGTGATCCCGCGGACACGACCGGTGGATGCGACGCAGTTGGCGATGTTCGGCGAGGCGTGAGGATGCGCGCCCGCCCGTTTGTTTCGGCCGCCGTTGAAGGGCCTGTCGACGAGGCCGTCGTGAAGCGGCTGATCGTTCACGTTGGAGGCGCTCCCGGTCCCGTCTACGGCAAACAAGGCAAGGCGGCGCTCAGAGACCGTGTCCGCGACTACAACGTTGCCGCGCGCCGGGCGCTCTGGGTCATCCTCGTGGACCTCGATGGCGAAGAGGAGTGTGCGCCGACGCTGCGGCGAACGTGGATCCCGGAGGCGGCGCCGCACCTCTGCTTCCGCATTGCCGTGAGAGCCGTTGAAGCCTGGCTGCTCGCCGACGGAGAACGTCTCGCCACGTTTCTCGGCATTCCATCGGCACGAGTGCCGACCCAGCCCGAAGCCCTGCGAGACCCGAAACAAGCGCTCGTCGGGCTCGCCCGGGCATCGAAACGGCGTGAAATCCGGGCCGACATGTTTCCAAGGCCAGGCAGCGGTCGCCGCGTCGGACCCGCGTATACTTCGCGAGTCATCGAGTTCATCGAAAGCGCCTGGCGTCCCAAGGTCGCAGCCGGCCAGGCTGACAGCCTCCGGCGAGCGATTGCGTGTCTCGAACGAATGGTGGACCGCGCCTGAGCACGACTTGCACGCTCAGGTAGCCCGAGATTGAAGTCGGGATCGCCGGTGCCAAGGCGGTTCCGCGCCTCGCGCCGCAGGCGCAGAGACATTGACGGAACCCCGTATTCTGACGGATTGAGGCTAGAGGTTAGGTGGTGCCGAGGGCCAGAATTGAACTGGCGACACTACGATTTTCAGTCGTATGCTCTACCAACTGAGCTACCTCGGCACAGGCAGGACCGCGCTGGCAGACCCTGAAATATAACATGGGGTCCGCGCGGTCGCAAAGACGGCCACGGCCCATCCAATCAGGAATCCGGCGGCCACGTCGCTCGGATAGTGCACGCCGAGGTAGACGCGCGACGCAGCGATCAACAGCGCCAGCGCCCACACCCAGGCGCGCCGACGGCGCAGCATGCAGCCCAGTCCCACGGCCCCCGCCGCGGCCGATGCCGCGTGCCCGGACGGAAACGAGTAGCCCTGCGTGCGCGACGTGACGGCCGCCACGAGTGACGAAGCCGGCGCGCGGCCGTCGGGCCGGGGGCGCGCCACCATCGGCTTGATGATCCCGCCCACCAGCGTGGACGTCAGCAGCAGCGCCCACAACAGCCGCACGTCGCCGTGCGCCACGAACCCGCGACGGCGCAGCGCGAGAATCAGCCCGAGCACGAACCAGACGGCGCCCCACACGCCGACGGCCGACGCCGCCGCCATCACGGCATCCAGCGGCCACCAGCCAGCCAGGCCGGCGAACGCCCGCGCTGCCGCCGCATCCCATGCAAGCAGGGTCTGGAACATCACTCAGGGCGCGAAAAGGGGGCGCCGGCCAGCCGCCTCGTCAGGCCGCCAGCCGACGCGCAAGGACAAGCACCGATCACCGATAACCGACGACCGATTACCGATGACCCCGCTACGCCGTCACTTCCACCGCCTCCCGCACGATCCCGAGCTCGCGGCGGACCTTGTCGTCGATCTGCGCGAAGACGGCGGGGTTTTCCTTCAGGAACTGCTTCGCGTTCTCGCGCCCCTGGCCCAGCCGCTCGCCGCTGTACGAGAACCACGTGCCGCTCTTCTCGACGATGCGGCGATCGACGGCGAGGTCGAGCAGATCGCCTTCCTTGGAGATGCCCTCGCCGTACATGATGTCGAACTCCGCTTCCCGGAAGGGCGGCGCCACTTTGTTCTTGACGATCTTGACGCGCGTGCGGCCGCCGACGACCTGGTCCCCATCCTTGATGCTCGCAATCCGCCGGATGTCCACGCGCACCGACGCGTAGAACTTGAGCGCGCGACCGCCGGTGGTCGTCTCCGGGTTGCCGAACATGACCCCGATCTTCTCGCGGAGCTGGTTGATGAAGACGAGGCAGGTCTTCGACTTCGACACGACGCCCGTGAGCTTGCGCAACGCCTGCGACATGAGGCGCGCCTGCAGGCCGACCTGCGCATCGCCCATCTCGCCCTCGATCTCGGCGCGCGGCACGAGCGCGGCCACCGAGTCCACGACGACGACGTCCACGCCACCGGAGCGGACGAGGACCTCGACGATCTCCAGCGCCTGCTCGCCATTGTCCGGCTGGGACACGAGCAGGGCATCGAGATCGACGCCGAGCTTCTTGGCGTACGCCGCGTCCAGCGCGTGCTCGGCATCGACGAACGCCGCCATGCCGCCCGCCTTCTGCGCCTGCGCAATGACCTGGAGCGCGAGCGTGGTCTTCCCAGACGACTCCGGACCGAAGATCTCGACCACGCGGCCGCGGGGCACGCCGCCGACGCCGAGCGCGAAGTCGATGCTGATGGCGCCTGTAGAGATGCTCGGGATCGCCGTGATCTCGCGCTGGCCGAGGCGCATGATCGATCCCTTCCCGAACTGCTTCTCGATCTGGCCGACGGCGGCCTCGAGGGCCTTCGAACGTTCCTTCAACTCATCGACGGGCATGCGAGGGGCTCCTTCCAGAAAGGCGGGTCACGGCGACCGGGTGATTCTAGATTCGTGCCCGGGGGCTGTCAAGCGAAACATGCACGGTCTGGCACGTCAAGTGATTACACCACAAACACTTGCCGCACTCATCACTTTCGCCCCCACTGCGCGTCATGGGCGGGCTGCTAGAGTTTCTGCCACCACCGGCGAGGCCAGGCATCGCAGAATCTGCGTTCCCGGTCCGACCGCCGGGTCCGTCCGAACAGAGAGCCCCATTCCTGATGCCCACGCCCCTCGGTCATGCCCTCGGCGGTCTCATCGCGGCCCGGTGGGTCGAGCCGGTGGCCCCGGCGTCTTCCGTGCCCCGGCGACCCTCGTGGCTGGCGCTCGCGGCGCTCGCCGTCTCCCCGGACCTGGACCTGGTCTTCGGCACCCACAGCACGTACACCCATAGTGTCGGTGCCGTCGCCCTCGTCTTCGTGGCGGCCGGCCTCTGCGCCCGCGGGCGCGGGACCGGCGCGCTGCCCGCGCGTGCCGTGCTCGGTGTGGCGCTCATCGCGGCCGCCGCCTACGGTTCGCACCTGCTGCTCGACTGGCTGGGCACCGACTCGACGCCGCCCTACGGCATCATGCTATGGTGGCCGTTCTCGAGGGCGTTCTCGAAGGGCCCCGTGTCGTGGTTCCCGTCGGTCGCGCGCGACGTGTTCAGTCGCCGGTTCTGGATTGGCAACACGCTGGCCGTGGCCTTCGAGCTCGCGGTGTTCGGACCGCTCCTGTGGCTGACGTGCGTCATTCGCCCCGCTCGGAGATGATTCGCCTGCAGGCGGTGGTGCCGGCTGCCCTCCGTGCCGCCCTGGCCCGGCAGCCTCCGACGCCGGCGAAACTGGCGTTCTGCTGGCGCCTCGTCGTCGGCCCCGGCGTGGCGCGGGTGACCCGGGTCAGCCTCGACGGTCCCACCCTTCGCATCGGGGTCCAGAACGACGCCTGGCGGAAGGAAATCCAGCGGGCGTTGCCGGAGATCCGCGCGCGACTGATCCCATTGCTCGGGCAGGTCTGGGAGAGGGAAGTGGTGGGGAGGATGTAGGGGGGCGTACGGCGTACGGCTTACGGCGTGCGGCGGCGTACGGACAAGACACGGCGTACGGCGGCGTACGGTCAAAACACGGCGTACGGTTCGGCGTACGGCTTTGGGCGCCGTACGGCGGCGGACGCTGGATCCGCCGTGGGACGCTGCCTCGCGGCGAGCGCAGGTGGAGCAATCGAGGCGTAAGCACCGAGCACCAGGCAACCACCGCCAGCCGAGCGGGGGGCGAGCCCCGGACCCGGCAGCTCGTGACAGCGGACAGC
>CAYLZN010000183.1:0-11499 GCA_964387935.1 uncultured Vicinamibacteraceae bacterium | reverse complement strand
GCCCCAAAACGCTAAAAGTAAAGACCTGACCCCACGGTCACCACAATCGCGTCCGGCACCGCCCGCGGCCCGATCAGGTCCGTGGGCTGGTTCACCACCCGGCCGCCCACCACCATCGTGGTCGAGCCACCACCATCCAGGTTCAGCGCATGCACCAGCCCCAGCGTCAGCGCCAGGCGCTGCAACTCGGCCAGCGACATGCCCACGCTCGTGTCAGGGCGCCGTCCATCCACGGTCACCAGCCAGACGCGTCCCGCCCGGTCCGCACCGATCATCGTCCGTGGGTGTCTTTCCGTGGCGAAACCTGCACGCAGGTCTTCGACGGTCCAGTCAGGGATGGCATGCCCGTCGTGGAGGAGCAGCCCCGCACCCGCCACGGCGTATCGCGATCGTGCCCAGGCGACGGACGTCGCGGGGCTTTCAGCGGTCTCGAACTCCTGCACGACCTCCACGCGCCGACCACGTCGGAGATCGTTCAGGATTCGCGGCACGCTGGTGTCTCGCCCCCGGAACGCAAGCACCGCGCGGGAGGAACCGGCAGGGCTGGCGCTCGCCCGCAGCTCTTCGCCGTCGGTCACGACCTCCGCCACACGCAGCGGTTCCCCGGCGAGCACGAAGCGCCGCACGGTCTTGTAGGGCGGCTGGCCGATCTCGGACTCGTCATCGCTTGCAGGAATCGTCGGCGATCCTGGCGGAGCGGGCGGCGGGCGCGGGCCGCCTGCGACGGCGTGCGGCGCCGCGCGGCCCCAGATAGGGAGGCGGAACGCGGCCGTGTACAAGGCCAGCCCACTCCGCGACGCGGCAGGGTTGATGTGGTCGATGGCGAGCGGCGGGTGTCGGCTGCCGACCACTCGAAGGAACAGGCGCAGGCGCACACGGTCGAACACGAATCCAGCCGACGACCATGCCACGGCGCCGCGCAGGCGGGTGCCACGGGCTACCACTTCGCCGTCCACCTTCAGGAGGCCAACCTGCCGCCCGAGCCGATCGAAGAAGCTCGCGTTGATGGCTGCCAGCGCGTCGTGCCGGGCGGCAATGGTCGCCACGGGCTGTCGGGCAGGCGTGCCGCCGTCGGCCAACGCGAGCGCGAGCGGCGCGCGCGCCGGATCCACCTGCAGCGCCTGAACGGCGAGCGGGCCTGGTGGATCGAGCAGCCCGGAGGCCGCGGGGTGATACAGGACCACACCGTCCGCGACGGGTGTCGCCTCGCCGAGCGCGAACGGAGGCGTCGCCGCCGGCTGCCCGAGGAGCAGCCACAGGAGCGCCCCAAACAGGAACGTCGTCACGTGTTCGACTGGTGCTCCTGGATCAGGTGCTCGACGACGGCCGGTTCGGCCAGCGTCGTCAGGTCGCCGAGGCCCTCGTACTCGGAGGCGGCCACCTTGCGCAGGATCCGACGCATGATCTTCCCGCTTCGGGTCTTGGGCAGCCCGGACGCGATGTGAATCACGTCGGGTGCGGCAAACGCGCCGATGGCGTGCCGGACCTGCTGTTTCAGCGCGCCGACCAGCTCCTCGCGGTCGCCGTTCTCGAAGCCCGCGTTCAGCAGCACGTAGGCGTAGATGCCCTCTCCCTTGATGGGATGCGGGAACCCGACCACCGCGGCCTCCGCGACGGCCTCGTGCGCGACGAGCGCGCTCTCGATCTCCGCGGTGCCCAGGCGGTGCCCTGAGACGTTGAGCACGTCGTCGATCCGGCCCGTGATCCAGTAGTAGCCGTCCTCGTCGCGGCGAGCGCCGTCCCCCGTGAAGTAGTAGCCGGGATACTGGCTGAAGTAGGTCTGCTTGAAGCGGTGATGGTCGCCCCAGACCGTGCGCGCCTGCCCCGGCCAGGGCGACGCCAGGCACAGCGCGCCGCTCACGCCGTTGCCGGGCAGCACCTGGCTCGTGGCGGGGTCGACGATGACGGGCTTGACGCCGAAGAACGGCAGCGTCGCCGAGCCGGGCTTGGTGGGCGTGACGCCGGGCAGCGGCGTGATCAGGACGCCGCCGGTTTCCGTCTGCCACCAGGTGTCGACCACCGCGCAGCGTCCCTCGCCGACCACGTCGTGATACCAGCGCCAGACGTCCGGGTTGATGGGCTCGCCCACGGTGCCCAGAATGCGCAGCGAGTCCCGTCGGCACCTGCGCACCCACTCGTTGCCGTGCTGGGCCAGCGCACGGAGGGCCGTGGGCGCCGTGTAGATCACGTTCACCCCGAGGTCGTCGACCACCTGCCAGTAGCGTCCCGGGTCCGGGTAGACGGGGGTCGATTCGAACAGCACGGTCGTGGCGCCGTTGGCCAGCGGTCCGTAGACGATGTAGCTGTGGCCGGTGACCCAGCCGATGTCGGCCGTGCAGAAGTAGATGTCGCCGGGGCGGTAGTCGAAGATGAGCCGATGCGTGAAGGCCGCGTACACGAGGTAGCCGCCGGTCGTGTGCAGCAGGCCCTTGGGTTTTCCCGTGCTGCCGGACGTGTACAGCACGAACAGCGGATCCTCGGCGCCCATCCACTCGGCCGTGCACGTCGACCGTTGCCTGCGGCACTCGTCGTCCAGCCACAGGTCGCGACCCGGCTGCATGGGGACGTCCGCGTCCGTACGCTTGGCCACGAGGACCGTCTCGACCAGCGACATGCCCTCGATGGCTCGATCCACCGTCTTCTTGAGCGGCACCTTCTTGCCGCCGCGCAGGCCCTCGTCAGCGGTCACGACGATGCGGCACCGCGCGTCCACGATCCGGTCGCGGAGCGACTCCGCGGAGAAGCCGCCGAACACCACCGAGTGCACCGCACCGATGCGGGCGCAGGCGAGCATCGCGTACACGAGCTCGGGCATCATCGTCATGTAGAGGCAGACGCGGTCGCCCTTCTTCACACCGTGATGGAGCAGCGCATTCGCCACGCGGCAGACGTGGTGCTTGAGATCGCGGTAGGTGATGTGGGTGTAGACCCCGGGCTCGTCCTGCACCCAGATGAGCGCGGTCCGGTTGCCGAGCTCGTCGAGGTGCCGGTCGATGCAGTTGAACGACGCGTTGAGCCGGCCTCCCGAATACCAGGCGAAATCGACCTCCTCGTAGTCGGCGTCGAACACACGCTGCCAGGGGTGATACCAGGTGAGCGCTTTGGCCTGTTCGCCCCAGAACCACTCGGGGTTGTCGAGGGAGAGCCGATAGAGACGCTGGTACTCCTCCAGGCTGTTGATGTAGGCGCGCTGTGCCACCGACGGCTTGACGGGGTAGAGGTCCTGGGCCACCTGGCTGCTCCTTGGTTGCGCCTGGGCCCCGTCGCGCCGAGCGCAAGGGGGCGTGGCGTCGTGACGTGCGACCGCGTCTGCACAGGATAGCGCACGCGCCCTCGGTATAGAATCAGGGCTTCGTTCGAGTGGTGGAGACCTCATGAGCGTGATGCGCAACCTCCTGCTGGCAGGGTCCCAGAGCGTGTGGCTTCGTGAACGCGCGACTCGCGTCGGGTTCGTCCGTCGATCCGTGTCCAGGTTCATGCCGGGCGAGCGGCTCGAAGACGCCATCGAGGCCGCCGGGCAGCTGCGGAGCCAGGGCGTGCCGACGATCTTCACGCGCCTTGGGGAGAACATCGCGGCGCTCCCGGACGCCGACGAGGTGACCGCCCACTACGTCGGCGCGGTCCAGGCCGTGGCGCGGCACGACCTCGACACACAGATCTCGGTCAAACTGACCCAGCTCGGCCTGGATCAGAGCCTCGATGCCTGCGTGGCCAACATGCGGATCCTGGTGGCGGCGGCGGAGCAGCACGGCAACGTCGTCTGGATCGACATGGAACCGAGCCCGTATGTCGATCCCACGCTGGAGGTGTACCGTCGGCTGCGCGCGGAGAGCACGCGCGTGGGTGTGTGCCTGCAGGCGTACCTGCGTCGCACCGCCGCGGACGTGGAAGCGCTCCTGCCGCTGGGGCCGTGGATCCGCCTCGTCAAGGGTGCCTATCTGGAGCCAGCCGACGTCGCTTTTCCGGACAAGCGGGAAGTGGACGAGAGCTTCTTCACGCTGTCCTGCCGGATGCTGAGTGCCGACGCGCGGCGGACGGGCACGCGGCTCGGGATCGCGACGCACGATCCTGGGCTCGTGACGCGCCTGCAGGAGGTCGCGCGCCGGGAGCAGGTGTCGCCGGAGCACTACGAGTTCGAGATGTTGTACGGCATCCAGCGTCCGCTCCAGACGCAGCTCGTGGCGGCCGGGGCCCCCCTGCGCGTGCTCGTGGCCTACGGCGAGTACTGGTTCCCGTGGTACATGCGGCGCCTGGCGGAGCGCCCGGCCAACGTCCTGTTCGTACTCAGGAACCTGGTGCGGGGATGAGGAAAAAAGGGGTCGGGAGTTATTTTCGCAAGAATCGCGATCTTCCCTCTGTTTGCTCAGTTTCTTCGCGAACGAGCGGGACGCTCAGGCCCGGTAGAGAATGACCGTTGCCTTCTCGACCGTCGCGAGCCCCTCCTTCACCATCTCGTCGACGACAGGCAGGAAGGCCTCGATCTTCTCCGCCGCGTCGACGATCTCGATCACGACGGGCAGGTCACTCGACAGGTCGAGGATGCCGGCCTTGTGCACACGCGTGTGGGCGCCGAATCCCATGAAACCGCGGAACACCGTTGCCCCGGCGAGTCCCCGTGCCCGGGCTTCGAGGACCAGCGCCTCGTGCAGGGTCCGGCCTTTCCAGCGGTCGTCCTCGCCGATGAAGATCCGGAGCAGCAGGCCATCGCGTGTCAGGCTCATAGGAGGCCTCTCATCAGCACAGCGCCCATCCAGACGGCCACCAGACCGGCGGTCATCTGGCTGACGACGTTGATGGCGGCGTGAAGCTGGTTATCCTGGCGGAGGAGCATGATCGTCTCGTAGCCGAAGCTCGAGAACGTCGTGAAGCCGCCGAGCACGCCGACGAGCAGGAAGAGGCGAGCGCGCGTTCCCAGGATGAGGCGCTCGTCGGTCAGGACGGCGAGGGCGCCGATCAGGAGGCAGCCCAGCACGTTGACCACGAAGGTACCGAAGGGGAACGTCGGCGGCAGGGCGCGTGCCGTGGCCGCGCCCGCCAGGTAGCGGGCGACGGATCCGATGAACCCGCCGACACCGACGAGCAACATGCGCTCGAAGCCGTGCATCGGGCGCCATGGTATTGAAAAAGGGGTCGGGAGTCGATTTCGCAGAAATTGCGCTCGGCCGGCCTTTCGGTTGCCGGCCGATCGCAGTTTCTGCACAATCGACTCCCGACCCCTTTTTCTCCGCCCTCCCTCGTCCCCATGACACTAAAAGACATCCTGACCGGCGCCGTCGTGATGGGCCCGATGACCAAGGGCTCGAACCTGCCGTATCGTCAGCTCGCCGTGGAGCTCGGCGCCCGCGTGCTCGTCAGCGAGATGGCCGTCGCTCGCCGACTCAGGCAGAAGCGTCGCGGCGAGTTCGCGCTCGTCCGTCGGTTCGACCACGAGCCCTGCTTCGGCGTGCAGCTCGCCGGCAACAAGCCCGACGAGATGGCCTGGGCCACCGCGCTCGTCGAGGCGCGCGGTGCGGACTTCGTAGACGTCAACCTCGGGTGCCCCATCGATGTCTTCACGCGCAAGGGCCTCGGCGCGGCCCTCGCGCGCCAGCCCACCCGGGTGCGGCGCATCGTCGAGGCGATGACCCAGGCCGTCCGCATTCCGGTCACCGTGAAGATGCGCCTCGGCTGGGATGCGAAGCACCTGAACTACCTCGACCTCGCGCAGGCCTGTGTCGATGGCGGGGCACGTGCTGTGTTCGTGCATGCCCGGACCCGGGACGCACGGTATCGCAGCAGCGCCGACTGGGACGCCATCGGGGCCCTCGTGCCGAGAATCCCCGTTCCGGTCGTGGGCAATGGCGACCTCCTGTTCCCGTGCGACGTCGAGGCCGCCCTGCGTCGGTCGGGCTGCGCAGGCACCATGGCGGCGCGGGGCGCCCTCATCAAGCCCTGGCTCTTTCGCGAGGTCGCCCAGGGAGCGGCCGAGGATCCGGGTCCCGAGGCCCGGATCGCGATCTACCAGCGCTACGTGACGCTCGCGAAGGCGCACTGGGGCGACGACGATCACGGCCTGTCGCGCGTCCGCGACTTCACGCGATGGCACCTCGCGTTCTGGTGCCGGTACCGCCCGCCGCGCGCGGACGGCACGTACCCGTCGATGCAGGAGCGCGAGTCGGGATTCGCCCCGCGGTCACCGCTCGAGGCGTTGCTGTCGCGGGCCGACGAACCCGCGCTCGACTATGTGGCAGGATGCCTCGTGACCGGAGGGCCGATTGACCCCGAGCTCGCGCCGCCCGCCGATGCGCCCGCCTCGACCGAGTCGAGAGCCCCGTCGCTCGGCGACGATCACGAAGGCTAGCTCCAGTCTTCGAGGACGATCTTCCCGATCGTGCGGCCCGCCTCGATCTGGGCGTGCGCAGTCTTCAACATCGCGGCGTTGATCGGCCGCAGCACCTGGCGTGCCGTGTGCCGGACGACTCCGGCGTCCACGAGATCGGCGACGCGCCCCAGGATCCCATGCTGGGCGTCCATGTCCGGCGTCTGGAACATCGGGCGGGTGAACATCAGCTCCCAGGACACCGTGACGCTCTTCTGCATGAGCGCCCCGAGATTCACTGGAGCCGTCGTCCCGACGATGTTGCAGAGGCGACCCTGAGGCGCGATCAGGTCCGCCATCGTCTCCCAGTAGGCGTTGGTATCGGCGAAGTTCGCGATGTACCCCACGTGATCGAAGCCCAGCGCTTCGATCTGCGGCCGCAGGGGCGCGGCGTGGTTGAGTACGTGTGTGGCGCCGAGCGACCGGACCCACTCCGCGGACACCGGCCGCGACGCCGTGGCGAAGACCGTGAGCCCGGCGGTCCGCGCGAGCTGGATGGCGATCGAGCCCACACCGCCTGCGCCGCCGAGGACGAGCAGCGTGCGCCCGTGGTTGCCCCCCTCGGCGTCGAGACCCATGCGCGCGAAGAGCGCCTCCCACGCGGTCAACGCCGTGAGGGGCAGCGAGGCCGCCTGCGCGAAGTCCAGCGACCGTGGCTTGCGCGCCGCGATGCGCTCGTCGACGAGATGACGTTCGCTGTTGCAGCCCGGGCGGGTGAGGTCGCCCGCGTACCAGACCTCGTCGCCGACGCTGAAGCTGGTCACGTCGGAACCGATGGCCTCCACGATGCCGGCCGCGTCCCAGCCGAGGACGAGTGGCTCGGGCTCCGTGAACCCGAGCTTGCCGCGACGGACCTTGGTGTCCACCGGGTTCACGGCCACGGCGTGCACGCGCACCAGGAGATCGCGGGGGGCCGGGGACGGGTCCGCGAGGTCGAGATCGATCAGGGCCTCGGGATCGCTGATGGGGAGATGGCGGCGAAGACCGACGGCTTTCACGGCGGCCATTGTGACACGGGTGGCGGGACGGCTGGCAGACCGGGACGGCGAGGGACGCCGCAAGGGCCGGACTGAGGCAGAATGTCGTGGTGAAGATTGCGTTCATCGGCAGTCACGGCGTCGGCAAGACCACGCTTTGCTACGACCTGGCGGCGGCGCTCAAGCGCCGCGGGCTCAACGTGGACATCGTCAAGGAGGTGGCGCGGCTCTCGCCGCTGCCCATCAACCGCCAGACCTCGCTCGACGCGCAACTGTGGATCCTGATGACGCAGGTGGCGGAAGAGGTCCGCTCGGCGAGCCACCACGACGCGGTGGTGTGCGACCGCAGCGTGCTCGACAACTATGCGTATCTCGCCCGCGCGTGCGGGCGGCAGCCCCAGATCGAGCAGTTCGTGGACTACTGGTTGCGAAGCTACGACTTGCTGGTCAAGGTCCCGGTCACTGGAAGGGCGGACGCGGACGGGGTGCGGGACGTGGACGAGCCGTTCGTCCGGGCGATCGACGGGCTGGTGGACGACCTGCTGGCCGAGAAGCACCTGGCGCACGAGCGACTGGACCCCGAGCACCGGGAGTCCTGGGCGGAGGCGGTCCGGGACCTCGTGGGCCGCCTGCTTGAATCAGGGACTCGCATCACGCCCCCAGCGGGCGCGCCGAATACCCGTACGCCGTGAACCCCCCATCCACGCTGACCACCTGGCCCGTCACGTACGACGCGGCAGGCAGGCACAGGAAGGCAATCACGCGGGCCACCTCCTCAGGCTCCGCAATCCGCCCGAGCGGCGTGCGCTCCACGATCCGCGCATACGTGGCGGCATCGTCGAGCACGGGCCGCACGAGATCCGTGCGCGTGTACCATGGCGCCACCAGGTTCACCCGGATTCCCTCCCGGCCCCAGTCGGTCGCGAGCACCCGCGTGAGCTGCTGGAGGGCCGCCTTCGACATGGCGTAGACGACGCCGGTGCCCACCGAGACCTGACCGGCCACCGATCCCACCAGCACGACGCTGGCCCGTCCCGACCGGGCGAGCCGCGGGTGACACCCCCGGATCAGTTCGAACACCGAGGTCACGTTGGTGTCCATCAGGGCGCGGTACTCCTCCTCGCGGTAGTCGAGCACGCGCTTGCGGATGTTGGTGCCCACCACGTTCACGAGAATGTCCAGCGAGTTCCATCCATCTGGCCAGCGCCGGAAGATCTCCGCACGGCCCTCCGGCGTGGACGCATCGGCCTCGATGGCCAGACGGCCCGGCCCGGTCGTTCCAGGCCCCGGGCTCCTCGAGACGACCACGACCTCGGCCCCGAGGCCGACCAGTTCGTCCACGGTAGCCCGGCCGATGCCTCGGGATCCCCCGACTACGAGTGCGCGCGAGCCATCGAGGCGCCAGGCGGAACAGGTCGAAGGGGTCGTCGACATGGCACAAGACTACATGACCTGAATCGGATCGACCTTCGGGGCCACTACAATCATGTGCTGAAGTGGAGTGGTCACCCGACACCGCGCGTGCGCCGTCCCGGCACCCCCGTGCCCGTCGCTTGTTCGTGGCGACAGGCGTGGCGCTCGCGCTGGGGCTGGCCGCCATCCTGATCCTGGGGCTCGCGCTCCAGACACCACCCGTCCGCGCCTTCGTCTTCGAGCGCGCCGCTGGCTGGGCGCGCGCGCAGTTCGGCCTCGAACTCCGGGCTGCCGCACTCGACTACGACCTGCTGCCGCCGGCCGTTGACCTCCGTGATCTCGCGCTCGCGTCCACCCGCACGCCGTCACAGCCCTTCTTCACCGCCGCGCGCGTGCAGGCACAACTGTCCTGGCGCGCCATCCGCGGCGACCTCGACATCGATCGCCTCGTGGTGGTCCGCCCCGCGATCACCATCGCCTGGCGTTCCGACGGCTCGTCCAACCTTCCCGCGTTGACGTCCGCCTCGCCAGGAACTGCCACGACACCGCTGCGGTTCTTCATTCGCGACGTGCAGATCAGTCAACTGGACGCGCTCATCGGGACCCCGGCGCCCGACGCGCGCGGCGCGCAGCGACCGGGAGTCTCGCTCGCGATGCGCGACGTTGGGATTGCGATGCGTGGTGACCGACCCCAGTGGCTGGACGGCACGATCGAGGCCGAACAGGGGCTGCGCCTCGACCTGCCGCCCACGGCCATCGTCGTGGAGCGAGCGGTCGCCCGCGTGGCGTTCGACGGTCGTCGCGTTGACGTCCGGTCGCTCGAGGCGACGCTGGCCGCTGGGAGTGTTCGAGGCGCCGGTGCCGTGACGCTGTTCGGCGAGCCCGCCCGCCTGGATCTCGAGATGACGTCGGACCTCGAGGTGTCGCAGGTTGCCGCGTGGTTTGCGCCCCCCCCGCCGCTCTCAGGCGCGGCCAGTCTGCGTGCGACGATCACCGGTCCGCTCGCGGATCCGGCCGTCACGTTCACGCTCGACGGGCGTGCGCTCGCCTGGGCCGGACTTGCGGCATCGACGACGACCTGTGCCGGCGCGATCGGCAGGGCAGGCCTCGACCTGGCTTCGCTCTCGATGGCCCTGGCGGGCGGGCGGGTTCGCGCCAGCGGACACCTCGCGTTCGACGGTCAGGCGCCGAGCACGATCAACGCGAACTGGGCCGATGTGGACATCCAGCAACTCGGACGTGCGCTCTCCGGTGCCAGCGCGAAGTTGCCGCCTCTTTCCACGTCCGGTCGGGCGGATTTCAGGTGGGCAGGGAGCCAGCCGTCTATCCGCACCCTGCAGGGCACGGTCGCGGGCACCGCGCGCCTCAAGGTCCCCGCTGGCAGCAGCGAAGTGGCCCCCGCCACGTTCACGGCGAACGCTGAGGAGGGGCAGTGGACGATCACCGCAAGGCAGCCGCTGACCGCCGTGAGCGTTCTCGAGATCGAAGCGACGGCACGCGCACAGGGCCAGGATTGGGCGCAAGCCGCGCTCGGCGGCAGGGTGACCCTTCGAACGGATGATCCCGTCGAGACGCTCGATCGTTTGCGGGCGTCGGGCCTTCCCGCCCCGGCACTCGGCAGCCTGTCGATCGGCGGCCCGGCCACCTTCGACGGACGCCTGGCCGGCACCCTGTCGGCCCCCGTGCTCTCCGGGGGGCTGTCGGTCGCTGACATCACCACACCCGGTGTGGCCGCCTTCCGAATCGAGGCGGACCTTGCCGCGGACACGCGGTCCCTCGACGTCTCCCGCCTCGTGGTCGACGCGCCTGGCGCGCGGGCCGACGCGCGCGGTCGGATTTCCTTCGGGACCGGGGCGCTCGCGGGGGCCTTCTCGCTGGCCGTCTCGGACCTCGAGGCCTTGTTGCCAGTCCAGGACGCACGGCTCCGCCCTCGTGGTGCCCTGTCACTGTCAGGTGATGTGTCGGGGAGCGTTCGCGACCTGGTTCTCGCCGGCTCTTTCCAGGCGACCTCGTTGCAGGCAGGCCAGACCAGGCTCGATCGCCTCGAGGGTCGCGTGAGCTATCGCGGCCGCGAGTTGTCGCTCGATGACGTCTCGTTCACGCAGGGCCCGGCCGGGAGCGGCACCATCGAGGGACACTTCGGCGTAGATGGCGCGCTGCGCGGGGTCCGACTGACCGGCACTGGCCTGCGCGCGGCGCCGTGGCCGGGCCTCGAACTCGAGGGCGCGAGGCTGGAAGCCACGGCGGACGGCCGCCTCGACTCGCTGACGGGTCGCGTGATGGTGCAGACGTCGAGCACGTCCTGGAATGGAGAGGATCTCGGCCCCGCGCACCTCAGCGCCATGGCCGCCGATGGCGAGGCCGGGTTCGACGGGGTGCTCGCCTCGCTCGCCGCCACGGTGACGGGCCGGCTATCCGCGCGCGAGCCCTACACGTTCGACGCCCGGCTCACGCTCACAGACACCCAGTTGCTCCGTGTCGTGCCGCTGTTCGCCTCCGACGCGGACACGGCCCGACGCCTCGAGGGCACGTTGTCCGCCGCCGCCCGGTTCACGGGCGCGCTGCAGGATCTCCCGGCGATGACGGCGCGCGTCGACCTCACTGGACTGGACGGCAGGGCTGCGGATCTTCCGTTGCGCCTGCACAGGCCCGCCGAGGTCCTCGTGGACGAGGGTGTGCTCACGGTCCGCGGTCTCGACCTCGACATCGCGGGGCTCAGCGCACGGCTCGACGGCCGTCTCGATTCGGGCT
>CAYLZN010000182.1:7423-11515 GCA_964387935.1 uncultured Vicinamibacteraceae bacterium | reverse complement strand
CCGAAGAGGACGCGTTCAGGCGCGACTTCACGGTCAACGCCCTCTTCTACGACATCGCGACGTTTTCGCTGATCGACTACGTCGGCGGCCGCGAGGACCTCGACGCCCGGATCATCCGCTGCATCGGCGATCCGAACGTGCGGTTCGTCGAGGACCCGGTGCGGATGCTGCGCGCGATCGTCCTGGCGGCGCGGCTCGACTTCCGCCTGGATCCGCCGATCATCGAGGCGATCATGCGCCACAAGGCGCTCATCGGCAAGGCGGCGCCGGCACGGCTCCTCGAGGAGTACTTCAAGGTCCTGCGGTCGGGCGAGTCGCTGCGGGCGTTCCACTTCCTCGGCGAGGTTGGCCTGCTGCAGCACATCACGCCGGAAATCCCGTGGCCGCTCCCGCACGCCGTCGAGCAGTCGTTGTCGGAGCTGGACACCTACCGCGGGCGCTTCGATCGCATCCCGGACACCCTCACCAACACCGTCCTGCTCGGCTCGCTCGTGGCGCCGATCGGCTGGCCCCGGCGACGCCGTCGGCGCGAGCCGACGGACCTCGAGCATCCGGCCCCGGGGCCGGCCCACACGCTCGGCACACTGCCCGTCGCCCGGCGCGACGTCGAAGTGCTGGACCAGTTGACGTCGCTGCAGTCGCGCCTGGTTGATCCCGACACCCTCACGCCGCGGACGCAGCGGGGCCTGATGCACCGGGCCGCCTTCCGCGACGCCCTGACCTGGCTCGACGTGCACGGGAGCCAGCCGGAGGTCGTCGCGCGCTGGCAGGCACTGCTGGCGGAGGAAGGGCGCGCGCCGCGCCTCGAGACGCCGGCAGAACCACAAGCCGGGGACGAGGCAGTTCCGCGGCGCCGCCGGCGGCATCGCCGCCGACGGCGTCCGGTTCCATCGGCTCGCTGAGCCCTACCCGTTCTTCTTCTCGAACTCCTGCATGAACGAGACGAGGGCGTCGATACCCTCCTCGGGGAACGCGTTGTAGATCGACGCGCGCAGCCCGCCGACCGAGCGGTGCCCTTTGAGGCCGTCGAGCCCGGCCGCTTTCGACTGCTTGACGAACTCGGCCTCGAGTTCCTCGGTCGGCAGCCGGAAGGTCACGTTCATGTTCGACCGGCAGTGCGTCTCGGCATGGCCGCGATAGAAGCCGGTGCGGTCGATCTCGGCGTACAGCTTCGCAGCCTTCCGCCCGTTGATGGCGGCGATCGCCTTCAGCCCGCCGAGCCCTTTGATCCACTTGAGCACGAGGCCGACGAGGTAGACACCGAACGTCGGCGGCGTGTTGTAGAGCGACTTCTCCTTCGCGTGCGTGCCGTAGTTCAGCATCGTCGATAGCGTCTGCGGCGATCGCGCCAGCAGGTCGTCGCGCAGGATCACGAGCGTCACGCCGGAAGGCCCGAGGTTCTTCTGCGCACCCGCGTAGATCAGCGCGTACTTCGACACGTCGATGGGCCGGCTGAACATGTCCGACGAGGTGTCGCACACGATCGGCGCGTCACCGAAGATCATGTCGCCGCCGAACTCGACCCCGTGGATCGTTTCGTTCGACGTGTAGTGCACGTACGCGGCCCCAGGGGTGAGCTTCACCTCACCAGCCTCGGGCAGGCGCGAGAAGCTGGTGCTCTCGGTCGAGGCCGCGACATTGACCGCGCCGACCTTCTTGGCCTCCTTCACGGCCTTCTGGCCCCAGGCGCCGGTGACGATGTAGTCGGCAGTCTGGCCCTGGCCGAGCAGGTTCATCGGCACCATGGAGAACTGGAGGCTCGCGCCGCCCTGCAGGAACAGGACGTGGTAGCCGGACGGAATGCCCGCCAGTTCGCGCACGTCGGCCTCGGCCTGCCCGATGACGGCCTCGAAGGTCTTCGATCGATGGCTGATCTCGAGCACGGACATGCCCACGCCCGGCAGCGCCAGCAGGTCGCGCTGCGCTTCCTCGAGCACGGGCAGCGGCAGCACCGCGGGGCCGGCCGCGAAGTTGAAGATGCGTTTGACGGTCGCAGTCGACATGATCGGCAACTCCTCACACCATGAGCGTTCTGGCCAGGTGGTACGACGCGGCGGGCGCTCCGAGCGGCACCAGTTGCACGTCGAGAATGTCCTCGTTGTCCTTCGTCATCCTTTCGAGCAGCGCCTTGGTGGGCTCCCCGTCCAGGTTGATGCGGACCACACACGCCCTGGCGCCCGTGAAGACGATGTTCTCGGTCTCCTCCACGTTCACCTTTTCGGTCCTGAGCGCCTCGAACACGGTGGCGAGCACGCCCGGCTTGTCGCGATGCCGGACGACCAGCACGTGCTTCGCCGCGGTCTGGCGCGACAGGTTGACGACGTTCAGCACGCGGCCGGTTTCGATGTAGGTCCTGATGATGCGCACCGTCTCGGCGGCGATCGCCTCCTGTGCCTGGTCGGTGGAGGCCCCGATGTGGTGGGTGCCGTACACGTTCGGGAGTGCGACGAGCGGGTCGCTGAACTCGCCGGTGCCGGTCGAGGGCTCCTTGGCGTAGACGTCGATGGCGACCCGGATCCCCTTGTCCCGGACGGCCGCTTCGAGGGCGGTGTAGTCGACGACTTCGCCGCGTGCCGTGTTGATGAAGAAGGAGCCGGGCTTCATCTTGTCGAAGACGCTGCGGCCGACCAGCCCGCGGGTCTTGTCGTTGAGCGCGAGGTGGACGCTCAGGATGTCCGCGTGCTCGGCCACCTCCTCGGGCGTTTCGCACACACGGACCCGCGGTTCCACGGGCGACCCCGAGGACGGACGGAGCCGGACGAGCAGCGGCAGGTCCACCGGCACACCCGCGCGATCGACCTCGACGCCGATCTCGCTCCACACCGCGAGATTGAGGCTGAAGGCCTGGGCGCGCTTCGCCATCTCCTGACCGATGTTGCCGAACCCGAGGAGCCCCAGCGTGCGCCCGTGCAGCCCGCGGGCCTTCGAGTACTCCTTCTTGTTCCAGGTGCCGGCGCGCAGGTCGGCGACGTTGTCGGGAATGCGGCGGTCGAGCGCGAGAATCAGCCCGAAGGCGAGCTCGGCCACCGCGATCGAGTTCTTGCCCGGACAGTTGGCGACGTAGATGCCGCGCTCGCTGGCTGCCGCCACGTCGACGTTGTCGTAGCCGGCACCGGCGCGGACGACCAGCGACAGGCCTCCGGCGTCGAGCATCGGCTGCCTGACCTTCGTCGACCGGACGACGAGCACGTCGGCCGCCGTCTCACGGATGGCCGCCGTCAGCGCGTCGTCTTTCAGATCCGGGTTGTAGATGACGTCGGCGCCGATCGCCTTGAGGCCGTCGAGGCCGCTCTTCTCGAACTTGTCCGCGATGAGGACTTTCATGGGTGACCTGCGTGGGGGTCTTCGAGGTTGATGGTCAGATCAGGTGGCTGAGCAGCCCGTCCCGGAGCTTGGGCTCGAACCAGGTGGACTTCGGAGGCATGATCGACCCGGCGTCGGCGATGGCCATCAACTGGTCCACCGTGACCGGCGCCATGGAGAACGCGACGGCCGCGGCACCGCTCGAGACGGCGCGCTCGAGCTCGCCAGTCCCCCGGATGCCTCCTACGAAGTCTATGCGTTTGTCGGTGCGCGGATCCAGCACCCCCAGGAGCGGCTCCAGCAGACCGTCCTGCAGGAGCGACACGTCGAGGGACTTGATGGGATCGGCGGTGGGCCCTCCGCCAACGGGACGCAGTGCGAGCGTGTGCCAGCGGCCCTCCAGGAACATGCCGCACGTGCCGCGCGCGGGTGTGGCCGCTGCGCCTTCGGTCAGCGTGAACCGGCGGCGGACCTGCTCGAGGAACTCGGCCGCGGAGCGGCCCTGGAGATCCTTCACCGTGCGGTTGTAGGGCAGGATCTGCGTCTGGTTGTCCGGGAAGGCCACGCCGAGGAACCACGCGGCCTCGTGGGCCTGGCCGGTCTGCCCTTCGCCGGCGAACCGCGCGTGCGCCCGCGCCGCAGAGGCGGCCCGATGGTGCCCGTCGGCGATGTAGACGGCAGGCAAGGCCGAGAACGCGTCTACGAGCTGCGCGGACGAGTGCACATCGGCACGCCAGACGGTGTGCCCGACGCCGTCGCGCGCGACGAAGTCGTATAGGGGCGCGCCGC
>CAYLZN010000182.1:0-7413 GCA_964387935.1 uncultured Vicinamibacteraceae bacterium | reverse complement strand
CGCCGCGACATACGCGGTCGGCGAGCGCGTCGATCAGGTCCAGGTGCCGGTAGGTCAGGAACACCGGCCCTGTCTGGGCCCGCAGATCGACGATGTGGCGCGTGCGATCGTCCTCCTTGTCCTTGCGGGTCTTCTCGTGCTTCTTGACGATGTCGCGGTGGTATTCGTCGACGGAGAAGCAGGCGGCCAGGCCGGTCTGCGTATGCGTGCCCATGCGGAGGCGATAGAAGTAAAGCGCCGGCTCCGCCTCCTGGACGAGGGCCCTGGACCTGAGATCGGTGAAGCTGGCCGCGGCCTTCTGGTAGACGGCGTCGGAGTACGGGTGCGTGTCGGGCGGCAGATCGATCTCGGCGCGCGACACGTGCAGGAAGCTGAGCGGGTTGCCCGAGGCGAGCTGGCGCGCCTCGTCGGCGTTGACCACGTCGTAGGGCACGGCCGCAATCTGGGGCGCCAGTTCAGGTGTGGGACGGAGCGCGCGGAAGGGTCTGATGGTCGACATGGCGGCATTTTAACGGCGTACGACGTACGGCGTACGGCGGCGTACGGAGGGGGCGGGCGACTGGACGGACCTACTCGCCGGCGGGGTGGGCCTGGGGCGGCGTCGCCGCCAGCGCTGGCACGGCCGGGGCACTCAGGAGCCGGGCGCTCACGCGGCCGCGCGCGCGCTCGAAGGCCGCCATGTGCGCGGCGGCAATGGGCTCGCCGGGCGGGAGCCGCTTGACCTCGACGAGCGGGTTGACCCACACGCCGTGTCGCTTCAACCGGTAGTCGAGATGAGGCCCGGTCGCGAGACCCGTCGCGCCGACCCGGCCCACGAGGTCGCCCTGCGCAACGCGGGCGCCCACCCGCATGCCGCCGGCGATGGCGGACAGGTGCAGGTAGCTGCTCTCGTAGCCGTTGCTGTGCCGGATGGTGACCATGTTGCCGGCGCCGCCGGACCGGCCCGAGCGAGTCACCACACCAGGGGCGACCGCCACGACCGGGGTGCCGACGGGAGCGACGTAGTCGATGGCCGGATGCGCCCTCCACTGCCCCAGCACCGGGTGAAGTCGACGGAAAGAGAAGCCTGAGCTGATGCGTGGCTCGAACTTGAGCGGCGAGCGCAGGAAGAACCGCTTGAGCGAGCGTCCCTGGTCATCGTAGTACCCGGGGTCGCCGCCGGGCGGCTGGAACCGGAAGGCGCGCAGGGTCCGACCGTCGTTCTGGAACTCCGCCCCGAGGACGGGCCCGTAGCCGGCGAATTCGCCGGCACTGAACGTCTTCTCGAAGACGACCTCGAAACGGTCTCCCGGCTGCAGGTCGTTGTTGAAGTCGAGGTCGCCGCCGAAGATCTCCGCGATGGCCATCGCCAGCGTCACCGATTCCCCCTGCTCGACGAGGGCGGACACGAGCGACGGGTGATCGCGGTCGATCGTGCCCCGCAACGAGACCAGGCCCCGCTGCTTCTCGAACGGCACGAGCTGGACATCGAACGCGGGTGGCGTGGTGGCCCCCTTGATGCCGACGACGCTCAGCAGGCGGTCGGCATCGACCCGGTACTCGAACTGGCGCACGAGCCCGTCCAGCCCCAGCTCCAGGCGGTAGGGCTGTTCGGCACGCAGGCGCCTGGTGTCGAAGACCCGCGCGGTGGCATCGACGATCCGGCGGGCGATGTCCTCGCTGACATCGTGCGCACGCAGCAGGCCGGCAAGCGTGGCGCGGGCCGGCACGCGCGCCTCGATGATGCTGGCGTCACGGGCGAGCACGATGTCGCGCGCGACGCGTGGCCGAGGCTGACCGCTCCGCGCCGCTGGTCCGCCGCAGGCACCTGTGGCCACGAGGGCCAGCACGACCGGGAAGAGAGGCGCGCGCAGCATTCCGGGGGGCGGAGTTTAGCAGACCGGTTGGGCCAGATCCATGATCAACGCGAGCTCAGCCGTGAGGTCGTTTGTCCACAGTCCGCATGGAGAATTGAAGGAAGCAAGGCGCGTACCGGCCGAAGATCGCAAAAATATTGAAAATGACTCCCGACCCCTTTTTCTCACCTGTCGTCGTGGCGTCGGAACAGCGCCCGCGAGCGCTCGTACGTTCGCATCCAGGCCCGCAACGTGCGCGCCAGGTCGCGCGCCTCGGGCTGCGCGCGAATCTCGTCCACCGGCCACGGCAGCCGCCACGTCCAGTTGTCGTCACTCACCGTCGCCGGCACATTGACGCGATCCCGCCAGCCGAAGACATCCTGCATCGGCAGGATCACGAAATCGGACGTGGAGGCGACGATGAGCTCGAGCAGGGCCAGCCGCGCCTCCGGGGAACAGGAGACCAGATCCACATCCAGGGCCCGCCCTTGCAGAAACGGGATCGCGACGAGCGCGTGCCGGTCGTCCCGTGACGCGCTCTCCCACCACTCGACGAGCGTCTCCGTGTCGTGCGTCCCCGTGGTGGCCACCGACACCGTCGGGTAGCCGAGCGGATCCGCAAAGGGGTGGCCGGGCTGCGACCAGTCGCGCTCCCAGCGCAGGACCTTGAACCCCGGGACACCCAGCCTGGCTAGCGACGCCCGCACCGCCTCAGGAACGGTCCCGAGGTCCTCCGCGATGATGCGCGCACCCGGCTCTGCGAACACCGAGAGGAGCCGCTCACCCTGCGCCAGTTGCTCGGCTTCGTCGGCTGGCGAAAAGGTCCGCTCGCTGCCGTCCTTCGGGATCACATAGGTCCGGTAGAAGCCGACGAGGTGATCGACGCGATAGCCGTCGTACAACTCCGCGTTGCGCCTCGCCCGGGCGCGGATCCAGGCATCCTGCTCCGCCTCGAACACCTCCCACCGGTACACGGGGAGGCCCCAGTTCTGCCCGGTCTCGCTGAACGCGTCGGGCGGCGCGCCCACGGTTGCATCGAACCGGAACGCGTGCTGGTTCCCCCACACGTCGGCGCTGTCGGCCCCGACGACGAAGGGCATGTCACCGAACACGCCCACGGGGAGGCACCGATCGCGGGCCTCGCGCCACTGGCCGTTGGCGATCCACTGCAGGTACACGAAGAAGAGGCATTCGTCGCGTCGTGTGTCGCGGATCCACGCCAGCGCAAAGGCATTGCGCGCCGCGAGCCCCGCCGGCCACGTCCACCAGGCCTGTTCGGCGCGATGCTCCCGCTCGGCACGGAACAGGACGTAGTCCTCCAGCCACCAGCGCTCGCGTTCGACGAAGTCCCGCAGGGCACGCGCGCGGGGCGAGTCGTGCCGCCACTCTGCGTCGACGAACCGCGCGAACGCCGCCCGCAGCGCGCGCCTCTGCAGCTCGCGCACGGTGTTGTAGTCGATGCGCGACGTCGCCCGCACAGCCGCGAGGCGATCGCGTTCCGCAGCGCCAAGCGACGCCTCGCCGCCGAGCGCGGCGAAGTCCTCGACGGCGGAGAGGCTGATGAAGATCGGATCGAGAGCCATGGCGCTCACCGCCGCGTACGGCGAGTGCTGCCCGGCGGTCATCTCGTTGAGCGGCAGGACCTGCACGAAATCGAGGCCCGCCTCCCCCAGCCAGGAACACAGCGCGGGCAGATCCCCGAACTCGCCGATCCCCCAGCTTTGCCGACTCGGTACGGAGAAGAGCGGCAGCAGGAGGCCGGCGTGCCGGCCATGATGGAAATCGGTGCGAGTGGCGTTCATGCGCGGGCTCCTTCACGGCGGCCATGTCCGGGGGCAGAAGCGATCTCCGTCACGCGCCGGACCACGCGCGCCAGCCCTTCGTCGAACTCGTCCGGCGTCGGCAACAGGCTGATCACCAGATACGCCTCGGCGGTGAAGTCGAAGAAGAACCCCGGGTGGACGAGGACGTCCTCACGCTCGAGCAGGTCGAGCACGAGCGTCTCCTCCGGCTCGATCGAGGGGACCCGAATCACGGCGCTCCAGCCGCCCTCCACCCGCAGGGCCTCACAGGCCGCGCCGCCCTGAATGGCCGACCGCAGGGAGGCCAGGTTGCGCCGGACCCTCGCCGCGATCGCGTCACGCACGCGTGCCCCGTCCCCCAACAGGCCGGCCGCGCCGACCTGCACCGGCGTGCCGACCGAGAGATACGTATCGCAGATCAGTTCGAGCCGGGCACGGGCCTGCCCGACCAGGTCGGTCGGGCCCTGGACGACCATCCACGCCAGCTTCATCTGTGGCAGTCCCACGGCCTTGGACAGCCCCCCGAGCACGACACGGAGGATGCGCGGATCGGCCGGGCGCGCCAGCACCCCGACGACCGCATCGGCGGCGGGCTCGAGCGGGTAGTCGAGAAACACCTCGTCGACGACCATCGCCAGATCGTGCTGCGCACAGTGCGCCTCGAGGAGGGGAAGCTGCGACGAGCGCACCAGGGAGCCGGTGGGGTTGTTCGGCGCGACCACGAGGAGCGCCCGGGACGCCGGCGTCGTGGCGTGCCTCAACGCCCCGATGTCGGCAGACCACACCCCGTGATACTCGAGCGGGTAGGCCTGACAGGCCACCGCGTCGAGCCGCGCGAGGTGCTCGAACAGCGGGTAGCTCGGCACCGGAACGAGGACGCCCTCCGCCGGGTCGCAGAGCAGCTTGAACAGCAGGCTGTAGGCCTCGCTCGTGCTCGACGTCAGGATCACGGCCTCGGGATCCACGCCAACACCGTGATCGGCATAATAGGCGGCCACCGCGGCGCGCGCTTCGCGGAGGCCGAGCGCCTCCGGTTCGTACAGGGCCGCGCGCGGCTCACCGAGGGCCCCGAGCAGCGTGTCGGGATAGGGCAATCCCGCCCTCGTCGGATTCGTGAGCGTCAGGTCGAACAGGTGGCGGCCCGTCGCTCGATGGCGCGCCACGGCCGCAGACAGGCGGTTCGGCGCAAACGACGCGGGGACCCGTCGCGAGAACATCGGCCTCAGGATAGCGGAGAACGCGCTCAGGATTCGGGCCCAGGGCCGGACCGACCCCGCGGCCGGGTAAGATAGGCGCGGCGCGAACGCCACCCCACCTGGAGGGAAGCGCATGAAGCGATCGGCGATTGTCGGCGTCGTGATGGCTGGCCTCGTCACGGTTGGATGGACGACGGTGACCGGCGCGCAGGACGTCATCTACAAGCTCCCGCCCAAAGCGGCGATCGACGTGCTCGACGCGGCGCCGCCACCCATGGTCGTCGTCAGCCCGGCTCGCGATCGGGTCCTGATCGTGCACCGACGCAGCATGCCGCCGATCAGCGAACTCGCCCAACCGATGTTGCGGCTGGCCGGCCAGCGCGTGAACCCGCGCACCTCCGGTCCGCACCGCGCCCCAGACGGCGTGAAGCTGGTGCTGAGACGCATCGCAGACGGCGAGGAGTCCGTCGTCACGGCGCCGCCGGACGCCTCGCTTCAGCCGCTCGGCTTCGCACCCGACGGCAAGCGGTTCGCGTTTGCCGCGACCAGGGCCGATCGCATCGAACTCTGGCTCGCCGATTCCGCGTCGGGTCGCGCCGAGGCGGTGACCGGTGTGGCGCTGAATGGCAGCCTGATCGGCGACGCGTGCGACTGGTCGCGGGACAGCCGCGGCCTGCTCTGCGCCGCGGTGCCCGCCAGGCGCGGTCCGATGCCCGAGGCCCCGGCGGCGCCTCGTGGTCCCAACGTCCAGGAGACCGCAGGCAAGCCCGCGCCCGTCCGCACCTACCAGGACCTGCTCACGAGCGCGCACGACGAAGCCCTGTTCGAGTACTTCGGGACCGCCCAGATCGTGTTCGTGGACGCGGCCACGCGGCGTGCGGAGCCCGTCGGCACCCCTGGCCTCCTGGCCGGAGCACGCCTTTCGCCCGACGGCCAGTTCGTGCTGGCCGAGCGCGTCAAGCGCCCCTTCTCCCGCCTCGTCCCGTCCAACGACTTCCCGCGCGACTTCGAGGTCTGGCGACGCGACGGCACGATGGTCCGCACCGTGGCCAGCCTGCCCCTCGCCGACGCCGTTCCCATGAACGGCGTGATCACCGGACCACGCGGCGTCCGCTGGAACGCCGCGGCGCCTGCGACGCTCGTCTGGGTCGAAGCGCTCGACGGAGGGGACCCCAAGACCAAGGTCCCTCACCGCGATCGCCTGCTCTCACTCGGCGCGCCGTTCTCGGCCGAGCCCACCGAGGTGATGCGCACGGAGTATCGCGCGGGGCCGACGCTGTGGACCGACAAGGGGCTCGCGCTCATCACCGAGATGGATCGCGCACGTCGCTGGACCCGCACGTGGCTCCTCGCCGAGGGGCAGCCCCCCCGCAAGGTGTTCGACCGCAGCATGGAGGACGCCTACAGGAACCCCGGGATGCCGATCCGGCGCCCCGGCGTCGAGACGGTGCTCCAGTCCGGCACGGCGATATTCCTCAGCGGCCAGGGGGCCTCGCCCGAGGGAGATCGACCGTTCCTCGATCGCCTCGACCTCACCACGCTGCAGTCCTCGCGGCTGTTCCGCAGCGAGGCGAACACCTACGAGACGGTCGCGGGCCTGCTCTCCGACGATGCGAGCCGCGTCGTCACGCGGTTCGAGACGCCGACGACTCCGCCCAACTACTACGTGCGCGCCCTGCCGGGCACGACCCGGACGGCGCTGACGTCCTTCGCGGACCCGGCCCCCCAGCTCCGCGGCATCACCAAGCGACTGCTCACCTACAAGCGTGCAGACGGCGTGGCGCTCTCGGCCACGCTCTACCTCCCACCGGGCTACACGGCGGGCACGCGCCTGCCGATGTTCGTATGGGCCTATCCGCGGGAGTTCACGGACCCTGACGCGGCCGGCCAGGTCGTCGGCGCGCCCGGCCGATTCACGACGATCGGGGGCGCCTCGCACCTCCTGCTGCTCACGCAGGGTTATGCGATCCTCGACGGGCCCACCATGCCCATCGTCGGCGCGGGTGAGTCCGCGAACGACACGTATGTGGATCAACTCGTGGCGAGCGCGAAGGCGGCGATCGACGCCGTGGTCGAGATGGGCGTGGCCGACCGGGATCGCATCGGGGTCGGCGGCCACAGCTATGGCGCGTTCATGACGGCGAACCTGCTGGCCCACTCGGACCTCTTCCGCGCCGGCATCGCTCGGAGCGGCGCCTACAACCGCACGCTGACGCCGTTCGGGTTCCAGAACGAACAACGGACGTTCTGGGAGGTGCCCGACGTGTATGCGCGCATGTCACCGTTCTGGTACGTGCCGAAGGTGAACGAGCCGATCCTCCTGACGCACGGCGAGGCCGACAACAACTCCGGGACGTTCCCCATCCAGTCCGAGCGCCTCTACATGGCGCTCAAGGGGCATGGCGCGACCGTGAGGTACGTGACCCTGCCGCACGAGGCTCACGGGTATGCCGCGCGGGAGTCCGTGCTGCACACCGTGGCCGAGATGATCGAGTGGATGGACCGGTATGTGAAGAACGCGCCCGCGCGGGGAACGCAATAGACCGTGGGGTCAGGTCTTTACTTTTAGCGTTTTAAGGC
>CAYLZN010000181.1:5253-11522 GCA_964387935.1 uncultured Vicinamibacteraceae bacterium | reverse complement strand
GTACGCAAACTTCGGGTTGTCCCCCGACGGCACGCGCGTCGCCTTCTCGGTCGAAGACGGGGAGTTCGATGTCTTTGTCTGGGAATTTGCACGCGAGTCCTTGACGCGGCTGACCTTCGGCCCAAGTTCTGACTACATTCCCAGGTGGACGCCCGACGGCCGGCGGATTGTCTTCCAGTCAAATCGTGCCGGATCGCCCAATCTGTTCAGTGTGCCTTCTGATGGATCCGGTCCCGTCGAGCGATTGACGACGAGCAACAACCATCAGTACCCGAACTCGATCACACCAGACGGGACGGCTCTCCTGTTCTGCGAGCTGCGGCCAAAGACCGGATTCGATATCGTCAGGCTTCCCCTCCCCGCATCCTGGGCCGCCGGTGCTGCGACCACCGTGCCCGACGAACGGCTGACAGAGGCGATGTCGCTCGTCGCCAGTTCTTCCGCGGAGTACGCAGCCAATATCTCCCCCGACGGGCGGCATTTCGCGTACCAGTCGGCAGAGTCCGGGGGACGGTTCGAGGTCTATGTGCAACCCTACCCTGATGTGAGCAGGGGACGGTGGCAGATTTCGACCGAGGGAGGGTTGGCACCCTTGTGGGCGCGGTCGGGACGTGAGCTGTTCTATCTCGATGACTCGTACACCTTGATGGCTGTGAACGTCCAGACGTCCGGCGAACAGTTCACTGCCAGCAGGCCGGCCAAGGTGTTCGACACGAAGACCTCCGGCGACTTCTACTCGTACGATGTGACGCCTGACGGACGCCGGTTCCTGATGATGAAAGAGAGCACCGCCGGCGATCGGAACCGTCCACCCAATCTGGTGGTCGTCCTCAACTGGCAGGAAGAGCTGAAAGGGCGCGTGCCGACCCGGTGAACGGACAGCACGGCGCGCGGCGATCGGCTGGTGACCTGGCCGGCCGGACTCAGTACGTCCACCACGGCGTCGTCGTGCCCTCGGGCTTCGTGCGAAGCAGGTACTGGGCCATCTCCTTCAGGCGCTCGGCCGGCGTGACCGGTCCGGTCCAGCAGTGCCCCTTGCCGTCGCCATACATGAAGAGGCCCGGCTCGTGCGGAGCGGTGGTGGTCTTCATCCACCGCTCCAGCTCCTTCGTCGAGTTGTTCAAGTAGAAGTTGTCCATGTCGCCGGTGTAGACGTGGAGCTTGCCGACGAGCCTGGGACCGACGGTGGTCCAGTGGCGCTTCAGGTATTCGAGCAGGTCGTAGTGCTCCTTCCAGTATTTGGCGACGTCCTGGTTCATCACGCCGGTCCGCTTGTCGAACAGCGGCTCGAAGAAGCCGTCCTTGCCGAGCGGGCCATAGGTGGCCGACCAGATGTCGAGCTGCTCGCCGGACCGCCCTTTCGTGCCGCAGGCGAGCTCGTAGTGGTTGCGCTGCTGCGACGTGAGGCGGATACGGCCGTCGGTCTCGCGCGTGTTGGGCGTGGGGACCCGCCGCCACTCGTACTGCTTGTAGAACGCGTTGACGTCCTCGTAGACGTTGATGCCCTCCACGTCGGTGAACGTCACCGAGTCGGGACAGTACGACCACGTGCCGCCAAAGAGATCGGGGTAGAAGATCTGCAGCGCCAGCGCCTGCCATCCGCCGGTGGATCCCCCGTCGAGGAGCCGGGCCCACGGCTCGCGCATCACGCGGAACCGCTTCTCCACTTCCGGAATCAGTTCCTGTGTGAGGGCGTCGCCATACGGGCCCACGTTCACCGAGTTCACGGAATACGATGCATCGAAATACGGGTTGGGGTGCTGGAACGTGACCACGACCATGCGCGGGAAGTCGTCGCGGAGCCAGGCGTTGTGCAGGTCCCCGCCCTCCTGGAAGTTCAAGGGGGCATTCAGGGAGAAGTGTCCCTGCCGATACAGCACCGGGTACTGGATCGTCGTCCGGTCGTAGTCGCGCGGCAGCAGCACGGTGGCGCCGAGGAAGATCGGGCGGCCCCAGAACTTCGTCAGCATCGGGCTTTGGATCCTGAAGCGCTTCACCCAGGCCGTATCGGCCGGCAGCGCGATCGGCGCGATCTTCCGGCTGGCCGACAGCCTGATCGTGCCTCCGGCGTCCCGGTCGAGGCGGACCCGCTGCACGTCGCTGTGGAGATTGCCGGGCGAACGGGTGAAATGTTGGCCCTCCCACTGATCGTCGTGCATCCAGACGTCGTGGCCGTCCGCTCGCCTGAACTCGGAGTAGACGTTGACGAAGGCCTGGACGAAGTACTCCCCGGGCGGGATGTCGTCGAGGCGCTCCACCGGCGAGCCGAGGTCGGTCCCGTCGATGACGGCCATCGCGCCCGGCTTCAGACGCTCGACGTCGCGCCCGAAAAACGGGACGCCGGTGCGGCCGATTTGCAGTCGCGGTTCGCGCTCGGCGGTGCGCGAGATCATCACGTAGACGCGACCGGTGATCGGCTCGGGATGGACCGACGCCGGAACGGAGATCTCGAAACGGAGTGGTGTTCTTGCGCGGGCCGTCTCCCTTGGCTGAGCCAAGACGAGGAAGCCGTTGCCGAAGGTGACGCCGGCCGCGCCGGCCAGCGCCATCAGGAGGGAGAATCGGGATCGGGCAGCCACCATGGTCACCTCTCGGGTCTCACGCGCGACGTCGGCGCAGGAGGCTTCAGCGCGCCGGCACCTGGACTCACGTTCTGAACGCCTGCCACCAGTCGAGCACGACGTTCATCCTCGCGGTGGTGCGAGGCGTCTCGGCCCTCATCATGACGAAGCGGGTGCCGTCGGGCGACACGTCGAAGTCGCGGCCGGTGTCCCGGTACCTGCCCGCAAACAGCACCACCGGGTTGCCGACGGCGAACTCCGAGGTCGTTTCCACGTCCACGGCCAGGACCCGATCGCCGTCCCGATAGAACAACTCGCGGCCGTCCCGCGACCAGATGGGATTGAATCCGCCGTCGCGGGACACGAGCCGTTTGCTGCCGGGACCGGGGAAGGGCTGCACGTAGACGTCCACCCGCCCGGACTCGTCGGAGTTGAAGGCCAGCCAGCGGCCATCGGGCGACACGCGCCCCGCCCATTCGTTGGCCGCAGACTGCACGATCGGCCGGGCCGCGTGCCCCGCCTCGAGCGACAGCACCCAGATGTCGTCGCCAGTGCCCTGTCCCTTGGTGTTGAAGGTGACCGTCTTCGCGTCCGGCGTCACCGACTGCGGGTCGGGCCAGAGCGGCGTCGGACTCGCCCAGATCAGCTCCGCGGCTGACCGCCCGTCCACGCGCTGCCGGTACAGCCCGTAGGTCGACTCGCCCCGCTTCGATCCGAAAATCACGGAGGCCCCGTCCGGCGCCCAGACGGGATCGCGGCTGAAGCCCTCGAAGGTGATCCTCGTCGCCGTGCCGCGTGCCGCGTCCGCCAGCCAGACGTGCGCCGGGTAGTTGGCACCGGACTCTTCGATCGTCACCGCCAGGCGGCGGCCGTCCGGCGACAGGTGCAGGTCCTCGTACCCACGCTTCTGCTCGGTGAAGGCCCGCGCCTCGCCGGAGCGGTCCACCCACGCGAGCGAGTACTCCAAGGCCTCCCCGGACTCCGGCACGTAGACGAGCCGCCCGCTCGCCGAGATGTCGAACTGCCCCTGGCGCACGCCCTCGACGACCGCTACGGGCTCGCCGGCGGGCCCGGTGCCGCGGGGATCGAAGGGCGCGGCAACCAGCGTGCCGTTCCGCACGAACACCACGTGGCCCGTCGCCGCGCCGGAGGCGGCCGGAACGTAGCGCGCGAACAGGGCGTTGCGCATCACCAGCCGACGAGCCCCCGTCTCCAAGTCGACCGCGACGATTTCCGACGTCTCCCGGACCCACGCGAACACCGTGAACAGCAGGGTTCTGCCGTCCGGCAGCCACTGCGGCCACCCGTGCGCGTCGTCGCCCGCCAGGTGGTCGATCGTGGTTACCGCTCGCGGTGTGCCGCCGGCGTCGGAGATCGAGAAGAGACCGGAGAGCATGCTCGTGGAGTAGACGATCTCGCCGTGCGTCCCCCAGGCACCGCCACGGGCGTAGTAGGCGTCGCCCAGCGTGGTGGGCGTGCCGCCGGCGAGCGGCGTCTTCTTCAGGCGACCGCCGGCGAAGAACCCGACCCACTGCCCATCGGGGGAGAAAAACGGCGCGCGCGCCCCGTCGGTGCCGGGCAGGGCCCTGGGCGTCAGGTCGCCGATGGCACGCACGTAGAGCTGACGTCCGGATCCGTTCGCAGCGACGTAGACGACGTGGCGCCCGTCCTGCGAGACGACGAGCGGGCCGTCGCTGCCTCCGGGCACCTCGACCGTCACGAGCGGTGCCGAGTCGGGGAGGCCAATCGTGAAGTGACCCTCGACCGGCGCGGCCGGCACGACTGCGGCCGGGCGGCCAACGTACGCCCACGTGGCGAGGGCGATTGCGGCGGCAGCAATGGACCACGGCAGCCACGCGCGCCACGTGACGCGCGAAGGGCCGGTGGCCGTCGCGACCGAGCCAGAAACGCTGAGAGCGGCCGCGGGCTCCGAGGCCGTAGCCAACGCCACGCGCGCCTCGCCGATGTCACGCAGCCGCTGCCTGGGGTCGCGCTCCAGGCACCGGCCGAGCAGCCGCTGGACGCCTTCAGGGGTATCGGCGGGCAGCGCCGTGAAGTCGATCTCCTGCCGCAGCACCGCCGCCAGCACGTCCGAGATGTCGTCGCCGACGAACAGCCGCCGGCCGGTCAGCATCTCGTAGAGGACGACGCCGAACGCCCAGATGTCCGCCCGCTTGTCCACGGGTCTGCCCCGCGCCTGCTCCGGCGACATGTACGCCGCCGTCCCGAGGATCACGCCCAGGCGCGTCGCATGCGCCGCCGTCAACGTCGGCGAGTTCATGAGCGTGGGCGACGGCAGTGGGCCGCCGGGGTTCGACGCGCCACCAGGGTCCACCGCCCTGGCCAGCCCGAAGTCCAGCACCTTCACCGTGCCGTCCGCCTTCACCTTGACGTTGGCAGGTTTCAGGTCGCGGTGCACGATGCCAAGGTCGTGCGCCGCTTCCAGGGCTTCGGCGATCTGCCGCGCGATGGGGAGCGCCTCATCGACGGCGAGGCGTCCGGACGCGAGGCGTGTCGCGAGGTCGTCGCCTTCGACGAACTCCATGATCAAGGCCCTGGCGCCGCGCGCCTCGCCCGCCCCGGCTGCCGGCTCTTCCAAGCCGAATACGGACGCGATGTGCGGGTGATGGAGCTGTGCGAGCAGCTGCGCCTCGCGCTCGAAGCGCGCCAGCCGCTCCTTGTCCTGCGCGAACGCCTCCGGCAGCACCTTGATCGCCACGTCACGGTTCAACCGTGTGTCCGTTGCGCGGTAGACCTCGCCCATGCCGCCGGCGCCGATCAGCGCGACGATCTCATAGGCACCCAGGCGAACACCCGAGATCAGTGGCATTGGTAGGGGGCATTCTATGTCAGGGCGCCGTCGGGCGTGCGGACGGCTCAGGCGCCGGCGCGCGTCTCCCACGAGATGAACGCCCACATCACCGGCGCTCCGCCGAGCTGCCCGTCGCGCCGCTCGTAGTGCGCGCGCAGTCGATCGCGCTCGGCCGCCGTCAGCGATCCGAGGGACCATTCCACCTTCCTTGCGCAGTCGTCGAAGTCGGTCACGTGCTCCAGGCGGTTCTCGCCCTCGACGTAGTCCACCCACGTGTGGATGCCGTGCCGGTGGAGGATGGCCAGCACGTAGATGTAGTCAGGCAGCGGCTCGTCCTCGCGGCCGAGGGCCTGATACACCGAGTCGTCGAGGAATCGGCCGCCCACCCGGTGCGTGAGGCAGACCCGCCGCCGGGCGTGCGCATCCATCTTCAGCAATGCGGCCTCCAGGTCCGCCACCTGGCTGGACCGTGACGCCACGACGACGTCGCATCGGGGCACGTCCTCCCAGGAGTCCTCCCACGCGCGACGCACCGCCGTCGCGTTCGTGACTCCGCGGGCCCGCGCGTTCTCGGTGAAGGCGTCGATCATCCCCTGGCTGAAGTCGAGTCCGACGACGTGGGCCAGCCGCGGCGCCACGGTCAGCGCAATGGTGCCGGGTCCGCACCCGACGTCGAGGAGTGTCGCGCACCCCGTCAGGTCGAGCCGCGCGATGAAGCTCTCGACGTAAGTTCCGTTGAAGATTCCGTGACTCATGGCCGTTGCGCGCGCATCCCAGTCCGCCGCCCGCTTCGCGCGGCGTCCCGCCCGCGCCATGTGCTCCCGGTAGATCTGCCCGAAGTCGATCGCGTCGAAGGTCATAGCGCCTGGCCTTTCCGGGCATGCGGGGACCATCCC
>CAYLZN010000181.1:0-5243 GCA_964387935.1 uncultured Vicinamibacteraceae bacterium | reverse complement strand
CACGGACACCCGCGCAGCGTCGATGTCGGACAGCCGGCCGCACGAACCCGCGCATGTCGGCCTGCACCCACGTGACGCGCGTCTCCTCCGCTGTAGCATACGCACGAGCCTTGTCGAGGAGGACGCCGCTGCGATCGACGCCCGTGACCTCGAGGCCGCGCGCCCGCAGCACAGATCCAGCAGACGCGCCGGGGGCTCACCGATCAGCGCCAGGATCGCGTCGGCCTCACGTGGCGCCGCAGCCCGCCGTTCGTCGGTGAACAGGAAGGGATAGAGCGCCTCCCAGAACGACTCGTCGGCGTACCAATCACTGGTGGCTTCGTTCATGCGTCTGTCCGCGGGCCTGGCGAGCCTGAGCGCCTGCCCGCCGCGCCCGCCAGGCGGTGAGAGCCTTCGACTCCACGTCCTCCGTGATTGTGAACCTGGGCTTGGCGCGCCGTTCCTCTGGCACCGACGGCCACCACGCCAGCGTGTCCTTCAGCGACTGCTCGACAGGCCGGAAGGTCAGCCCCGCCTCGATGACCTTCGCGTTCTGGATCGACTGGTGCCCGTCGTCGTTGCCCTTCAACATCACCCATGGCACCGCCGCCTCGATGCCGTGCGCCTCGAGGAACGCGTAGTCCTCGACGGACACCAGCGTGGCCTTCGGGTTGATCGCCGCCTGCGCGCGCCCGTAGAACTCGCGCGCCGTCATCGGGGCCTTCGGCCCGACCACGTTGACAACCCCCGCGCGCCGCTCCTCGACGAGCTTCACCATGAACTCGGTGAGGTCCCGCACGTCGATGAAGGCCACGGGATCGTCGGGCTTGCCAGGCGCCAGGACATTGCCGCCCCGGGCCAGTCGCACGGGCCAGTACGGGAACCGATCGGTCGTATCGCCGGGTCCCACGATGTAGGTGGGCCGGACGATGACGCGACGGTCACCGAAGACGCGCTGGACCTGCCGCTCGCACAAGGCCTTGTTCACGCCGAAGACCTCAGAGCCGTCCTTCGGGTCCTTCACCTCCGTATGCGGCTCGTCCCGTTCGTCGTAGCCGCGCCTCAGGTAGGGATAGTAGACGCCCGTGGACGAGGTGAACACATAGTGGCCGACGGCGCCTGCCAGCAACTCGGTGGACAACCGGACCCACTCGGGATTGGTCGCGGAATCGTCGATGACCACGTCCCACGTGCGGCTCTTGAGGGCGTCCAGCTGCCCGTTGCGATCGCCGACGAGACGCGTGACGCTCGGCGGCAACTCGGCCTGCCGCCGGCCGCGCGTGAAGATCGTCACCGCATGACCGCGGGCCACTGCGTGGCGCACGAGGTGCGGCCCGATGAATCCCGTGCCTCCGAGGACCAGGATCCGCATCGGCTTCGCGGGGGCACCGGCCGTGCCCGAACGCCCGGGCACGGCGCCCGCGAATCGCGACCACACCGCGCTGCCGCCCAACAGGAATCCCGTGCGGATGAAGGTCCGCCGTGTCGCCATGCACGCTCCTTTCGATCGACGCGTCACCCTGCATTGTCGCAGAACGGCCGGTCGCGCGCGCCGAGTCGGGCGGTGACGCGGGCGTGCCGCCCTGTGGCATCCTGTCCGGCATGACCCGACCGTCCCGCCGACCCGCCCCGGTCCTCATCACCCTCGCCCTCGGGGCGCTCCTGAGCGGCCTGCACGGGCTCCTCGGGGCGCAGGCCCCGGCGTCCACCTCCACCATCGTGGTGTCGGGTCTCGCACAGCCGGTCGACATCCGCCGCGACCGCTGGGGCATCAATCACATCTACGCGCAGAACGAAGACGACCTGTTCTTCGCGCAGGGATATGCCGCGGCGAAGGACCGTCTGTTCCAGTTCGAGCTGTGGCGGCGACGGGCGACGGGCACGGTCGCCGAGATCCTGGGACCACGCGAACTGCCGCGCGACATCGGCGCGCGCCTCCACGCCTTCCGTGGCGACCTCGACACCGAACTGGCCCACTACCACCCGCGCGGCACACGCATCGTCGAGGCCTTCGTCCGCGGAGTGAACGCCTGCGTGGACGAGGCGCTGCGATCGCCGGCCACCCTGCCGCTCGAGTTCCGGATGCTGGGCATCGTGCCAGGCACGTGGACCCCGGCCGTCGTCATCTCACGCCATCAGGCCCTTGCCGCGAACGTGACCAACGAGGTCGCCTACGTCCGGGCGATGGGCGCCCTCGGCAGCGCGGCGGCACTGCGGCAGTTGCTCTACTTCCAGGGAGGCGAGCCCGCGTTCACGCTCGACGCTGCCATCGACCCAAGGGCGTTCCCACCCCGCGTGCTGGAGCTGTACTCGGCCTTCCGCGATCCGATCCAGTTCAGGCCGGAGGATGTCACGCCGGAGTACCGCGCGCTCGGCAACGTGGCGACCACTGTCCCACCGGTCGGGTCCCCGCTGATCGACTCGTCCATCGGATCCAACAACTGGGTCATTGCCGGCACGCGCTCGCAGAGCACCTATCCGATCATGGCCAACGACCCCCACCGGGTGATCGAGGCGCCGTCGTTACGGTACTGGGTCCACCTCGTGGCGCCGGGCTGGGATGTGATCGGCGGCGGCGAGCCCGTGCTGCCCGGCGTGTCGATCGGGCACAACCAGCACGGCGCGTGGGGCCTCACGATCTTCGGAAACGACAGCGAAGACCTGTACGTCTACGAGACCAATCCTGCCAACCCGAATGAGTACCGGTACCAGGGACGCTGGGAGGCCATGCGCGCGGAGGCGGCCACCATCGCCGTCAAGGGCCGCGCGCCAGAGCGGGTGGAGCTCAAGTTCACGCGTCACGGGCCCGTGCTCCTCGAAGACCGGCCCAATCGCCGCGCGTATGCGCTGCGCGCCGCCTGGCTCGAACCTGGCGGTGCGCCGTACCTCGCCAGCCTGCGCATGAACCAGGCCACCACCTGGGAGGAGTTCCGGGAGGCCTGCGCGTTCAACCACATGCCGGCCGAGAACATGGTGTGGGCGGATCGCCGCGGGACGATCGGCTGGCAGGCTGCCGGGGTCCAGCCCCTGCGTCGCACGTGGGACGGCCTGCTGCCGGTACCTGGCGACGGTCGCTTCGAGTGGGACGGCTTCCTGCCGATCACCGCGCTGCCGTCCGAGGTCAATCCACCACGCGGCTCCATCGCCACGGCCAACCACTACCTGTTCCCCAACGACTATCCGTTCCCCGAGGCGCGTCACTTCATCTGGGCCGATCCATACCGGGCGCACCGCGTCGAGGAGGTCCTCGGGTCGGGCCGCCGCTTCAACGTCGCGGAGACCGTGCGCCTGCAGAACGACGACCTGTCGATCCCGGCGCGACAGCTCGTCCCGCTCCTCCGGGATCTCCCGATCGAAGGACGACTCGCTCAGCAGGCGCGCGACGCGCTGCTCGCCTGGGACTTCGTCCTCCACCAGGACTCCGTCCCGGCCGGGATCTACGCCATGTTCTCCCGCCAGTTGTTCGCGAACGTGCGGGAGCTGATGATCCCGCCTGCCGCCCGTGGTGTCGTGCGGGGGTCGATCATCCAGGTGAAGCGGATCGTCGACTGGCTGTACGCGCCGGACGGCCGGTTCGGCCCCGACCCCGTCAAGGGGCGTGACGCCCTGCTCGCGCGCAGCTTCACCCAGGCGGTGGCGGAACTCGACGGACGGTTTGGACCGGACATGACCCGCTGGACCTACGGCCAGGAACGCTTCCACCATGTGCTCATCCGACACACGCTGAGCGGCGTCGTGAACGCCGCCACGCGCCAGCAGCTCGACGTCGGTCCGCTGCCCCGGGGCGGTGACGCACTCACGGTGAGCGCAACCGGATCGACCGACAACCAGACCTCGGGCGGTTCGTTCAAGATCATCGTGGACACGGAGGACTGGGACAACGCCGTGGGTCTCAATGCACCGGGACAATCGGGAAACCCCGACGACCCGCACTACCGGGATCTCTTCGAGCTCTGGGCCCGGGGCCGGTACTTTCCCGTGGCGTACTCCCGCGAGAGGGTGGCCGCTGTGACGGAACGCGTCACGACGCTGACGCCGAGGTAGCCAGACGGACCCGGATGCCGAGAGGGCTCGCCGGCAGCGGTAGACACGATGACCTCTCATGACTAGACTATAGTCATGAAGGGTGTCGGAATCGCCGACCTGAAGGCTCGCCTCAGCGAGCACCTCCGCGCGGTGAGGAAGGGACGCACGGTGACCGTGCTCGATCGAAACACGCCGGTCGCGAGAATCGTCCCCTACGCGCCCGAATCGATTGACGTCCGGCGGGCCAGGCGGCGTCCCCGCGACCTCCGCCTCCCGCCACCACCGGTGTCGCCAACCGACAGTCTCGCGGTCCTGCTCGCCGACCGCAGCCGCCGGTGATCGCGTACGTCGATACCTCGGCGCTCCTGCGCCTCGTGCTCCGCGAGCCCGGAGCGCTCGAGGAGCTCAGGGCCTGCGACGCTCTCGTGTCGAGCGAGCTGATCGCGGTCGAGAGCGCACGGACGATCGATCGGCTGCGCCTCCAGGGCCTCCTCACGACGGAAGAGGCCGTGGTCCGCCAGCGCGCGGTCGCGGAGTGGCTCGAGGGGATCGATCTGGTCCTGCTCCGGTCACCCGTGCTGATCCGGGCGAGCGAACCACTGCCGACGCCACTTGGCACGCTCGACACGCTGCACCTGGCCACGGCCCTCGTCTGGCGCGACCGGATGGGAACCCAGCCCGTCATGGCCACACACGACGCGGCGCTGGGTCTGGCCGCACGCGCCTTCGGATTCGAGGTGCGCGGGATCTGACCGGCGCCAGCGCCACTAGCCGGCCCGCGCTTGCTTCACCGCCTCGAGGAGTTCGAGCGCCCGGATCACCGCGCTCGCTGCGTCCGGCCCGTAGCCATCGGCGCCGATGGCACGGGCGTACTCCTCCGTGACGGGCGCGCCTCCCACCATCACACGCAGGCGCTCCAGCAGGCCTGCCTGCCGGAACGCTTCGATGTTCGCCTTCATCTGCCCCATCGTCGTCGTGAGCAACGCCGACATGCCCACGAGATGCGGCCGGTGTTCGTCGATGGCCGCCAGGAACTTCGAGAGCGGGGTGTTGACGCCCAGGTCCACGACACGGAAGCCCGCGCCGCGCAGCATCATCGCGACCAGGTTCTTACCAATGTCGTGGATGTCGCCCTTCACGGTGCCGATCACGAACGTGCCGACGGGTTCGATCCCACACGCCGCGAGCACGGGCTCGAGGTGCGCAAGGCCAGCCTTCATCGCGCGCGCGGCGACCAG
>CAYLZN010000180.1:0-11565 GCA_964387935.1 uncultured Vicinamibacteraceae bacterium | reverse complement strand
CCGTGATCACGCCCTCGTTGCCGACCTTTTCCATCGCCTTGGCGATCATGGCGCCGATCTCGCGCTCGCCGTTGGCGGAGATGGTGCCGACCTGGGCGATCTCCTCGTTCGTCGTGACCTTCTTCGTCTTCTTGCGGAGGTCCTCGACGATCGCCTCGACGGCGCTATCGACGCCGCGCTTCAGGTCCATCGGGTTCATGCCCGCGGCGACGGCCTTCGAGCCTTCGCGCACGATCGCCTGGGCCAGCACGGTGGCGGTGGTGGTGCCGTCGCCGGCGATGTCGGAGGTCTTGGACGCGACCTCGCGCACCATCTGGGCGCCCATGTTCTCGAGCGGGTCCTTGAGGTCGATCTCCTTGGCGACGGTGACGCCGTCCTTGGTGATCGTGGGGGAGCCGAACTTCTTGTCGAGGACCACGTTGCGGCCCTTGGGGCCGAGGGTCACCTTGACCGCGTCGGCCAGCTGATTGACGCCGCGCAGCACCGCCTGGCGGGATTCCTCGCCGTAGACAATTTGCTTTGCCATTGAGCACTCCTCGAAACGGAAACGGCGCGAGGCGCGGACGTGGTCGTCGCGGGCGCGCCAGGAACTCGACCTAGACGAGCACCGCGAGCACTTCGTCCTCGCGCATGATCAGGAACTCCTCCCCGTCGAGCTTGATTTCCTGCCCGGAGTACTTCCCGAACAGGATCGTGTCGCCCTCCTTCACGTCCAGCGGCAGCACCGTGCCGTCGTCCTTGACCTTGCCCTTGCCGGCGGCGATGACCTTGCCCTGCTGCGGCTTCTCCTTCGCGGTGTCGGGAATGATAATCCCGCCCACCTTCTGCTCCTGCTCTTCCATGCGCTTGACGATGATGCGGTCGTGCAACGGCCTGACGGTCATGGGGTTCTCCTGCGTGGTTGGGAACGGGTCAACGGGACGGCCCGGCGGGGACCCGCGTCGCCCCGGGTGTTTAGCAGTCAACGGGGCCGAGTGCCAATTATAGCGGGTGGGGGCTGGCAGTCAAGATCCCTAACTGCTAGCCCGGATCGGCCGGCGGCGCGCGGCCGGCGGCTTGCGGCGCGCCGTCCTCAGCGGCGCCGCTCCGCGAGCTTGCGCGCCAGGGTGTTACGGTGCACGCCCAGCAGCGCGGCCGCGCGGGTCAGGCTGCCGCCGGCGGTGTCGAGCGCCCGATCGATGTAGTGCCGCTCGAATTCCTCGCGGGCGTCTTCGAGGCGGATGCCCTTGTCGAACATCTCGCAGACCAGCGCTTTCAGGCGATCCTGCACTACGCCAGCGTCCTTCCCGTCAGCCGCGTGAACGCATCGAGGTACTTCTCCCGCGTCTGCGCGACGACGTCGTCGGGCAGACGCGGAACGGGCGGCTGCTTGTTCCACCGGATGCGCTCGAGGTAGTCGCGGACGTACTGCTTGTCGAAGCTCGGCTGCGGACCGCCGGCCCGGTACGTGTCCTTTGGCCAGAACCGGGACGAGTCCGGCGTCAGCACCTCGTCAATCAGGAGGAGTTCGCCCGCGGGGGTGTGGCCGAACTCGAACTTGGTGTCCGCCACGATGATGCCGCGGGTGTCGGCGTGCGCCGCGCCCAGACGGTACAGTTCGAGCGTGAGCCGCTTCAGCACCGCCACGAGGTCGTGGCCGACCACGCTGGCGGCTGTCGCCTCGCTGATGTTCTCGTCGTGACCGGTGTCGGCTTTGGTTGCCGGTGTGAAGATTGGGGCGGGGAGGGCCGACGATTCAGGCAGTCCGGCCGGCAGCGCGACGCCGCACACCTCGCCCGTGCGCTGGTAGTCCTTCCAGCCGGAGCCCGACAGGTAGCCGCGCGCGACGCACTCGATCGGGACCGTCGTGGCCTTCTTCACGAGCATGGATCGCCCGGCCAGGATGTCGCGGTACGGGACAGTCGACGGCGGGAAGGTCTCGACATCTGTCGAGAGAAGGTGGTTCGGGACGACGCTCCGCAGGGTCTCGAACCAGAAGGCCGAGAGCTGCGTGAGGATGCGCCCCTTGTCGGGGACGCCCGAGCCGAGCACGTAGTCGAACGCGGAGATCCGGTCGGTGGCGACGATGAGCAGCGCGTCACCGAGGTCGTAGATGTCGCGGACCTTGCCGCGACGCAGCAGAGGCAGCGTTGAGAAGTCGGTGCTGAGGACAACGTCTGGCACGGCCACCCTCGACGGGTCCTCAGCTTAGCGGACGCCGACAGCGCCGGTCAAAGACCCGAACGGTCTACCGCCGGACGCGGATGTCGTCTCGAGTCGATCTGAGCTTCCACACGGGGCCACCCCCGTTCACGGGGCCGTGCGTCCGCTGGGTGCGACCCTCCTTGGTGACGGGCAGATCGGCTGGCACCTCGAGGGTTCCGTCGTCTGCCGCCAGGTCGAGCGTCACCCCGCCCGCGGGGAGCGTCGTTTCGATGGGCGCGTCGACCGACACCGCCTCGAGGGCCACCGCCGGTCCCGCCAGCAGCGAGAAGTCGCAGCGGCGCCCGTCGAACGACACCGAGCCGAGCGGCTTGCGGACGGTCAGTTCGCCATCCGAGGCCGTGACGTCGAGGTCGCCGGCGGCGTCCTCGATTTCCATCTCCGTGCGACGGGCTTCGATTTTGATCGGGCCCTGCGTGCCGCGAGAGATCAGGCGACCGCCGGTGAAGTCGCCCTTCAGGCCGCCGCGGTGTTCGGTCAGCCGCACGATCGAGCCGCGCGTCGTAATCGAGACGTCGCCGGCACCCTTGATCGTCAGTTCGCCATCCCGATGGTCGCCGCGCACGTCTCCGGCAATCGCGCTGAGCTGGGCGTCTCCGCCGCGGATGTCCATCTGGACCTCCGCCACCGAGTTCACCTCGACCCGGCCGATGGTCTCGACTTTGACCGCGAGACGGGACGGCACGATCAGACGGAGGCTTGCACGAGTTCGACGCCGCGACGCGGGGCGGTCGATCACGAGGCGCATCGTGTCCCCGTCGGTTTCGAACCGTGTCTGGAGTTGCTCGGCGAGCGCCTTCGCGCTGGCTTCGTCCGCGCCGTACACCTCCGACTCCACGGTGGCGGCGACGTCGGGGCGGTCTTCGCCCTGAATCGTCAACTGGCCGCGAAAGTCGCGGACCGCGACGACACTCACGTCGTCTGGCACCTCCTGCTGAGCCTGTCTGGTCGCGTCCTGCTTGAAGTCTTCACGCCGGAATTCGTTCCGGATCGACTCCAGAACCGCCGAGAACGAGAACCCCGTCCGTTCGGGGGACGCCGCGGGCGCGGTCAGCCGGTACACGCCGACCCCAAACACGACGAATGCGACAATGAGGACTAACTCCCGTTTTCCCATCGACTTGGAGTGGACCCTATAGTAGAGTATCGGGCGCGGTGGCCGCTCGAGCCCCCGTTGGTCTCCATGCGCGCGCCCCTCCGCACGCTCGCCATCCTGGCCTGTACCATCGGGCTCCTCGCATTATTCCTTCGCCAAGCCAACCCTGCCGAGGTCTGGCACCAGATCCGTGACGCAGACCTGCTCGATCTCACGCTGGCCCTGATCGCGACCGCCGCGCTCTACGTGTTCCGGAGCTGGCGATGGCGGACGATGTTACTCCCTCTGGGAGCCGTGCGTTTCCGGAACGCGGCGCGCGCGACGGTCATCGGATTCGCGCTGAGCGCCCTCCTGCCAGCCCGGCCGGGCGAGGTGCTGCGGCCCTACCTTCTGGCCCGGCGCGAGGGTCTGAGCGCCACCTCGACGTTCGCGACGATTCTCCTGGAGCGGCTGCTGGACCTCATGACCATGCTGCTCCTGTTCGGCGTCTTCGTGCTCATGGCCGATCCCGCCGCGTCGAGTGCCGACCCGGCCCTGTATCAGACGGTCCGGGCTGGTGGTCTCGTGGCCGGCGTCACCTCCCTCGTGGGCCTCGGCTTCGTGTTCGTCATGGCGGGCCACCCGGAGCGGCTCGGAGCGCTGACGCGCAAGGCCGAACGTTTTCTGCCGCTCCGGCTGGCACACGCGCTCGGCCACGCGGTTGAGCGCTTCGCCGGGGGCTTTGCCGTGATGCGGCGCCCGGGACCCCTGGTTCAGGCCCTTGCCCTGTCACTGCCCGTGTGGTTGTCCATTGCGGCCGGCATCTGGTTCGTCGCCCGGGCGTTTCATATTACGATCCCGTTCAGTGGCACGTTCCTGATCATGGCGCTGCTGACCATCGGCGTCGCGGTGCCGACACCCGGGGCCGTTGGCGGGTTCCACTACGCGTTTCGGGTGGGCATGACCACCTTCTTCGGCGCGCCGAATGAACCGGCGGTGGGCGCCGCCATCGTGCTCCATGCCATTTCGTTCCTGCCGGTCACCCTGCTGGGCCTGGCGTTCATGGTGCAGGACGGGCTGAGCCTGGGCGGGCTCAGGCATCTGGCAGACCGGGCCGCGGGCGAGGGTTCGCCGCCCGAGGGCGGGGCCCGGGAGGCCTTCGCGGGGTCGAACCACCGGGGAGCCGGCGCGTGAAGTGTCCATATTGCGGACACCTCGGGGACAAGGTCGTCGATTCGCGGGAAAGCCGGGAAGGGGAGGTGATCCGGCGCCGGCGGGAGTGTCTGGAGTGCGGGCGCCGGTTCACGAGCTACGAGCGTATCGACGAAATCCCCTATATGGTGGTAAAAAAGGATGGCAGCCGGGAGCGGTTCGAGCGTCAGAAGCTCATCGCCGGGCTGCTGAAGGCCTGCGAGAAGCGGCCAGTGAGCGTGTCAGCCCTCGAGGCCGTGGCGGACCGCATCGAAGGGTCGCTCCAGGAACGGCCCGATCGCGAGATGGCGACGGCCGAGATCGGCGAGGCCGTCATGCACGAGTTGAAGCGGCTGGACAAGGTGGCCTACGTCAGATTCGCCTCGGTGTATCGGCACTTCCGGGACATCGGCGAGTTCATGACCGAGCTCAAGGATCTGTTGAACGTTCGCGAATGACTGTTCACGTGTTTCGGCCACCTCGACGCTGCCTGGTCGCGCTGGTCTGCGGCTTGGCGCTGTGCCTGCCGGCGCTGGGGTTCGCCCAGTCCGCCCGCATCACGCCGGTGGCCCGCGACGGGCACGTCCTCGTGTCGTTCGACGTCGATGAAGCCTACAACGAACAGGTCCAGGCCGCGATCCGGAGCGGGCTGACGACGACCTTCACCTACGACGTGGAGTTGCGGCGCGGCGCCGCGCTGTGGGTCGATCGCACCATCGATGTGGCCCGGGTGGCGGCTTCGGTCAAGTTCGACAACCTCACGCGACGGTACCAGGTGTCGATCACGCGCGACGGGCGGGTCGAGAGCTCCTGGGTGACGGAGGACGAAGCGCAGGTGCGCCGGGGCATCACCGTGTTCTCGCGCCTGCCGCTCTTCCGCACCGACCGGCTCGAGCCCAACTCGGAGTACTACGTGCGCGTGAAGGTGCGGATGCGCCCGCACAACGAACTCTTCGTGCTGCCCTGGGTCGGCGACGGCGTGCTCGGCAGCGCGACCTTCACGTTCTTGCGGTAGCAGTCGGCAGCCGCCGCCCGCGCGCCGGCCCCTGCCCGATCGGCCATGCGCACACCCAGATCCAGCGGTGCCGGCGGCCCGGCGGACGCGCACCCGGCCTCGCGCACCCGGCGGCCCCTCCGCGACAACCCCGTCCTGATCCTCGTCTGGATCGGCCTGCTCCTCCTCGCGCTCATCGCGATGCTGAGCCTGGCCAACCAGTCGGCGGAGCTGTCCCCGGACTTCCTCAGCGAAGTGGTGCTGTGGGCGCTGTCGCTCGCCGACGTGTCGATGGTGATCGTGCTGGCGTTCGTGCTGGCGCGCAACATCATCAAGCTCGTGGTCGAGCGCCGTCGTGGCCTGCCGTTCGCGCGCTTCCGGTCGAAGCTCGTGGCCGCGCTCCTGCTGATGACGATCGTGCCCGCGCTGCTCGTGCTCTTCGTCGGCAGCGAGCTGCTGCGCAACAGTGCCAACCGGTGGTTCAGCGCGCCCATCGACGAGGTGCTCGGGGCGGCTCGCGAGATCGCGAGCGAGTACTACCGCGAGCGACGCTCGCAGGTCAGCGGGCATGCCGAGCGCCTGGCCGCCCAGCTCACGCCGGCGAGCCTCGATCCGCAGAACGTCGGTGCGGCCCGGGATCTGGCGTCCGGGTACCTTCGCGAAGGTCGCCTGGCACTCGTGGAGATCTACCGTGTCGTGCCCGGGACGGACCCCCCGACGGTCGAATCGCTGGTCGACGTCGCGACGTCAGCCGGTCCCCGCGTGTCGCCGAACCGTGCCGTTGCGGATCGGCTCGCCATGCAGGCCATCGGCGGGACTCTCGAGACCACGTCGCCCGAACCCCTCGGCGACGGCGGTCAGTTGCTGCGCGCGGCCGCCGTGATTCGCGATGCCGCCGGCCTCCCGGTCGGTGCGGTGGTGGCGGGTGACTACCTGACCGGCGAGCTCGCCAGGCACTCGAGCCGCATCGTGGACGCGTACGAGGGCTACGAGCAACTGCGCGTCCTCAAGCGGCCGCTCGAGGGCGTGTACCTGTCGTTCTTCCTGATGGTGACGCTGCTGATTCTGGTCAGTGCGACGTGGATGGGCCTGTACGTCGCCAAGCGCATTACCCGCCCGATCCAACGCCTCGCGACCGCGGCCCGTGAGATCGGGGCCGGGCACTTCGACCACCGCGTGGAGCCGGAAACGCGGGACGAATTCGGATCCCTGGTCGAGGCCTTCAATACGATGGTCGACGAGCTGGCGACCAGCCAGCAAGGACTCGAGCGTTCGCGGGCCGACCTGGAACGGAAGAACCTCGAAGCCGAGGCGCGCCGGCACTACATCGAGACCGTCCTCGAGCGCGTCGCCACCGGCGTCATCTCGCTCGACGCCGCCGATCGGATCGAAACCGTCAATGGGGCGGCCCGCCGTCTGCTGCGCCTCGATGCCGTCGAGACCGGTACGCCGGTCCGGACGCTGCTGGGGCGCGCGGACCTCGACCCGGTCGATGCGGTGGTGCAGGCGACCCTGCGCCAGCGGGGCAGGCCCGCCGCCCAGGAAGTCACCGTCGTCATCGCTGGGGAGGAGGTGCACCTCGCGGTCGCCGTGACGTTCTTCGACAGCCAGGAGGCCTCCGGCGGCACGGTCATCGTCCTGGACGACGTCACGCCGCTCATCCGCGCGCAGAAGGTGGCCGCGTGGCGGGACGTCGCCCGCCGGCTGGCCCATGAGGTGAAGAACCCGCTCACGCCGATCCAGTTGAGCGCGGAGCGCCTGCGCCGCCACTTCACCAGCGCGCCGGACCCGACACGGGCGTTCGTGGACGAATGCGCCTCGACGATCGTGACGGAAGTCGACTCGCTGAAGCGGCTCGTGGACGAGTTCTCCCAGTTTGCGCGGATGCCTGCGCCGCGCACCGTGCCCACCGATCTCAACCGCCTGCTCGAGGAGGCGCTGCAACTCTACGGCGCGAGCTTCAACGGCGTCCGTCTCGAACGGCGCTTCGGTCCTGACGTGCCGCCGATCCGCGTGGACGTCGAGCAGTTCCGGCGGGTGGTCATCAACCTCGTCGACAACGCCGTCGAGGCCATCACGGCCGCACCTCCGGGCGATGACGGCTGCGTGACCGTCGAAACGCAGCGCGAGCCGTCGATGGGGGTCGTCCGCCTGGTGGTGGCCGACAACGGGCCCGGGATTCCCGAGGGCGACCGCCAGAAGCTGTTCCTGCCATACTATTCGACCAAGCGGCGCGGCAGCGGCCTGGGCCTGGCCATCGTGCGGCGGATCGTCGTCGAGCACGGCGGTTCCATCGAGGCCGCGCCGAACACGCCGCGGGGCACGCGGATGACCATCGAACTGCCGTGCGAGGCCCTGAGCGCATGACCCCGACCATCCTCATCGTCGATGATGAAGCCGGCGTGCGGACGGCCCTCGGGGGCGTGCTGCGCGACGAGGGGTACACGGTGGAGGCGGTGCCGACGGGCGAGGCCTGCCTCGAGCTGGTCGGGCGGCAGTCGTTCGACCTGATCGTGCTCGACGTGTGGCTGCCGGGCATGGATGGCCTCGCCACGCTCGAGCAGCTCCGCGCGCGACGTACTGACGCCGAGGTCGTGATGATCTCGGGCCACGGCAGCATCGAGGCCGCCGTGCGGGCGATCAAGATGGGCGCCTTCGACTTCGTCGAAAAGCCGCTGTCGCTCGAGAAGACGGTGCTGGTCGTGCGCAACGCCCTGCGCCAGCGGCAGCTCGAGGCCGAGAACGAGGCGCTCCGTGCGCGCATCGACAAGCCCCTCGTGGTGCTCGGGGAGAGCCCGCCCATGCGGCAGCTGCGCGAGCAGATTGCCATGGCGGCGCCCACCAACGGACGGGTGCTCGTCTTCGGCGAGAACGGCACCGGCAAGGAACTCGTCGCGCGCAGCGTCCACCTGCTCAGCAAGCGACGCCAGGCGCCGTTTGTCGAGGTGAACTGCGCCGCGATCCCGGAGGAACTCATCGAAAGCGAGCTGTTCGGCCACGTCCGCGGGGCGTTTACGGGCGCCGTGGCCGACCGGCGCGGCAAGTTCGAGCTCGCCGACGGCGGCACCCTGTTTCTCGACGAGATCGCCGACATGAGCCTGAAGACCCAGGCGAAGGTGCTGCGCGCCCTCCAGGAGCAGGTCGTGGATCGCGTGGGGGGCACGACCAGCATCAGGATCGACGTGCGGGTGATCGCGGCCACCAACAAGGACCTGCCGGTCGAGATCCGGGCCGGCCGGTTCCGCGAGGACCTGTACTTCCGGCTCAACGTCATCCCCGTGTTCGTGCCGCCGCTTCGGGAACGCGCCGGCGACATCCCGGCGCTCGCCGAGCACTTCGTGCTGCAGCTGGCACAGGAGTACGGGCGCCGACCCAAGCGCATCGACTCGGAGGCCATGGCGGCGCTCCAGGTCTACGCGTGGCCGGGGAACGTCCGCGAGCTCCGGAACATGATCGAGCGCCTGATGATCATGGTGCCCGGCGACGTGATCCGGAGGGAGCACGTCATCCTGCCCGGGTCCGTCGAGGGGCCTCCGGCCGCCTTCGATCTGAGCGGGCCCACGCTGCCGCTGCTGGATGCCCGTGAGCGATTCGAGCGTGAGTACATCCTTCGCACCTGGGCAGCCCACCAGGGCAACATGTCGCGGACCGCGGAGGTGCTGGGCGTCGAACGCAGCAACCTGTACCGCAAGATGAAGAGCTTCGGCCTGCTGCCGCAGCGGCGAGGCGACAGCGAGGACGAGGGCCGGGACTCCCCGCGTTGACGACAACCGCGGAGCCTCGGGATAATGCCGGCGGTTTCTCGATGGCCGATCAGACCAGACAACCAGCCTCCCCGATCGACCCTGGCGGCGAGAGGCGCGAGCAGACCATCGAGTCACTGCTCGTCACGGGCCTGGACCTGTACTTCGCGGGCGACTACGACCAGGCCATCCACGCCTGGACCCGGGTGCTGTTTCTCGACCGGTCGCATGCGCGCGCCCGCGCCTACATCGACAGGGCCCGCGCCGTGCAGGCCGAGCGCCAGCGCGAAACCGACGAACTGCTGCACCGCGGCCTCGCGGCGCTCGATGCCGGAGACACCGAACGCGCACGCCTCCTGCTTGGGTCGGCCGTCGAGCGGGGAGGCGCCGTGGAGGCCGCGCAGGTCGCGCTCGATCGTCTGCAACGTCTGGCGGTCGAGCTCCTGCCCGGACGGCCGGTGCCCGCGCTGGTGCCGCCGTCGCCAGACCCGGCGGTCGCCCCACCGCCGCGCCGCCGCATGGCACCCTGGATTCTGGGCGTCGCGGCAGCCGTCCTGTTGGTCGTTGCCGGGTTGTTCGCGCTGCGCTGGCAGGGCTTCGACACCTGGGGCCGCAGCGGGCGACGGGCCGCGACCGCGGTGCCCGCGTCGCGTCCCGCCCTCACGATTGCGCAACCGTCCCTCGGCGACCTGGCGATCCGACGCGCACGCGCGCTCTTCGCGCGAGGCCACCTGCACGAGGCCCTGGCCGAACTGGACACGATTCCCCTGGGTGACGCGCGCCGACGCGAGGCCGACGAGGTCCGCGCCGAGATCCAGCGCGCGCTGCTCGCCACGGCCAACGTTCGTCTCCCGACGGCGGAGTCCGCACCCAGTGCGCGGGGCCCCCGATGAAGTGTCCCAAGTGCAACTACATCAGCTTCGACGGGGCTGATCGCTGTCGGAACTGCGGGTACGACCTCACGCTGACGGGCGCCAGCGGGGTCGGAGAGCTCCCGCTGCGCGACGTCAACGCCCAGGTGTCGGCGGGGGCGGACTACCCGCTCGCCTCCTCGCCCGCTCCCGCGGAGTTGCCTGAAGAGCCGCCGTCCAGGCCAGCGGCCGAGCGCCCCCGCCGATCCTCAGCCCACGGAACCGGCGGCGCGGATACGACGGGCGACCTGCCCCTGTTCGACGAGCCCGTGGCCGGGGTGGACGACACACCGCTGCTCCGCACGCCGGGCGTGCCCCGCACCCCGCTGGCCGTGCGCCGGTCCGCCACGACCGACACTCCACGGCCCCGCGCGACGCCCCTGAGCACCGAACGCGGCCAGAAGCCGCGTCCGCCCGCCCGGCCCCACGAAGCTGCGACCGACACGTCGGCGGCCACGCCCCTCGCGACCCGCGCGATTCCGGCCGGCGACACGACCGGACGACGCCTGCTTGCGGCAGGCATCGATGCCGCGCTTCTCGGAGCGATTGACGCCGCCGTCATCGATTTCACCCTGCGCCTGACGGGCCTGGACCTGGCGCGCCTCGGCGCGCTGCCGCTGGCGCCCCTGCTCGGGTTCTTCGCGATTCTGAACGGCGGATACTTCGTGGGGTTCACCGTCGCGTCCGGTCAAACCATCGGCAAGATGATCAGCGGCGTTCGCGTGGTCGCGGACTCGACGGTCCGCGTTCCGCTCGCCACTGCCGTGCTTCGCACGGCCGCCATGCTGGCGACCGCCGCCACCCTCGGCCTCGGCTACGTCACGGCGTTCACCGGCACCGACCGTCGGGCGCTCCACGACCGGCTCTCCGGTACCAGAGTGGTGCCGGGATGAACGGCGACGGCGGACGCACGAGGCGCCGCACGCTGGCCTGGTGGATTGCCAGCGTGGCCTTCGTCGGGCGGGCGCCGATCGCCCCCGGAACGTTCGGGTCCGCGGCCGGGCTCGTCGTTCACCTGATCGCGCGACGGACGGGAGGTGCGATCGGCGAGGTCGTGCTGATTCCGATGCTATTTGCACTGGGCATCTGGGCGGCCACCCGGGTGTCGGAGGCGGTCGGCAGGTCAGACCCCGGCGTCGTGGTCATCGACGAGGTTGTCGGCATGCTGGTCACCCTGGCCCTGCTGCCTGTCAGCTACACGGGGCTCCTGGTGGGCTTCCTCCTGTTCAGGCTGTTCGACATCGTCAAGCCATTCCCCGCGGCCCAGAGCGAACGCCTGCCGGGCGGGATTGGCATCATGACCGACGACGTGATCGCCGGCGTTTACGCGCACCTCGTGCTGCGGGGCCTGGCGTGGGCATGGCCGGCGGGGTTGCTGCTGTGAGCGAGCCGCGGCCCGTGACGACGGCCGAGATCATCGCCGTCGGGAGCGAACTGCTCGCGGCAGAC
>CAYLZN010000179.1:0-11575 GCA_964387935.1 uncultured Vicinamibacteraceae bacterium | reverse complement strand
ACGACTCCAAATGCTCCTTTTCCCGCCATCCCTAAACCGATCGGCGTTCTAGCGGCGCTGGCGCCAATCGCAGTGCCTGGCGCCGCAGACTACGTGGGCGCGGCCTCGAAGGCGGCGAGTGATCGCGAAGCCTTGTTCTTCGTCGAGAGCGCCGAGATGCTGGGGCGCTTCCATGCGCGGACGCCAGTGAGCGCCGTGCTGAAGGATTCGCGAGCCCTTGTCGCGCGGTCGGGCATCCGCGCCGCAGTGCTGCTGCCGTTGGACTACGTGCGCTCGACGCCGGACACCAGGGAGGCGCTGGCCGAGATCGCCGCGCGGGCCAGGGCGGAGCTGCGGGTCACGCGACTCGAGATCCACCTCACGGGCCGCATGTCGGATGTCGCGGGCGCTGAGGCCCGCACTGCAGGATGGAACGTGACGGCAGGCGTGTCGTCACGCTGAAGCCTCCCTCGGGAGGGAGCACGGGCGGGGCCGCCTGGGGGCGAGCCCCGCCTGCCTCTGAGCTGCTCGAGCGCTACCAGCGCGGCTCGCGCCGACGGCCGCCGCCGCCACCGCCGCCGCTGTTCCGGCCGCCGCCACCGCCGAACCCGCCCGACCGCTCGGGCCGGGGACGGGCTTCGTTGACGGTCAGGTTGCGCCCGCCGAACTGACGGTCGTTCAGCTTCGCGATCGCGCTTTGCGCGTCGGCGTCGGTGCTCATCTCGACGAAAGCGAAGCCGCGAGCCCGGCCGGTCGCCATGTCGCGCATGATGCTCACCGATTCCACGGGGCCGACTTCCCCGAACAGGTCCTGGAGATCCTGCTCACCGGTTTCGTAGGGGAGGTTGCCGACGTACAGTTTTCTACCCATGCTGTGTGCTCCTGGTCTCGTCGCGCGAGACCCACGGGACGCCCGGCTCCATGCCGGACTATCACGCGCCGCAACGACCCTCGCGGGACGACGGCGTTCTGGCAGCTCGAAACTCGGCGAGAACGGCGCGGAAGGAGCAGCAGAGGACCATCTGGGTCCGGCTCTTGACGCGTGAACTGCAAAGGCGGGCTTCCAAGGGTGACGGCCTAGTGTAGCACGGACTGCCGGGCGCGGCTGGCCCCATGGGCCGCAAGCACCGCCAGCACGAGGGTGAACGGGATGCGCATCCGGGCCGTGGCCACGATGAGCGAACCGACAACGAAATAGGACAGGCACACCGCAAAGAACAGCTGGAGCGGCCGGTCTCGCACAGTCAGCCAGCCCCAGCAGGCCAGCCCGAGCACGCAGGCGTTGAACGCCACCTGGCTCAGCAGGAGCGCCGACTCGAGCGGGGGGCGGCGCCTGAGGAACTCGAGCGCCGGACTCGCGCCGGGACGGCCTTCGGAGAGCGACGGCACGTCGAACCGGCCGCCCTCCAGGCCGAGAATGCGCAGGAGGTGCCGACGCTCGCCTGCCAGGAGCATCTCGGCGAGCCCCCGCAGGCCCACACCCGCGACCGCACCTGGATGGGCGCGCAACACGGCGCCACCGTGTTGCCGCAACGACTCGCGCCATGCGCCGATGCCGCGGGTGTCCAGGTCGGTGGACACTCGCGTCGAAATCGACGCGACGGCGTCGCTCACGGCGACGCCCTCGGCGCGCGCCTGCACCCGACCGGCCGTGAGGACGTAGAGGTTGAAATCGAACGCGCTCGACGGGGTGAGTTCGCCCACCGCCCGGTAGTTCCGCAGCATCCAGGCGGAGGCGAACGAGAACCCGAGCAGCAGGACGATGGCCGCGTGGCTGGCGCGGCGCGTGCGGAACAGCCAGAACGCCGCCACGATCAGGCTGAGGCCGAATCCGACCGGCCGGAAGGCGCTGGCGAGGAGCAGGAACACCCCCGTGATCGCGGCGGCGCGCGGGCTCGATGCGGGGCCGCAGGTGACCGTGAGGGCCAGGGCGGCCCCGACCGTCAGCGCGAAGGGGATGTCCGACATGATCAGGTTCGACTGGACGATGTGGGGCACGTCGACGGCCATCAAGAGGGCCGCCACGGAACCGGTCGGGGCTCCGAACAGGCGAGTGCCGATCGCCCAGGCGAGGACCACCAGCACCAGGTCGAGGGCGATCTGAGCGAGCAGAATGGGCCGAGGCGATTCGAGGCCCAGGGCGAAGAAGCCGGCCAGGACCAGCGGGTAGCCTGGCGTCCGGAACACCTCGACGGGCCAGGGGTTCTCGATGCGCTGAACCGGCGGGGTGCGCGGGGTGGCCGCGAACGCTCCGCGCTGGTGCAGGTTGGTGGCGAGCTCCCAGTAGAGGGGGGTGTCGAGCGTCGAGAACCGGTCGAGCTGGTCCGGGCCGAGCAGCACTGGCAGCGCCCGGAGGAGGAACGCGCCGACGAGGATGGCGATGAGGGTCCGGCGATTCGACACGCGGGCTCCGGCGGAGACGTGACTCCCGGAGCCGTAGTCTAACCTCGAAACGACGGTCGGCTGGCGGCGCGCGGCGTGCGGCTGGCGGCCGGCACACGAAGGAGACAGTCATGAAGGTCCGCGCCTACGCGGCCGGAAGCGCAGAATCCCGGCTCGCTCCGTGGGAAGTCGAGCGCCGGCACCCCGGCGACTCCGACGTTCGCATCCGGATCGAGCACTGCGGCATCTGCCATTCGGACATTCACTTCGCCCGCAACGAGTGGGGATTCACGACGTACCCCTGCGTGCCTGGGCACGAAATTGTCGGGCGGGTCGCGGAGGTCGGGCGCCACGTGAGCCGCTACAAGGCGGGCGACGTGGTTGGCGTCGGCTGCTTCGTGGACTCGTGTCGGACCTGCGGGAGCTGCCGCGACGGTCTCGAGAACTACTGCGAAGCCGGCGCCCGCATGACTTACGGGAGTTTCGAGGCTGACGGCACCACTCCGACGTACGGCGGCTACTCGACCGAGATAGTGGTCGACGAGCGGTTCGTGCTGCGAATTCCCGAGGCACTCGACCCGGTGGCCGCGGCGCCGCTGCTCTGCGCCGGCATTACCACGTACTCGCCCCTGCGCCATGTCGGCGTCACGGCGGGCACGCGTGTGGCGGTGACGGGGCTCGGGGGTCTCGGCCACATGGGCGTGAAGCTCGCGGCGTCGTTCGGCGCCGAGGTGACGGTCCTCAGCCACTCGGCGTCGAAGAAGGCGGACGCCCTGCGCCTCGGCGCCCACGAGTTCGTACACACCAACAGCGGCGACGCGCTCGTGGCGCTCGCGGGACGCTTCGACGTGATTCTCGATACGGTGTCGGCCCCACATGACATGAACGGGCCGCTCGGCTGCCTGCGTCGCGACGGCACGCTGATCCTCGTGGGCGCGCCGCCGGAGCCCATGGCGATCGCCGGGTTCCCGCTGATCTTCGGGCGGCGTCGCATCCTCGGCTCGCTCGTCGGCGGGCTGCCCGAGACGCAGGAGATGCTGGATCACTGCGCGCGGCACGGCATCGTCTGCGACATCGAGCGGATCGTGCCCGGGCAGATCAACGACGCCTACGACCGGGCCGTCCGAGGCGACGTGAAGTTCCGCTTCGTGATCGACTGCACGAAGCTGTGACGGCGATGGCGACTGGAGGGACCGTGCCGAGTGCCTCGTGCCTGGTGCGCCCCTGCCGCAGGCCGCAGACCGATTTTCGGACCGAGGTCAGTCCACGATGATGCTCGGGTCTGAATTACCGTGAGCCTCGGCGTCACCGATGTACACGTGATAGCGGTGAACTCCTGCCTCGAAAGCGGCAGTCAGAGTCACGTCCTGCTTGTCATTGCCGCCGGCATCCCTCTGAAAGGCGGTGAGAACCTTTGTGATGGTGTCCTGTCCTTTCGGAAACACGAGCACGGCGTCCTGGCCAGTGTAGTTCCTGAACGTGACCTTCTTGCTGCTCGACTCCACGATGAACGTGCCCGGTCGTACGTGGAAACTCCCGTCCGGGTCCTGGACAATCGCCACGTCGGCCTTGCTCGCAATCATTTTCGCCCTGGATCCAGCCATGACGGCCTCCGTTCCCTTGTGTAGAGAAGTTGGCGATCTCAGAGAAAGCGCGCGACTCGGACACTCTGCATGCATGGTCTCGCCGGGTCAAGTACGGGTTTCGGTACCGACCTGAGCACCGATTCCACCCGCTGCCCATGTTTCACAATTGCCTGTCGTGGGGACGCGCAAGCCGGACTCCAACGAACCCGAACGAGCCAGGAAGGAGCCAGCCAGCACCTGTCGCTGTGGCCGACGCGAGTTTGTGAAGAGCCGTTGAGGCGAAAGCGGCCAGATTTCTTGATGATTTTCTGGAGCCGGCGGTCGGACTTGAACCGACGACCTGCTGATTACGAATCAGCTGCTCTACCAACTGAGCTACGCCGGCCTCGGCGGGCCTTTTGCGCGGCACGCCCCGCGGGCGGGCCTTGTCGGCCCCGCGCAAACACGACATATTACCATACCGGCCCGCGCGCCAGCCGCGAGCCGCTGAGCCGCGAGCCCGTCCTGACCCCGATGTCGATCTCTCTGATCCTCGGCGACCTCACCACCCAGCACGTCGACGCCATCGTCAACGCCGCGAACTCCAGCCTGTTGGGCGGTGGCGGCGTCGATGGCGCCATTCATCGGCGCGGAGGCCCGGCGATTCTCGAGGCATGTCGGATCATCCGTGAGCGGGAGTATCCGGACGGCCTGCCTCCGGGTCGCGCCGTCGCGACCACCGCGGGCGCCCTTCCAGCCCGCTGGGTGATTCACACCGTGGGTCCGGTGTTCTCCCCGCGCGAGGATCGCTCAGCCATCCTCGCGTCCTGTCACATCGAGGCGCTCCGCGTGGCCGACGAGCTCGGCGCCCGCACCGTGGCCTTCCCCGCGATCTCAACGGGGGTGTACGGCTACCCGCTCGACCTGGCGGCGCCCGTGGCGATTCGCGCCGTCCGCGAGGCGGCCACACGGGTGACCGAGGTCCGCTTCGTCCTGTTCGGTGCCGAAGCGCTGGCCGCCTTCGAGCGTGCACGCGACGCGCAACGCTGACCCAGTTCGCCCGCAGCCCGTGCGCCGCCCCGTCCCTCCGGCGCCCTGTCCGTACGCCGTACGCCGCCGTACGTCGTACGCCGTACGCCGTACGCCTGTCCTCACCCCCCCAACGTCCGCACGAACCGCGGCGGCTTCCGGTGTGAGGTCGCCTGCTCGAAGGCGAACGCCAGCCGAATGAGCGTCGGCTCGCTCCACGCGCGCCCGCAGAACGTCAGCCCGACTGGAAGGCCCCTTACCCAGCCGGCCGGCACGGTCACGGCCGGGTATCCGGCGACCGCCGCGAAGGTGGAGCTGCCCCCGGTGAAGTGATCGCCGTTGACGAGATCGATGGTCCACGCCGGCCCGCCTGTCGGGGCCACGATGGCGTCGAGGCGGTGCTTCGTCATGGTGGCATCGATGCCCTCGACGCGCGCGATCCGCCGGCAGGTCGCCAGCGCCTCCAGGTACTCCTTCGCGTCGAGCCCGGTGGTGGCCTGGGCGCGCACGAACAGCTCCTGGCCGAAATACGGCATCTCCCGCTCGGCTTCCCGCTCGTTGAAGGCGATGAGTGCCTCGAGGGTGCGCGTCGCGACCGCCGGACCGAGCGTCGCGAGATAGGCGTTGAGGCCAGCCTTGAACTCGTGAAGGAGCACGGTGAGTTCGGGATCGCGCAGGGCGGACTCCGGCGGCAGCTCCACGGGATCGATGAGCACGGCCCCCTGGTCGCGCAGCACCTCCAGCGCCGCGATCATGGCATCGGCTGCGCCCGTGCCGAGGTCGAAGAAGGCCCGTGCGATGCCCAGCCGCGCGCCCGCCAGCCCGCGCTCATCGAGCGATCCCGCGTAGTCCGTCAGCGCATGCCCCTGGCTGGCCGCCGTCGCGGCATCGCGCGGATCCACCCCGGTCATGGCCCCCAGCAGGAGGGCCGCATCGGTGACCGTGCGTGCCATGGGCCCCGCGGTGTCCTGGCTCACGGCGATCGGGATGATGCCGGCGCGGCTGATCAGTCCCACGGTGGGCTTGATGCCGACCAGCCCACAGTTGTTCGACGGGCACACGATCGAGCCGTCGGTCTCCGTGCCCACCGCCGCCGCGGCGAGGTTAGCGGCCGCCGCGACGCCGGAGCCGGAGCTCGAGCCGCACGGATTGCGGTCCAGCACGTACGGGTTGCGGCACTGCCCGCCGCGGGCACTCCAGCCGCTGGTCGATCGCGTGGAGCGGAAGTTCGCCCACTCGCTCAGGTTCGTCTTGCCGAGGATGACCGCGCCCGCCTGGCGAAGTCTCTCGACCACGAACGCGTCTCGCGGCGCCACGGAGTCGGCCAGCGCCAGCGACCCCGCCGTTGTCTTCATCCGGTCGGCCGTGTCGATGTTGTCCTTGATGACGATCGGGACGCCGTGCAGAACGCCGCGCGTGCGGCCCTCGCGACGCGCCGCGTCGAGCTGGTCGGCGATCGCGGACGCGTCCGGGTTGATCTCGATGATCGACCGCAGCGTCGGGCCCCGCCGGTCGATGTCCTTGATGCGATCGAGGTACAGCTCGACCAGCTGACGCGACGTCCACCGGCCCTGTACGAGCCCGGCCTGGAGCGCCGGAATCGAGGCCTCCTCCAGCTCGAAGCGGCGGCTGCCCCAATCGGCCGGATGGCTCGACTGCGGGGGCTGGTCCTCGGTGGGTGCGGCCACCCGGCAGGCCGCGGCGCCGCCCACCGACGCGAGCGCTGCGCCGAGCGCTGCGCGCGCCAGAAACTCACGGCGGTCCTGCGACCCGGGCGCTGGCTGCGGGTCGTCCCTGGCCTCTGGCTTCGTGTCCATGCCTTCCCTCACCTTGCGCCCGGGCGCGGGCCCTCGAGCCATTCCCAGATCGCATCTGCACTGCTCGCCTCGTCTGTCGCGCACAACGACCACGCCATCACGCCCATGTAGCCTGCGGCCCGCGCGGTGTCCTCGATGCCGACCGGCGATCGCCGCGAGCCGCGCGAGGGGAACTCCCCCAGGACCACGGGCACATCGGCCGCAAACGTGGTGACCGGCGTCTCGAGCGGGACCGCGCGATCGAGCTTGTCGTACCAGTGGACCTGATAGAAATCGAGGCCGAGTCCCTTGACGAGCGGGAGCGACGCGATGCTGGCCAGGCCGACCGTGACCGGGTGGTCCGTGCACTCGTGGACGAGCGCGACGGCGTCGCCGAGGAAGTCCGTCATGTGATCGGGGAGCACCGGGTGCCGCGGATCCCACGAGCGCCACGAGAACGTGACCCACTCGGGTTCGTTGATCACGTCCCACGCGGCGATGCCTGCGCGGCCGCCGAACCTCGAGAGGAGCGGGCGGATCACGTGCTGCAGGAGGTGAGTCCTGGCGCCGGCGTCGACGAGGTGGTGCGCGCGTCCGCCGCATCGCACGCCGTCCACGTTCCGCCGGGGGCGACACCAGTGGAAATCGAGCAGCGTCGGCATCAAGGCGAGCCCGTGGGCTTCGGCCACCGCCACCGCGACTTTGAGATCCTCGAACGCCCGATCGTCGAGTCCTTCGAGCGTGCCGTCATCGGCCTCGCACAGACCGGCGCGGCCGTCGCACAGCAGGAACCACCGCACGAGCGTCACGCCGGCCGCGGCCAGCCGGGCGAATGTCCGATCGAGCGCGACGCGCGCATCCTGTTGCGCCACGCCGCCGTGGGGGCTCCAGGCGCTGCGGCCGAAATCCTGCCCGTAGGAAAACCAGGGCAGGTTCACTCCCCGCACGAATGGCGCGCCTGGCAGGAGAGCCCGGGCCATGGCAACACAATAGCATCGCGGCACCGCGCAGCGGGCGCCCCGAGCCCTGGGCCCCGAGCCCTGTGCCCTGTGCCCGGTGCCATGGGCCGGGTGCTTGCGCCTCCTGTATGCTGGCGCCGTGACGACCAGGCCTGCGACGCCGTTCGACGCGGTACTCTTCGACCTCGATGGAACGCTCATCGACTCCGTGCCGTTGATCCTGGACAGCTTCCGGCACGCGTTCTCGACGTGCGGGTTTCCAGTGCCTGACGAGGCCCACCTGCTGCGCGGCGTCGGGACGCCGCTCTCGTCCCACTTCTCCCGCTACTCCGACGACGCTGCCGTCGTCGAGCGGTTGATCGCGTCCTACCGCGGGCACAACCTCGCTCACCACGACACGCGCATTCGCGCGTTCCCGGGCATCGCCGCGATGCTGCAGGACGTGCTCCGCACCGGTGCCCGCACGGCCATCGTCACCAGCAAGAACCGGCAGACGACGGAGAGGGGATTGCGGGTGAGCGGGCTCGATGGACTGTTCGAGGCCATCGTGCCGTCCGACGAGGTGACCAGGCCGAAACCGCACCCGGAGCCGGTCGAGCGAGCCCTTGCGCTGCTCGGGGTCGCCGCGCCGCGGACCGTGTTCGTCGGCGACAGCCTGCACGACCTCCACTGCGGTCGAGCGGCCGGCGTCCGCACCGCCGCCGCGCTGTGGGGCCCGTTCACGCGGCAGGACCTCGAGCCCGGTCAACCCGACCACTGGGTCGAGTCGCCTGCCGACCTGTGCCGTGTGCTCGGCCTCACGCCCTGAGCCCCTGACCGCGCCCTGCCGTACGCCCCGCCGTACGCCTTACGCCGTACGCCGTACGCCGCCTCCTATCCCAACCGCTCCGGCCGCCAGTTCAGGCCGTAGTTGAGGATTCGCTGGAGCAGTTGTTCGTACGACAGCCCCCCGTGCTCCGCGGACTCGGCGAAGTCCTCCCCGTAAGCCAGTTGTGGGTTGGGATTGGCCTCGAGGACGAAGACGCGACCCTCGGCGTCCAGTCTCAGGTCCAGCCGGGCGTACCCGGACAGGTCCAGCGTCCGGAACGCGCGCTTGCACAGGTGCCGAAGCCGGGCCGCCTGCTCGGGAGCCAGTTGGGCGGGGCCGGTCATCACGCCGTACTTCTTCTGATAGTTGGTGCTCCACTTGGCGCGGTCGGTCATCAGCAGACGCCCGTCCTCCGGGAGCGTCTTCCATTGCAGCTCCCACACCGGGAAGACCTCCAGCCGCTCGTTGCCGACGAGACCGACGTACAGCTCCCGCCCGTCGATGAAGCGCTCCACCAAGGCGTCGGTGCCGATGTTCTCGTGCACGAACCGCACCCGTTCCGCCAGGCGCGCCTCGTCGTCCACCACCGACGCGCGCGAGATGCCAATCGACGCCTCCTGGGTGAGTGACTTGACGATGAGCGGGAAGGAGAGCCGCTTGGGCCGGCGGACCTTGCGGCCGACGCGGACGACGATGAAGTCGGGCACGGGGATGCGATGCGAGACGAGCAGCGTCTTGGCCAGGGCCTTGTCCCGGGCGAGCATCATGCCGCGGGGGTTGCACCCCGTGTAGGGCACGCGGAGCAGTTCGAGGAAGCTCACGACGTTCTTGTCGAAGACGCCGATGCCGTGGAACGACTCCAGCAGGTTGAAGACGATGTGCGGCTTCCACTCGTCGATGGCCTTGCGGATGACGCCGAGATCGTCCTCGACGCCGAGGTTGAGCACTTCGTGCCCCATGGAGCGGAGCGTCTCGGTGACGTCGAACTCCATCTTCCAGAGGGCCTCGGTGACGTCGATCCCGGTGACGTCTTCGGGCGGGACGAGGCTGGCGTGCATGAGCGCGAGGACGCGCAGTCGTTTCATAGGGCCACCCGATGCCGTCCGCTATGCAGGTAGTTCATCGCCAGGACCGTCAACAGCGCGATGAAATCGAGCCGCGTCTGGTCCTCCGACGTCCGGAGGCGCAGCTTGAGTTCCTTGCAGCGGACCGTGATGTCCTCGAGGACCTGGTCGATCGTGTACTGGTAGATGCCGGTCCAGTCGGCCACGCGCCGCCGGACGTTCCTGCGGACCTTGGAGATGAAGCGCGCGGCGGTCATGGCGCCGGCGGCCTCTGGGGCATCGGTGAACAGGCGGCGCAGGTCGCGGTCGTAGAAATCGGGCCGGTCGAGGCCGTAGTGGGCCCGTTTGCGCCGGTAGTGCTGCCGGAGGGTGCGCCGGAGCTGTGGCAGGGGCTCCACCTGCTGGCGCGCCGTGACCAGTGGCGGCTTGCCGGCGATTTCCTTCATCAACTGGTCCATGTACTCGAGCTTCTTGAGGGCCGGCCACTCGTGGTACCGCGTGCGCCACTGGGCGTCTGGGGTCAGCCAGACCGCGAAGGTTTCGGCGAAGTCCTCGGCGGGGTGGCTCTGCGCGTACGAGGGTTCGAGATGCAGCACATAGCTCTTGGAGTAGGGCTTCGGCGTGTAGTGTTCGGGATAGGGCGTCGAATTCGGGCCGAACAGCTTCTGGCGTTTCCGCCGGCGCTGCAGCTTGTAGGCGTTGTCGATGGCGTGGCCGGCCTCGTGGCGCAGGATCTTCATGCACCAGGCGGGCGTACCGCCCTCGACCTCGAGGACCTGGGCTTCTTCGAGCCTGGCGAGGCGCGGGTGGGCCAGGTAGAACGGGATCGCGACACCGGTGACGCCGTCCGGGGTGAACCACTCGTCGGAGAGCCAGAAGTGGGGCCTGAAGCCGAGGCCTCGGGTGTCGAGTTCCTCGTGGAGCTGGGCGATCCGCTCGTCGAGGACACTGCCTTCGATGCTGACCTCGAGATCGCAGAGCCTGAGGTCGAGCAACTGCTCGTCGCTCCAGGTGGCCCAGCGGGGGGTGCCGGGCTGGGGCGCCTGCTCACTGGGAACGTCGTGGGTGTCGGGCGACATGCCGCCTCTCCGCCATCGTGTGCCTGGCGCGGCCAGTGTAGCGGAATGGCTGGCGCCGCGGCGCGGGACTTGATATTTTCTCAGTGATCGCGTGGCCGTGTGCCGAGAGCCCGCCACCCCGGGTTTGACGGACCAGGAAGGGTTCTCACTCGTCTCCGAGACGGCAAGTTGCCGAGGAGGGGTTATGCCGGTTCCAGTAGCGATCCAGGAGTACCTCAGCCAGCGCGGCTGCCCCTACACCACGATTCCGCATCCCCGCGCCTACACCGCGCAGGAAGAAGCCGCAGTCACCCACACGCCGGGCCATGAGTGGGCCAAGACGGTGGTGTGCTTCTGCGACGACGAACCCGTGCTGGTGTTGATGGGGGCGGACCGGAAGCTCGACCTCGACCGCCTGAGGCGGATGGCCGGGGCCGACACGGCGCGCCTTGCGAAGGAGCCGGAGTTTGCCGGTCTCTACCGCGATTGCGAGGTGGGCGCCATGCCCCCGTTGGGCCCGTTGTTCGGACAACGGGTGTTCGTGGACCGGCGGCTCGCGGAATGCCGCGAGATCACGTTCCACGCCGGGACGCATATGGACGGTATCCGGATGGCGTACGCCACGTTCGCCGGCATGGTGAAGCCGGTGGTTGGCGACCTCACCTGGCATATCTGAGTCGGGTCGGTGGCACCCTGCCTGGGTGGAGGCAGGGGACACCTTGGGGTCAGGTCTTTACTTTTAGCGTTTTGAGGCGTTCGCCCCAAAACGCTAAAAGTAAAGACCTGACCCCAATCAGATGTCTGCCCGGCGCAGGCGCCACGTCGCCAGCCACACCGGGACGACGACCCACAGTACCAGCGACAGGCCGAGGAGCGCGGCCGCCCCGGCCGGACCTTTCGTGAACCGCAACAAGGCCAGCGACGCGGCCCCGAAG
>CAYLZN010000178.1:1006-11695 GCA_964387935.1 uncultured Vicinamibacteraceae bacterium | reverse complement strand
GCCCAGGTGGTTCTTACCGAACTGGCCGGTCACGTAGCCGTGCGGCTTGAGCAGTTCGGCGACCGTCGGGTCCTCCTTCTGGAGGCCCACCGGCGCGCCCGGCATCCCGACCTTCGTGAGGCCCGTGCGGATCGGGTTCTGGCCGGTGAGGAAGGCCGCGCGGCCCGCGGTGCAGCTCTGCTGGCCGTAGTAGTCGGTGAAGGCCGCGCCCTCGTTGCCCACGCGGTCGATGTTCGGCGTGCGGAAGCCCATCTGGCCGCGGCTGTTGTAGCTGATGTTCCACCAGCCGATGTCGTCGCCCCAGAGAATCAGGATGTTCGGTTTCTTCGCTGGCATGGTCCCTTCCTTCGTTTGAGTGCGGCCTCAGGTTCGCGCGCAACGTTCGTGCCCACACACTGGCTGCTGGTGGTTGCGCATTGATCGGAGTCTCAGTCGCTGCCGCAGAGCAGGTCGCGGCGGGACGGCGCCTGGCGTGGTCGGCAGGGCCGGAGTCTATCATGGCCGCCGGGGCCCCCGGGCCCGCGGCCGCGGTCCATACCGGCCCTGTTCAGAGCAGCCTGGCGCTGATGCTCACAAACAACGCGACGCCCAGGAACGACATGATGAACGCCATCGTGAGCGCGGGGCGGGTGAGCGTGAAGTGCTGCAACTGGCGCAACATCTTGAGCGTGTGCCAGTACTCGACCGTGCCCGCCACGATGGCAAACGTCCCCAGCGCCGCAAGCAGCAGGCCCGCGTCTCGACCGCTCGTGTTCAGCGCCGGGCGGTTGGCGAGAACCGGCAGTTCCTCGAAGATCCGGTAAATCGTGAACGCGAAACTGAGCAGCGAGAGCGAGGTCCGGACCCAGGCCATCAGGGTGCGGTCCGCCGCCATCAGCGTTCGCGTCGCCGCCAGGCTGGTCCGTTCCGCGGCCAGCTCCTCGGCGGACGGGATTCCAGGTTTCGACACGGATGACTCCTCTCCTGCCAGCTCGACGCGCCGGCCACCATCGCGGTGTTCTGCAGGTTATCATCCGATGACGCGCTGATCGCACATGCTGCCAGTCTTCCGCGTGAGAGCATATCGGCGGTTTCCGCGCGCCGAAATGCTACTTTGGTCGTACCTGCCGGGTCTCGCCCAATCGACGCTGAAATTCGGCGCGATGGGCGCCTTCGTCGCCCGCAAGGGGGCCTCCGGGACGCTCGCCCTCGGGTCGCCGCTCTCGGTGACGCTTCTGCGTGTTATCATTCATTGACGAGCTGATAACATATGGTGCGAACCCAGATCTCGCTCGACGCTGCGGCCTATCGTGACGTGAAGGTCGAAGCGAAACGCCAGGGGATCTCGATCGCCGAGTTCCTTCGCCGGGCCGTGGCCTCGAAACTGGCCGCAACGCGGGTGACCGACCGTCCGTGGATGCGGTACGCCGGTGCGATCGCCTCCGGCGATCCTGACGCGAGCCGCAGCGTCGATCGCGTGGTGTACGGCCGGAGCCGCCCGTGAAGGCCGGCCCGGTGTTCCTGGATAGCGGCATCCTCATCGCCTTCCTGGACCGGTCCGACCACTTCCACGACGTCGCCGTCGAGCTCTTCGCCACGCCTCCCCGTCGCTGGTGCACGTCGATGGCGGTCGTCTCAGAGACCTACGGCTGGTTCCTCCATCGCCTCGGGGAGGAGGCGGCGCGCACGTTCAGGCGTGCCCTCGACGACCTTCCCCGCCTCGAACTGCTCGGGCTGGACCCGGCGCACCACCGGGCTGTCGGGCGGAAGCTCGATCGCCTGAGGGGCCACAAACTGACCTACGTCGACGCGTCGACGCTCGTCTTCCTCGAGACGAAGCGGATCCACGAGGTCTGGGGCACGGATCGGGACCTGGCCGTCCAGGGCGCACGCGTGATTCCGTAACACCAACTGGGGCATGCGCACCACGCTCGCACGCGTGCTGTCCTGGCACCGCCCGGCGTCAACGGGCGCGCTCGGGTTCCTCGCGCTCGCGTGCGCGATCGTCGGCTTCCTGTTTCGCGACGCGCTCCTTCGGGGCTACGTCCTCTCCCAGGCCCAGCTCCTGGCCTTCCACCAGCCGTGGCGCGCGCACTGGCCGCCAGGTGCCCCTTTGTGGCCCGCCACCCCGCTCCTCGATGTGCCGACCGTCACCTACCCGTTCGCGGCGTTCTTCCGGGAAGCGATGCGGCAGGGGGAGTTCCCATTGTGGGCGAGCGGCGCAGGAGCCGGGTTCCCGTTCCTGGCGACGTTCCAGTCGGCGCTGCTCTCCCCGTTCACCTGGCTCGCCCTCGTCGTGCCGCTCCCCGAGTGGACGGTCGTCAGCGCCTCGCTCCGCCTGCTGACCGGTGGACTCGGCATGTTCGTGTTCGCGCGGCGACTCGGCCTGTCGGCCGGGGCGGCCACCGTCGGAGGCGTCTCGTATCTGCTGAACCCGTTCACCCTGCTGTGGCTCGAGCATCCGCTTGCAGGCGTGCCCCCGTGGGTGCCATGGATGCTCGTGGCCGCACACGCCACCGCGCGCGGCGGATGGCGCTCGGCCGCAGCCCTGGCGGTCACCACGGGGCTGGTGCTCGGTGGCGGACACCCGCACACGGGGGCAGCCGCCGCCTCGCTTGGCGCGCTCTACGCGGCGTTCACCGCGGGTCGCACGCCCCGCCCCCAGTTCGCGCTGGCCCGCGTCAGCATCGGACTCGCGCTCTGCGTTGCGCTGGTCGCCGTGCAGGTGCTGCCGTTTCTCGAGTACCTCTCGATGAGTCGCCTGTACGTGTGGCGCACCAGCTACGCGCTCAACCCCTTTCACCAGCCGCTCGCAGCGCTGCCAACGCTCCTGCTGCCGCAGCTCTGGGGACACCCGGACGTCGGGAACTACATCGGCCCGACCAACTACCTCGAGCAGACCCTCTACGTCGGGGTGCCCACGCTTCTGCTCGCCGCGGCCGCGCTGACGAGCAGGTCCCATCGCGCCACGGCGTGGTTCTTCGCGGGCGTCGGCACGCTCGCGTTGCTCGTCATCATGGGCACGCCGGGACTCCTGCACGTCATCTCGGTTGCGCCGCTGCTCAAGGCCGCGTCGCTCCCCCGGTTCATGATCATCGTGACGACCTGCGCCGCCGCGCTCGCCGCGATCGGGGCCGAGCGCCTGCGCGAGGCGCGGGGCGCGAGCGGGCCACGCGGCGTGCTCGTGCTGATCACGGTCGTGACGGTCGGCGTCGTGCTCGCCTGTGGAGCCATGCTCGCCGTCGCGCGCGACTCGCTGATCACGACGGGCCTGTGGACGTTCGCCGTTCGCTGGGCGCTCTGGGCCGTGCTGCTGGCCGCAGCCACGCTCGCGGCCTCCGTGCTGACGGTGAAGCGGCCCGGCGTACTCCGCGGCGGGTCCGCCCTGCTCGTCGCGCTCGCCACCGTGGATCTGCTCGCGTTCGCCTGGAACGTCCATCGCCCGATCCCGGCCGATCTGGTCTTCCCGGCGATTCCGGAACTCCGGCTGATCGACGCAGACGCCGAACTCGCGCGCGTCGCCGGCACCGGCACCACGTTGCTGCCGAACACGGCCATGGTCTACGGGCTGCAGGACGCGCGCAGCTACGACGGGCTGGACGTGCGCCACTTCGCGGAGTTGCTCGCCGGCACGTTTGGCACCGACGTCAGGCCGTTGCTGCAAGACACCGGTCCCTTCACGCTGTTGAACCTGCTCAACGTCAAGTACGTCGTCACCGAACCGGGAGTCCGCCTGCCGGACGGCTGGTTCGAGCGGATCAACACCGATCCGGTCGGGGTGTTTCGCAACACGCGCGTGCTGCCGCGCGCGTTCCTGGTCGATGCGTGGCAGGTCGTCGATGACGCGACGGGACGCGACCTGCTGCAGAACGACCGGGTCGATGCCAGGCGCTGCGTGCTCCTGGCCTCGCCGCTGGCGGCCGGGGAGCAGCCGGAGCGAGCCCTCGACGGTGCGGCAGACAATGTGTCGATCGTGCGCTATGCGAACAACGTCGTCGATCTGGACGTGAGCGCTGCCGGGCGGCGGTTGCTCGTACTGTCCGACACGCACTTCCCCGGCTGGAACGCCACCGTCGACGGGCGGCCGGCCACGGTCCACCGGGCGAACGTCGCGTTCCGGGCCGTCTCGGTCCCTCCGGGACACCATCGCGTCCAGTTCTGCTATCGGCCGCGCCCGGTGCTGATCGGAGGCCTGTTCTCCGCGGCAGCGCTGGCAGTCGTGCTCGCGCTCGCTCGCAGGCGCGGCACTACTTGAACACGTCGCGGAGGCGCGCGGCGATGAGCCCCAGCAGGCCTTCGACCGCGCGCTCCACCTGCTGCCCCAGCGTGCCCTCGTGCTCGGGGCACATCGCGGTCGGACGCTCGTCGCCGTCCTTGAAGAACTCCGTGTAGACGGGGCAGTCGCGCAGCGGGAGCCGCGCGGACACGCGACACAACTCGACGCGGGCCAGTCCTGGGGGCACCTGGAAGGCCGCAGGCCGGGTCCGGCGCGCCGTCCGTCGCATGAACTCGGACCAGATCGGCATCGCCAGCCGGGCCCCGGTCGCATCGCCGCCGATCGTCGCCGGCTGGTCGAACCCGACCCACACCGCCACGACCAGCGACGTCGAGAACCCGACGAACCAGGCATCCTTGAACTCGCTGGTGGTCCCCGTCTTGCCGCCCACGGGGAACCGCACCCCCCACGCACGGACACCGCGTGCCGTGCCGCGATCGATCACGTCGGTCAGCATGGACACCATCTGATACGCCACCTGCGGCGAGATCACCTGGTCGCGGGCCGTGGGGTTCTCGTGGGCGATGTCGCCGTCCGCATCGAGCACCTGCAGGATGGCGCGCGGCGTGACGTCGTAGCCGCCGTTCGGGAACATGGCATAGGCCCGCACCAGCTCGAGTGGCGTGACCGAACCCGAGCCCAGCGCCAGCGACGGCACGTCCGGCAGGTCGTGCATCTGTACCTGCCCCGCCAATCGCAACACGGCGCGAGTGCCGATGCGCTGCTGCAGGGCCACGGCCGCCCGGTTGTCGGACACGACGAGGGCCTGCCGCAGCGTCAGTGCGTCCTTCCGAGCGCCGCCGATGTTCCGCGGCATCCACTCCTCGTCGCCATCGAGCGCCGACACGGCGTCGAGTCCGTCGAGGACGGACGCCGGCGACCATCCTCGCGTGAGGGCCGCCGCGAACACGATCGGCTTGAACGCGGATCCCGGCTGCCGCCGGCTCCGCACGGCCCGGTTGAACGACGACGTGCGGAAGTCGCGCCCGCCCACCATCGCGACCATGTTGCCGGTGCGGGGATCCATCGCCACGAGAGCGGCCTGCAGCTCCGGCAGCCCCCGGCGCGCCAGGCCGTTGGCCACGGCGCGTTCGGCCGCCTCCTGCAGTTCCAGATCGAAGGACGTGCGCACCCGCCAGTCCGGCGGGTGGCTGCCGCCGAACTGGTTGCGGAACTGCTGCCGCAGGAACTCCTTCGCGTAGGCCGCGCGCGCCTCGATCACCAGCTCGTAGGGACGCACCCTCGGCCGCGCGCGCGCCGCGCGCCGCTCCTCCTCCGCCGTGATCACCCCTTCCTCGCGCATGCGCTGGAGCACCACGCGGCTCCGCTCCAGTGCGCCGTCGTAGTTCGACCAGGGCGAGAGCGCCGAGGGCGCCTGGATGAGGCCCGCAATCATCGCCGCCTCGGGCAACGACACGTCGCCGGCCGGCTTGCCGAAGAGCCGCTGCGACAACGGCTCCACGCCGTACACCCCGGAACTCAGATAGATCCGGTTCAGGTACAGCTCGAGAATCTGCGTCTTGCTCAGTTGCGCCTCGAGCAGGACGGCCAGCACCGCTTCCTTCGCCTTGCGTCCCCACGTCCGCTGGTTGGACAGGAACAGCGTGCGCGCGAGCTGTTGCGTGATCGTGCTGCCGCCCTGCAGGCCGTCGCCGCGCGCGTTGCCGACGACCGCCCGCCCGATGCCGATCGGGTCGAGGCCGAAATGGTGCGCGAAGCGGTGGTCCTCGACGGCGACCACGGCGTTCCGGAGCACCGGCGCGATGCGATCGATCGGCACGTCGCGCCGCTGTTCGTCCATGCGGAACCACGGCCGCCCGTCAGCCGAGTAGAAGGTGGTGTCACCCACCCCCGAGGTCAGCCGCCGGATCGCGAACGTGTGGCGCCCCACCCACACGGCCGCAATCACGCTGCCGGCCACGAGCCCCAGGAACACGGCGCCGACCATCCAGTCCCGCCGCGTCCACGCACGCGGGTGGGTCCACTTCACGCGCGCGGCCCTCCCGCCGCTCGTCGTCGCGCGTCGAGCACGAAGGAGAGCACGATGTAGTAGCACGGGAACACGAGCGACGGATACAGCAACGCCCGTGGCGCGTCGGGCAGCGAAAACACGACGCCCAGCATCAGGAGCGCCCACACCGAGCCCAGCACGAGGGTGACCGGCTGGAGGACCGGCGTGCGCGAGGGGTAGACGTAGCGGACCGGGACGAACACGAGCACGGCAAGGGTGAGCAGGATGGTCGCGTTCACGGGCGGCGCGCCACGGAATGCGACGAGGTACAGCACCACGACGTTCCAGTAGGACGGAAAGCCCGTGAAGAAGTGGTCCTCCGTTTTCGCCTGGGCCGAGCTGAAGCCGAGCGCGCTCGACACGAGCATGGCGCCCGCGACGATCCAGCCGAGCGGGGCCGGCACGACACCTGCGCTCACCACCATGACGGCCGGCACGAACACGTAGGCCAGGTAGTCGACGATGTCGTCGAGGCGGTTGCCATCGATGCCGGGCAGGACGGTTTTGACGGAGACCCGTCGTGCGAGGGCCCCGTCGCTCGAATCGATCGCGGCCTGCGCGCACAGCCACAGGAACGCCGCGCGCACGTGCCCCTGGATGGCCGATTCCAGGGCAAAGAAGGCGCAGAGTGCGCCGCTCGCGGTATAGACGTGCACCGCCCAGGCGGCGATCCTGCGCACGACGGTCATCGGCCGGGGCCGTCCCAGCGAGTCCCCCCGTCCACACTCGAAGAGCGGTGCGGCCTGGCGTGGCGCTTGGCCCGGGCAGCCTTGAACATCTCCATGTGGTGGTCGCCCAGGACGATGCAGAGGGCGCGGCCTTCGGCGAAGACGTCACCCGTGGCGGACACGAGGCGACCCCGGGTGTGGACCTTGCGCCCCTCGGCGCTCTCGATCCACGTCTCGAACGTCGCGTCCGTCCCGAGCGGCAGCATCGTCCGGAAGTCCACCTTCAGGCTGGCGACGACCACGGGGTGGCCGGCCGCCCAGGCGGCGGCTCCCAGGGTTTCGTCGAGGACGGCGGCGATGCTGCCGCCGTGGGCGTGGCCCGGGGGGCCTTCGGTTTCAGGGCCGAACCAGGCGCGCCCGACCAGGTGGTCGTCGCTGGCGCGGCGGTAGTAGGCCACGCGCAGCCGACCGCCCGTCGGCCCGGTGGACACGAACGACACCGCCGGGCCGCCGCTCTGGGGAAAAGGCCAGCACTCGGTCCAGTCGGGGCCCGGCTGGACGGGGGGCGCCGTGGCGTGCGCGAGATCGGCGCTCATCAAAGGGAATTCTACGCCTCGGCGCCGCGCACGGCGGCGGCGATTCGGCCTTCCCCGCGCGCCCCCCGGCCGGTTACAGGCCCTCGAGCTGGCGCTCGAGTTCCTTGAGCGCCGCCTGGATCTGCTGGCGGCGCGCAGGATGCTGCGTGCCCTCGAATTGCCGCGACAGCTCGCTCTGCGCCAGCCGGATCAGCTCCTTCTGGCGCTCTTTCTCAGGGTCTTTGACCACTCCACCCGCCCGACGTTTCCGCTCCTGCTCCCGGGCATCGATCTGCTCCTGCAACCGGGCTTCAGCGTCGACCAGGCCTTCACCGGAATCACTCATTGCACCCACAACCCTCGTTTTGGCTCGTTATCGACATTGCGACCCACGAGGCCGCCTGGAAAGCCATCTAGTTTACCGCAGACGGGCGGTTCGCACACCTGACACCCCCCTGCGAGGGGCGAGGGGCTACGCGTGCGGCTGCCGCCCGCCTGCCTGCAGGGCCTGGTAACGCTCGATCGCGGCCCGCGCATTGAACAGCAGCCGATCTCGACCGAGTCGCTCGTCCAGTCCGGCTCGCCGGACGACTTCGAGGACGCCAGGGTTCAGACCCACCAGCCAGAACACGGTGTCGTGGTCCGTCAAGCGCCGCTCTCCTTCCATGAGGGCCTGAAGGGCCGAGTACTCGAGGTCGGGCACGCGGCTCAGGTCGAGCGCCACGACGCGCGGCTTGTGCTGCGCCACGAGCGCACCGACCTGCTCGATCACGTGCGGCGAGTTGACGAAGAAGAGGCGCCCTTCCGGCCGCAGGATCAGCAGCCCTTCGAACGTCTCGTCGTCGGGGTGCTCGGGCGAGACGGGCCGCAGCACGTCGGCGCCGCGCTTGCGGCCGATCACATGGACGCGCGGGTGCGCGGTCTGGCTCGACAGTCCGATCAGGGAGAGGACGATCGCCACCAGGATGCCCTTCAGGGTGCCGAACACCAGGACACCCGCGCACGCGACCACCGCCCAGCGGAACTCCATCGTCCGCACGCGGCGGATCGCGCGGAACTCCGCGGGCTGGATCAGCCCCACCGAGTAGACGATGACGACCGCGGCGAGTGTCGCGTGCGGCAACAGGCCAAGCACGGGCGCGAGCAGCAGCATGGTGGCCAGCGCGGCGCCCGCGGTGACGAGCGACGCCCGCTGCGATTGCCCGCCTGCCGCGCGCACGACGGCCGTCTGCGAGGTGCCGCCGCCGGCCGCCATCGAACCGAACAGCGCGCCGGCCACGTTGGCGGCCCCGGTGGCCACCAGCTCGCGGTTGGCATCGATCCGAGGCTCCTCCGGTCGCGCGAAGGCGCGGCCGGCCGCGATCGTCTCGGTAAAGCTCATGAGCGCGATGCCGAGCGCGCCAGGCACGAGCTGCGAGGCCAGCGCCGTGTCTGGCAGCGTCAACGCCGGGAAGCCCTGCGGAATCAGGCCGACCACGGACAGCCCGCGGGCCTGCAGGTCGAGCCACCACGACGCGGCGATGGCGCCGCCGACGGCGACCAGCGGGGCGGGGGAATGGGGCCGGAGCCGCTCCATGCCGACCAGGAGCGCGAACGTCGCGGCGGCGACCGCCAGGGTGATCATCGACGTCTCGGGAACGTGCTCCACGACGCTGAAGACGTCGCGGAAGAAGCCCTGTTTGGTGATGTGGATGCCGAGGAGCTTCGGCACCTGGTCGAGCACGATCACGAGACCGATGCCCGCCTTGAAGCCGGTCAACACCGGCGCCGAGATGAAGTTGGAGACGAACCCCAGGCGCATCAGCCTGGCCAGGAGGAGCATCACGCCGACCAGCACGGTCAGGGTCGCCGTGGCCGTGACCAGCGTCGACGGGTCGCCGTCGGGGACCGCCTGGCCAAGCTGGGTCCCGGCGAGGATGGCCAGCGTCGTGGTCGAGCTGACGCTGAGCACGCGCGACGAACCCGCCAGCGCGTAGACGGCCATCGGGACGAACGCCGTGTAAAGACCGACGGCCACGGGCAGCCCCGCCACGGTTGCATACGCCATCGCCTTGGGCAGGACGACGGCCGCCGCGGTGAGCCCCGCCACGAGGTCAATACGTGCCGAAGGGGTTGCTGGCTCGGCTCGCGTCATCGGTCTCTCCGGCTGGGGATCTCTGCGCATAGGATAGTTCGAACCCGAACGGCGCCGCGTGACGGCAGCAACTGCACAGGGCGCCGCTGCTCGGCGTATCAGTTCGGACTGGCCCCGCGCCAGCGCCTGATTGACGGCTAGCCATACACATTATATGGTTATCCATATGAAAACGACACTCATCATCGACGACGGGGTGATGGCCCGACTCAAGCGCGAGTCAGCCCGCACGGGCCGGACGATGTCCGAGTTGGTCGAGACCGCGCTGCGTCGCCTCCTGCAGTCGAAACCGGAAGTCCGGGCGTTGCGGCCCCTTCCGTCGTTCAAGAGCGGCGGCGCCCTGGTCGACGTCGCTGATCGTGAGGCGCTCTACCGAGCCATGGAGGGCCGCTGATGTTCGTCGTGGACACCAACGTGCTGGTGTATGCCGCTGATGAAGATGCGCCCGAGCACGTGCGCTGCCGCACCCTGGTGGAGCGCTGGCGGCCCCGCAACGGCGCGTGGTACCTCACGTGGGGCATCTGTTACGAGTTCCTTCGAGTGGTGACCCACCCGCGCGTCATGCGCCATCCATGGACCCTCAGTGAAGGTGTCGGATTCCTCGCGGCCCTGCAGGACTCGCCTGGATGCGGCCTTCTGGTGCCGACCGATCGTCATGCCCGCGTCCTGGAGGAGGTGGTCGCGGAGGTCCCAGGGCTCGCCGGCAACATCGTCCACGACACGCAGACCGCCATCCTCATGCGCGAACACGGCATCCGGCGGATCTGCACGCGCGACACCGACTTCCACCGGTTCCCGTTCCTCGAGCCGATCGACCCCCTCAGCGCGGAACCCTGATCGCCGAGGTCGGGCCACGGCGCAGCGTGGGATGCCCAACGCCTGGCCTCGCAACTGACGCAGACCGGGCCCGGCAGCCCGCACCTGGGCACAGCCCTTACAATTCCCCGATGGCGTCGGCGGACAGTCCGCGTGACCTCGCCCCGTTTCATCCAGCGGTGGCAGAGTGGTTTGCCAGGTCGTTTCCGGCACCGACACCCCCGCAGGCC
>CAYLZN010000178.1:0-996 GCA_964387935.1 uncultured Vicinamibacteraceae bacterium | reverse complement strand
CCGTCATCGCCCGCGGCGACTCGGCGCTGGTCCTTGCGCCCACGGGGACCGGCAAGACGCTGACCGCCTTCCTCTGGTGCATCAACCGGCTGATGTTCGCGCCGGTGCCCTCCCCCGCACAGCGCTGCCGCGTCGTCTACGTGTCGCCGCTGAAGGCGCTTGCCGTGGACGTGGAGCGGAACCTGCGGGCCCCGATCGTGGGCATCACGCGCCTGGCCACCGAACGCGGCGACGTGTTCCGCGCGCCGGCCGTCGCCGTGCGCACGGGCGACACGCCCGCCGACGAGCGGAACCGCTTCCTCCGCGAGCCCACCGACATCCTGATCACCACGCCGGAGTCGCTCTACCTGCTGTTGACCTCCCGCGCGCGCGAGGTCCTGCGCGCGGTCGACACGGTCATCCTCGACGAGATCCACGCGCTCGTGCCCACCAAGCGCGGCGCCCACCTGGCCCTGTCAGTCGAGCGACTCGAGCGGGTCACGGGCCGGCGGCTGCAGCGGATCGGCCTCTCGGCCACGCAGCGGCCGCTCGACGAGGTCGCGCGGTTTCTCGGCGGCACCGTGTCGCCAGCTCGCGCCGTGACCTTCCGCCCCGTCACCATCGTCGATGCCGGCGCGAAGAAGGCGCTCGACCTGCGGCTCGAGGTCCCGGTCGAGGACATGGCCCGCCTGGATCAGCCGGTCGACCTGCCGAGCGGACCGGCCGCGCAGGGACCCGTCCGGCCGAGCATCTGGTCCGCCATCCACCCGCGCCTGATCGAGCTGATCCGCGCGCACCGGTCGACGCTGCTGTTCGTCAACAGCCGTCGCGTGGCGGAGCGGCTCGCCGCCGCGCTCAACGAGCTGGCCGGCGAGACGCTCGTGCGCGCGCATCACGGGTCGCTGGCGCGGGCGCAGCGCATCGAGGTGGAGGATGCGCTCAAAGCGGGCGCGCTGCGGGCCCTGGTGGCCACCTCCTCGCTCGAGCTCGGCATCGACATGGGCGCCATCGATCTCG
>CAYLZN010000177.1:0-11791 GCA_964387935.1 uncultured Vicinamibacteraceae bacterium | reverse complement strand
CGCGCGTTCAACCAGTTGCAGCTGCTCCTCATCCTCGCGGTGGTGCTCGTCTACGCGGTGATGGCGGCGCAGTACGAGTCGCTGCGCGACCCGTTCATCATCATGTTCTCCATCCCCCTGGCCGCGATTGGCGTGGTGCTGGCCCTCAAGCTCACCAACACCGCGTTCAGCCTCCAGGCCTACATCGGCGTCATCATGCTCGCCGGCATCGTCGTCAGCAACGCGATCCTGCTCGTGGACTACACGAACACGCTGCGGCGTCGCGACGGCGTGCCGCTGCGGGAGGCGGTCGAGCGGGCGGGGCGCACGAGGCTGCGGCCGATCCTCATGACCACGCTGACGACCATCCTCGGCCTGCTGCCCATGGCGCTCGGGATTGGTGAGGGCGCCGAGCTGCAGGCGCCGCTCGCCCGGGTGGTGATCGGCGGACTCACGGCCTCGACGCTCATCACCCTGGTGTTCGTGCCGACGATGTACACGCTCTTCGAAGAAGGCCTGGCCGCGCTCTGGCGTCGGCGGAAGGACGAGGCGGTCGCCACCGCGGACGCGCCCGCGCGGTAGGCTCAGCCTCGCGCCCCGGACAGGTCCTGCCACAGGGAGGCGACCGTCCTTCCCGTGACGGGATCGATCATGTCGGGGGCGATTTCCGACAGCGGGGCGAGCACGAACGCGCGCTCGCGGAACCGGGGGTGCGGCACAACCAGCCCCGGCGTGTCGATCACGCTCGCGCCGTGGAGCACGAGATCGAGATCGAGTGACCGTGGGGCTCCCGGGTAAGGGCGTTGCCGCCCGGCGTTCTGCTCGAGGCGGAGCAACTCGTCGAGGAGGGACTCTGGCGACGCTGCGGTCAACCCGGTCACGGCGCCGTTGAGAAAGCGGGGCTGCGGCCCCACACCGACCGGTGCGGTGTCGTGAAAGGTGGAGACGCGGAGGTCCTCGAGAATCGAGGCGAGCCGGGTGACGGCGCGGGTGAGGTGCGCCTCGCGGTCACCGAGGTTGCTGCCGAGGGCGATGGCGACGCGGACTACTGCTCGAGCCATCGCACGGGCAACACGCCGCCGCCGGTGCCCATGCCGGCCGGGCGTCGCCCGAGGACGTCGTCGCGCCCTTCGATCATCTGCTCGAAGAACCGGCGCTGCTCGACCGTCTCGCCGAGCACGACCTCCATGACCTTGCGAAGGCGGCCCTGCGGCAGGTTGGCCACTCGTGGCTGCCACCGCGCGAGGAACGCCGCGGCGTGCTGCACGTCGCTGGCGATGACCGCACCTTCGACGTTGCGGCCGCCCTCCGGTGGGAGATCCAGGCCGGGTGCGGTGTCCGGGAAGGCGCCGCCGAGGTCCTGCAGGGCCTCGCGGAGCCAGGCCACCTGCGCCTCCTCCCGGTTGATGACGTACTGATAGGTGTTGTTGAACTCGTAGGACGAGACGCGCCGCGCGCCGGCGATGTGGCGCTCGAGCAGCGCGAGCTTGTCGCGCGAGAACTCCTGCAACTGAGCGATCAGGTCCGAGGGCTTCACGCGCTTTGCTTTTCCTTGCAGCTACGGCACACGCGGGTCCAGGGAATGGCCGCCAGTCGGACATCGGCAATCGGCTCGCCGCAATCCCGGCACATCCCGTAGCTGCCGTTCTCGATGCGGGACAGCGCTTCTTCGATCGCCTGGAGGATCTTCGCGTCGGTCTGTCGCAGCTTGAGCGCGACGTGGACCTCGTTGTTGCCCGTCGCCTGGTCGGCCAGATCACCCTGCCGGGTGTTCTCCATCGACGTCTGCAACGTGCTCAGCGCGCTCGAGCCCAGGATCTCGCTGCGCTTCTTGAGCAACGCCTCACGAAAAGCGGATGCGTCCATCGGTCGTGCACTCCCCTTGTGAAATCCGGCCGTTCCGACCTTCCATCTTACCACCAAGGGTCGGGCTCAGGGCTCAGGGCTGGGGTTACTCGGCCCTGAGCGTGGCCAGGGGTTTGCGCCGGAGCACGTCCAGGCTGGCGAGGACGCCAACGACCCCGACGGCCAGGGTCGTGGCGAGCAACCCGGCGGCGCTGACGAGCGGAACCGGATGCCAGGGAATCTCGAGCAGGAAGCGGCAGACGACCCAGCTCAGACCGAGCCCGGCGAGCGCGCCGACGGACCCGGCGAGCGCGCCCAAGGCGCTGTACTCGATGGCGAGCATGGTCGCCAGCGTCCGGCTGCTGGCACCCAGGGTCTTGAAGATCGCGGCCTCGCGCAGGCGCTGGAACTTGGTCATCGCGACCGAGCCCACCAGGATGAGCACGCCAGAGAGCAGCGCGACCAGGCCCACGGTGGACACGGCCAGGGTGACGTTGTCCAGGACGCGCTGCAGCGTCCTCGCCACGTCGCGGATGTCGATCACCGAAACGTTGGGAAAGCGCGCAACGACGTCCCGCTGGAGCAACGCCCGCCCGGACGGATCGGCCGGACCCCGCAGGACCGCAATGCTCGTCTGGGGCGCCGCCTCGAGCACCCCGGGCCTGAACACGAACATGAACCCGCCGGCACGCGCGTCCCCCCATTCGACGCGACGGATGCTCGAGACCCGGGCCTCGATGACGCGCCCGAGCACGTCGAAGCGCACGCGGTCGCCGACGTCGATCCGGAAGCGCTGGTGGATGCTCTCCTCGATCGAGACCTCCGGGTCGGGCGACGACGTAGGCTCCCAGAACCGCCCGCCGATCAGCGTCTCGTTGGCTTCGAGCGCCAGGCGATACGTCATCACGTACTCCCGGGCGAGGGAGCCCTGACCGCGAACGTCCTCGAACGAATCGAGCCGTACGCGGCTGCCCTGCACGCCCGTGACGCGCCCCCGCACCACCGGGAGGATCCGCGGCGCAGAGACGGGGTTGGCTGCATCGAGAAACGCGCGCACGCCGTCGACCTGGTCCGGCTGGATGTCGAGCAGGAACAGGTCCGGTGCGTCCGCCCTCAGATCGAGCGAGAACTCGCGAAGCAGGTTGGCCTGCAAGGCACGCACGCCGATGATGAAGAACGCGCCAAGGCCCACGGCCATGAGAATCACGCGCGTCTGATTGCCCGGCCGGCCCACGCTGATCACCGCGTGGCGCAGCGGGAACCACCGCGAGGCCGCAAGCGGCTGCACGGCCTTCACGAGCAGGGCCCCCGCCAGGTGCAGCACAAGGGCCACCACCAGGAAGGCCCCACAGACGATGGCGCCGACCTTCAGCGAGCCCGCCTGCCAGCCCGCCAGCGCGACGAGGGCCGACAGGACGGCAGCGCCCACGCCCAGCTTCATCCAGTCGGCGCGCGCGAGCCGCTCGCGCCAGCGCAACGGGGCCGAGGCATCCGAGACCGCCGACTCCTCCCGCAGGAGCAGCAGCGGTCGCACCCGCCGGACGTCCAGAAGGGGCACGAGCGAGAAGAGGAAGGACACGAGCAGGCCGACGCCGAGTCCCTGCAGGATCGCCGACCACGTGGGCGCGAGGCGCACGCCGCCGAAGGCCTCCGCCACGCCGGCGGGAACCAGCCGCAGGCCGGCCGCGGCGAGCCCCACGCCAACCAGGCTGCCCGCCAGGCCCAGCAGCAGCACCTGCATCACGTAGACGGCCAGCACCTGCCTCGTCGTCGCCCCGACGCACTTGAGGACGGCGATGCTCTTCAGCTTCTGGCGGACGAACACCCGCGTCACGCTCCACACGCCGATCCCGCCGAGGATGACGATCACGAAGCCGACGAGGCTGATGTAGTTCTCCGCACGGCCGAGATCCTCGCCGAGGCGATCGTCGGTACTGCGGTAGGAGCGCGCGCTGACGAATTCGTTGCCGAACTGGGTGCGCACCTCCCGCACGAGCGGCTGCAGTCGGTCGTCCGGCACGCGGAGCATCGTGAGGTAGCGCGCACGGCTGCCCGGCGTCAGGAGCCCCGTGCCGCGGAAGTCCGCGAGGTCCACGAGCACCCGCGGTCCGAGACTGAAGAACCCCTGGCGACGCCCGGGCTCGGAGAGCACGATCCCCCGGATGGTGAAGCCCAGATCGCCGATGAGGATCTCGTCCCCGACGGCGACCCCGAGCTGCGTGAGCAGTTCCGGCCGCACGAGAGCGCCCCGGTTCCTGAGCAGCTCGTGGCGATACGGCGAGTCGCCGTCCAGCGTCACCCGACCGTATAGTGGCCAGGCCGCCTCCACGCCCTGCAGCTCCACCATGCGCGCCACGGCCTTCGCTTCGTCGGCCGGCCGGACCATGGTGGCCGTCTCGACGGCATCGGTGCGCGCGGAGACTCCGGCACCCGCGAACAGGGCCGAGAGCCGCTTCTCCTGGTCCTCGGAGAGCACCCGACTCGTCTGCACGAGCACATCACCCGCCGTCAGGCTTCGCGCCTCGCGTGACAGCTCCTGCCGGGCCGTCTGGATGATCGACCGCAGGGCCACGATCGCGCCCACCCCGAGGGCCACGCACAGGAAGAAGAAGACGAGCCGGTGCCACGACGCGCGGGCCTCGCGGAACGCCATGCGAAGGATGAAGGCCATGGACGGCGGCTACGCGGGCGCGGCCGCAGGGGCGACCGGCGGCGCGGAATCGACCCGGTCGATCACGTGACCGTCGCGAAGCGTCAGGCGGAGGCGCGCGCGTGCGGCGAGGTCCCGGTCGTGCGTCACCAGCACCAGCGTCGTGCCCCGGAACGCGTTCACGTCGAACAGCAGATCGACGATGTGATGCCCGTTGGCAGAGTCAAGGTTGCCCGTCGGTTCGTCGGCGAGCAGGAGGGGCGGGTCGTTCGCCAGCGCGCGAGCGACCGCCACGCGCTGCTGCTCGCCCCCCGACAGCTGCGACGGGTAGTGGTGACCGCGGCCGGACAGCCCGACCTCCTCGAGCAGCACCTTGGCCCGCGGCGCCGCGTCGCGGACCCCGGCCAGTTCGAGCGGAACGAGCACGTTCTCGTAGGCGGTGAGCGAGGGAATGAGGTGGAAGAACTGGAACACGAACCCGATTTTCTGCCCGCGCATGCGGGCGAGGGCGTCCTCGCCGAGCGCGGTGATGTCGGTGCCGTCGATCCACACGCGGCCGGTGGTCGGGGCGTCGAGGCCGGCCACCAGCCCGAGCAGCGTGGACTTGCCGCTACCCGAGGCGCCGACGATGGCGACGCTGTCGCCGCGGGCGACGTCCAGGCTGAGGGGGTGAAGGATGGTGAGCGGCCGCCCGCCGCTCGTCACCGTCTTGGACACGTCCTGCAGTTGGATCATTGCGAGACCGGATTATGGAGCATAGGACGCAGGCGCGCCCACACGAGGTCCGCCACGCGGCGGGTGCCCTCGACGGTCGGGTGGATGCCGTCGCCCTGGTTCAGCGACGCCACGCCGGCGACGCCTTCGAGCAGAAACGGAAGCAGTTCGACGCCTTTGTCCTTCGCCAGCCGTGGATAGACAGCGCGGAAGTCGCGCGTGAAGGCGGCGCCGAGGTTGGGCGGCGCTTCCATTCCGCACAGCAGGACCTTGATTCCGCGCTGCTGCGCACGGTCGATGATGGCCCCGAGGTTGCGCTCGAGGTCGGCGGGCGAGAGTCCCCGGAGACCGTCGTTGCCGCCCAGCGCGACGATCAGCACGCGGACGTCACCGTCCAGCGCCCAGTCGAGGCGGCTCAGCCCGCCGGCGGACGTGTCACCCGACACCCCCATGTTGACGACGGTGTAGCCCAGCCCGGCCGCATCGATGAACCGCTGGAGGTGCGCGGGGTACGAGTCCCCGGGCTCGAGGCCGTAGCCCGCGGTCAGGCTGTCTCCGAGTGCCACGATCCGGGGTTGCGCCGGACGCTCGTCCGACGCGGGAGCCACCAACGACGATCGTCGAGCCTGGGAGTCGACGGCCTGGGCAGGCGGCGCCGGCTCGTTGGCCCGGCAACCCGCGGCCAGCACGACGACCGTCAGGACTTCTCGCCACCGCCGAAGCACCGTCAGCCCCTCCCCTGCGCCCGACCTGTAGCGTATCATCTGGCAGTCTCCAGGCCTTATGCAGGACATGGTCGATCTCGCCTCCCCGCCGATCACATTCCTGCTGCTGCTCGCCGTGGGTCTGGACCTGACGCCGCGGGACTTCGGGCGGTCGCGCGAGCGGCCCGGCATGGTGGCCGCGGGAGTCCTGCTGCCGCCGCTGCTGCTGCCGCCGCTGGCCGTCGGCCTCATCCGAGTGATCGCCCCGTCGCCGATGATCGCGGCGGGCCTTCTGCTCGTGGCCGTCTGTCCCATCGGCGGGCTGTCGAACTTCTACAGCCTTCTCGCGCGCGCCTCCGTGGCCCTGTCGGTGACGCTCACGGCCGTGTCGTGCATGGCGGCCCTGGTCACCATCCCGGCTGCCTCGATGTTGCTGGAGCAGCTGTGGCCGTCCTCGTCACGGTACACGGCGTCTGCGCCAACGCTGGTGCGGCAGTTGCTCGTGGGACTGACCCCGCCCATCGCGCTCGGCATGATCGCCAGAGCGCGATGGCCGGCGCTGGCGGAGCGACACAGGGGGTTCATCCTCCGCGCCGGGTTCGGCCTGCTCGTCACACTCCTCGTGCTCGTCGTGGCCACGGCGCCGGAAGACGAACAGGTCGGCTGGCAGTCGGCAGCCCTCGTGACTCTGAGCTTCGTGCTGGCGGCTGGCCTCCTCGGGGCCGGCGTCGCGCTCGCGCTGGGCGGAACCGCGACGGACCGCTTCACGTTCGCGGCCGAGTTCTCCACGCGCAACGTCGCAGTGGCGCTCGGCCTCGCGATGGCCATCGGCGCGCAACGGGAGTTCACCTGGTTTGGCGCCATCTACCTGACCGTCGAGATCCCCCTGCTCGCCCTGGCCGCGCTGATCTTCCGGTCACGACACGCGCACAGCGCCGACCGGCCGGCGCGTCCGCGCTGACCTCACCCCTCAATCTGCTTCAGGTCCTCGTCGATGGAGCGCAGGGCCGCCTCGAGCATGGCGCGATGGGCTGCCGCGGTTGCGCGCGCGAGGTCGGCCACAGCTCGCGCCCGCGCCAGTTCGAGCGCCTGGCGCCGACGGGCCACCGCCGGGTCGGTGACATGACCCGGCTGAGACGCCTTCCGGCGCGTGGCTTCTTCCTGCTGCATCTCGATGCCCTTGCTCTCCCATCCACGAGCCATCCGATCTCCCTCCCCTCCCGGCCCTGACGGCCGGCGCGGCTCAGTTGCGCCCGCCTGCGCGTTTCACTATCCTTGCCAGATCCTTGCGGCGGCATCAAGGGAACATGCCGTCGCTGTCGGCTCCCGTTCCCAGGATGCACTGATGTTCAGATTCTCGCGCTCGCTCCCGATCCTCCTGGCGCTCCTCTGCTCCATCGCCGCGCCCGCCTCCGCAGGGGTGCCCCACACCAAGTGGTACCTCGCCGAGGGGGCCACGACGGCGTTCTTCGACGACGAGGTGATTGTCGCCAACCCGAACAGCTTCGCGGTGAACCTGACCGTGACGTTCCTGCCGGAAATCGCCGCCTCCAGTCAGCAGGTGTTCATCGTCCCCGCGACGAGCCGTCTCACCATCAAGGTGAAGGACCACGTCCCGAACGACGCCGTCTCGATCATCGTTGAGGCCACGGCCGAGGTGCTCGTCGAGCGGTCGATGTACTGGCCGGCCGGGAGCCGACGCGGCGGTCATCACAGCAACGCGGTCGAGGGTCCGTCCACGACGTGGCACTTCGCGGAAGGGTCCACGAACATCTTTCAGCAGTTCGTGCTCGTGGCGAACCCGTCGCCGACCTCGACGGCCGACATCGAGATCACGTTCCTGCGCGGCGGGGGCCAGGCGCCGATCACGATCACCCGCTCGGTCGCGCCGCTCAAGCGCAAGACCGTCTGGGTGAACGCGGAAGTGGCGCAGCTGGCGGGTGCGTCCTTCTCGACGGTGGTGCGCTCGACCAATGCCGTCCCCGTGCTGGCCGAGCGGGCGATGTACTGGAGCGACTTCGAGGGCGGCCACAATGCCACGGGGCTCGAGGCGCCGGGCCGTACCTTCCGGTTCGCAGAGGGGTACACGGGGGGCACGTTCCAGACCTTTCTGCTGCTGGCGAACGCGGGCGCCACGCCGGCCAACGCGCTCGTGACCTTCTACCCGGAGGCGAGCACGCCGATCGTGCACCCGGTCACGATCGGCGCGACCACGCGCGAGACGGTCTGGGTCAACGCGCTCCCCTTCGACCCGAAGGGCGCCTTCTCGATGCTCGTGCAGAGCGATGCGGACATCACGGCCGAGCGCGCGGTCTACTGGGACGCGTTCGTGGACGGCCACAGCACCGCCGGAAGCCCGGTCGAGGCCACGACGTGGGGCTTCGCGGAAGGCATCGAGGACGCGCACGGCGGGCTCGAGTACGACAGCTACTTCCTCTTCGTCAACTCGTCGGGGAGCGACGCCACGATCAAGGGCACGTTCTACCGCGAGGACGGCACGGGGTTCTCCGACATCTTCACGGTGCCGGCCAACAAGCGCTACACGCTGATCGCCGCGGCGTACCCGAAGCTGACCTACCAGAAGTTCTCGGCGTTCTTCCAGTCCCTGAACGACGTGCCGGTCGTGGTCGAGCGGGCGGTGTACTGGGGCAACGGATACTTCGGCGGCCACGCGAGCCTCGGGACGCCGTGGACGGGCACGGTGGCGACCCCGCCCGCGCCGGCACCCGTGACCGTCGCGGGCATCTCGCCGGCCGCCGGACCGACGACCGGCGGCACGGCCGTGACGATCACCGGCGACAACTTCACGCGAGGAACTGCCGTGTCCATCGGCGGCGTGGCCGCCTCGAACGTCCAGCTCTCGAGTGACACGTCGCTCGTGGCCTGGACCGGCGCCCGCCCCGCCGGCACGGTGGACGTGGTCGTGACCAGCGACGGGGCGAGCGCGACCTTGCCGAGCGCCTTCACCTACGAGGAGCCCGTGGCACCGCCGCCACCTCCGCCGCCGCCGCCCGATGACACGGGCGACATCGACCTCAGCAAGGTCCGGTGGCTCCACACGAACGTGTCCAGCTGGGCACGCACATCGACCATCACGGGGGTGGACATCACCAGCGATCAGATCTGCGTCTACCACACGAAGGCCGGCGAGTGGCCCATCTCGGAGTTCGGCGACGAGGATCCGATCGAGGTCGAAGGCAACGTCTGGATCTTCGCGAACATCGGCGGCACCTGGTACGCGGCGACGTACGACTGGCTCAGGCCGGGCCAGGAGTGCAAGAACGTCACGGGCCCCGAGCTGGGCGTCGACCAGATCCGGATTCCACCCCTCGACGCGTCCTGGGAGCCGCAGTCGGGCGACCTCGTCGGATTCATGGTGAGCACCCGCGCCCGCGACAGCGTGCGGGCAGGCGAAGAACGGACCAACGTCCACGTGATGCGCTGGCCCTAGGATCTGCCGAGGATCGGCGGGAGCGCCGTATGAAAGCCATCCGCGTTCGTGAGTTCGGGGGTCCCGAGGTGCTCCACCTGGACGAGGCTCCCGAGCTCACGCCCGGACCCGGCGACGTGGTCGTCCGGGTACGGGCGGCAGGCGTCAACCCGGTGGAGACCTACATCCGCAGCGGCACCTACGCGCGCTTGCCGCAGCTCCCTTTCACGCCTGGCACCGACGGCGCGGGCACCGTCGAGGCCGTCGGCGCTGGTGTGACCGCCCTCGGCGTCGGGCAGCGGGTGTTCGTCGCCGGGCTCGGGTTTCAGCACACCGGTACCTACGCCGAGCACGTGCGCTGCGACGCGGCTGCGGTTCGGCCGTTGCCGCCGACCATCGACTTCGCCGCTGGCGCAGCGGTCGGCGTGCCGTACCTGACGGCCGCCAGGGCGGTGTTCGACCGGGCGCAGCTGCAGCCAGGAGAAACCGTGCTCGTGCATGGCGCGAGCGGCAGCGTGGGCCTCGCCACCCTGCAGTTCGCAAGGGCGCTCGGGGCAAAGGCGATTGGCTCAGCCGGCAGCGCACGCGGGCTGGCCCTGGTCGCCGCCCAGGGCGCGGAACCCGTCTCACACGCCGAGCCCGGCTACGAGCCACGCGTGCGCGAGCTCACCGGCGGCCACGGCGTCGACGTGATCGTGGAGATGCTCGCCAACGTCAACCTCGTGCGCGACTTCGACATGCTCGCCAGCGGCGGCCGCATCGTCATCGTGGGCAATCGCGGCGCGCTGGAATTCAACCCGAGGCTCACCATGGCGAAGGAAGCGGCCATCCTCGGGACGATGCTCTGGAACCTGACGGCAGAAGTCCGGGAACGACTGATGATTCGCGTGGACGCCGGTCTTGCGAGCGGCGTGCTGCACCCCGTCGTGGGACGCGAACTGCCGCTGGCGGAGGCGGCCGAGGCGCACCGCGCCGTGCTCGCCCCCGGCGCCGCAGGCAAGATCGTCCTCATCCCGTGACCACCGCCCTCCCGAGACTGGCGCCGCCCTCGTGGGCGCTCGTCCTGCTCGGGATGGTCGTGTTCGGGGTGACCCTGCTCCTCGGCCTCCCCCTGATCGACCCGGACGAGGGACTCCATGCGGCGATCGCGCTCGAGATGGTGGAGCGCGGCGACTATCTCGTCCCACGCTTCCTCGGCGCGCCGTTTCTCGACAAACCGATCCTCTTCTTCCTGGCGCAGGCCTGGTCCATCGCCGCATTCGGCGCGACCGAGTTCGCCGTGCGTCTGCCGGGCCAGGTGTTCGGCCTGCTCGGGGCGATGGCGACCGGCGTGCTGGCGGCCAGCCTCGCGGGACGTCAGGCCGGTCTCGTGGCGGGAAGCGTGTACGCCACGCTCGCGTTCCCGATGGCCCTCGCGCAGGCGGCCGTGCACGATATCGCCCTGGTGCCGTGGGTGACCGTCGCCCTGACCGCGTTCCTCCGCGCGCTGCGACCCCACGCGCCCACGCGGGCCGTCCTGGCGTGGTGCACGATGGCGGGCCTGGCGCTGGGCCTGGCGGTTCTCACCAAGGGGCTGACGGGGCTCGCGCTCGTCGGACTCCCGGTGCTCATGCTGGCCGTGTTGAACCGGCGATTGACGCCCGCGATCGTGCTCGGTGGCATGGGGAGCGTGGCGGTCGCGATGGTGGTCGGCTTGCCCTGGTATCTCGCCGTCGAGCGCGTGCAGCCTGGCTTCCTGCACTACTTCTTCGTCGAGCGGCACGTCCTGGGCTACGCGACCACGACCCAGATGCACGGGCATCGCGAATGGTGGTACTACGTCCCGGTGCTGGTGGCGGGCAGTCTCCCGTGGATCATCACCGCCCCAGCGGCGGTGAAGCGACGTGTCGCGAGTGGTGACGGGCTGCGGGACCTCGCCCGCGTCGGCCTCGCCTGGCTCGTGGTCGATCTGGTGTTCCTCAGCACCGCGGGATCGAAGTTGGCGACCTACATCCTGCCGATCTTCCCGGCTGTCGCGCTCCTCGTCGCGGCCGCCTGGCTCGGTGCCGCGCAACGCGACGACGGAGCGCCGGCGCCGGGCTTCGGCCGGCTGGTGTCCGGGCATGCGCTGGCGGGTGCGGCGCTGCCCGTGGCGGCGTGCGCGTGGGCCGCCTGGTTGACGGGCATCAGTGTCCCGCGGGTCGCGTGGGTCACGGCTGCCGCCATCGCGGCGTGGTGGCTGGTGCTGGCGGCGCGCGCCCGGCACTGGCCACTCCGCCGCAACTTCGCCGTATCGCTGGCAGGCATGGCGTTGCTGCTGCTCTGGGCCTCGGCCACGCTCTTGCCCACCGCGGCGGCCTCGTCGTCCGCGCGCGATCTGGCTGCGCACTTCAATCGGCAGGGCAAGCTGCCGGCGAGGTTGTGGATCGTGGACGAGCGCGTCGGCTCGTTCGTGTTCTACCTGGACCCGCCGCTGCGGGCCTCGCTGTC
>CAYLZN010000176.1:0-11815 GCA_964387935.1 uncultured Vicinamibacteraceae bacterium | reverse complement strand
GTGCTGCCGTGCCGACCTTCGAGAACATCCTGCTGGCCACCGATTTCAGCGAGCCGTCTGCCGCGGCCCTGGACTATGCCAGGGCGATCGCCGACCGGTTCGGCTCGCGCATCCACGTCCTGCACGTCCTCGAGGACCTGGCCGCGCACGCCTGGACCACCGAGGTCTACGTCGCCGCCCTGCCCGGCGTCCACGAGGAGATGGAGCGCCAGGCCAGGGAGCGTCTCGCCGCGGTGCTGCCACCGGACCAGCGCGAGCGCTACCGGGCGAAAGCCGAGTTGCGTACAGGGAGTCCCTTCGTCGAGATCGTCCGCTACGCCCGCGACGAGAAGATTGATCTGATCATCATGGGCACGCACGGCCGGGGCCCGATCGCGCACATGCTGCTCGGCAGCGTCGCCGAGCGCGTGGTCCGCAAGGCGCCCTGCCCCGTGTTGACCGTGCGGCAGTCGCAGCACGAGTTCGTGCTGCCTTGATATACTCGCGCGCCACATGCGGTTCGCGCCCGACTACGTCACACACGTCCTCCAGGAGAACTTCGAGGACGCGAAGGCTCTCTTCCTCTCCCCCCTCCTGGCGATCCACGCCGCGCACCTCGTGATGCTTGCGGACCGCGGCATCGTCTCGCGCGAGGACGCCCGCCGCCTCCGCGCCGCGCTGCACGCGCTGCAGGAGGACGAGATCCGGCGGGTCACGTACGACGGAACCTGGGAAGACCTGTTCTTCTACGTGGAACACCTGATCGTGGCGTCGTGCGGCGAGGACGTCGCCGGTCGCCTGCACACGGCCCGCAGCCGGAACGACATCGACATGACGATGTACCGGATGCGGCAGCGGGAGTTCGTGCTGGAGTTGCTCGAGGCCTCGCTCGACGCGCGGGAGACGCTGATCGGCGTGGCGGCGCGGCACCGGGAGACGGTGTTCCCGGCGCACACGCACACGCAGCCCGCCCAGCCCTCGACCGTGGCGCACTACCTGCTCGGCGCCATCGAGCAGTTCGAGCGTGACGCCACGCGCCTGCAGGCCGCCTACGCGACGACCAACCGGAATCCGCTGGGAGCGTGCGCGATCACCGGGACCGGCTTCCCGATCGACCGCGATCGCACGAGCGTGCTGCTCGGATTCGACGGGTCCACGGGCAACACCTACGGCAGCATCGCCACGGTGGACTACATGCTCGAGAGCCTTGGCGCCACCGCGGTCCTGCTCGTGGGTCTCGGGCGCCTGCTGCAGGATCTGCTGCTCTGGTGCACGCTCGAGGTGCAGTACCTGCGGCTGCCCGACGGGTTCGTGCAGGGCAGCAGCATCATGCCGCAGAAACGGAACCCGGTTGCCCTGGAACACGCCCGCGCCATCGCGAGCCGCGCGCTCGGCCAGGTGACGGGCGTCACCACCGCCGTCCACAACACGCCGTTCGGCGACATCGTCGACACGGAGGACGACCTGCAGCCGCTCGTGCGCCTGGCGTTCCACGACGCGACCCGCACCGTGCGGCTGGTCGCCGCCGCGCTGCGCGACGCCGATTTCAACCGGGAGCTGATGGAAGCGCGGGCGGGCGCGCACTGGATCACGATCACCGAACTGGCCGACACGCTCACCCGGGAGCGGGGATTCGCGTTCCGACACAGCCACGAGATCGCAAAGCGGCTGATCGCGTCCAGTGACGAGCACCCGGAGGTGCCACTCAGCCGGCTGCTCGCCGACGCGTCTGCGGAGGTGACGGGGACGGCCGTGCGGTACACCGAGGCGGAACTGGCAGATCTCCTCAGCCCGCGTCACTTCGTGGCCGTGCGCACGACGCACGGCGGACCGGCGCCTCAGGAGACGGGTCGCGCGCTGGCGGTCTCGCGCCAGGCGCTCGACGCCGATCGACGCTGGCTGGCCGACCGACGCGAGGCCCTCGAGACCGCCGGGCGCCTCCGTCGCGCGCAACTGGAGGCGCTGTGAGCCCCGAGCCGTCGTCGCCCGACCTCCGGACCGCAGGGCCAGCCGAGCCCGGAGAGCGCGACATGACGCGCACGTACGTCCGCGTCGTCGTGATCCAGATCGTCGTGCTCCTCGCACTCTGGGTGTTCTCCCGCCACTTCAGCTGATCGGGTTCATGCACCCCATCGACTGGGCCATCGTCGTCGTCTATCTCGTGTGGATCGTGTGGAGCGGGATCCAGCACACGAAGGACGCCAAGGAGATCGAAGGCTACTTCCTCGCGAAGCGGAGCCTGCCCTGGTGGGCCGTGGGCCTGTCGGTCATGGCCACGCAGCTCTCGGCGATCACGATGATCGGCACGACCGGCCAGGCGTACGACAACGGCATGCGCTTCCTGCAGTTCTACTACGCGCTGCCCGTCGCCATGATCCTGCTGTCGGTCACCGTCGTCCCGTTCTTCCACCGGGCCAGGGTCTACACGGCCTACGAGTACCTGGAGCGGCGGTTCGACCTCAAGACGCGCTCGCTCACGAGCTTCCTGTTCCTCCTGTCCCGGGGCATGTCGTGCGGGACCGTCATCTCGGCGCCAGCGGTCGTGCTGTCCATTGTCTTCGGGTGGAACGTCACGCTCACCGTGTTCGCGATCGGGCTGCCCACGGCGCTCTACACCATGGCGGGCGGCGTTCAGGCGGTCACGTGGACCGACGTCAAGCAGATGTATCTCATCGTGGGCGGGCTCATCGCGGTTGCGGTGACGCTGGTGCTCGCGCTGCCGGAGACCGTGCGACTCGCGGACGCGCTCCACGTGGCGGGCGCCACGGGCCGGCTCGAGATGTTCGACTTCCGGTTCGACCTGACGGAGCAATACACGTTCTGGTCTGGGACGATCGCGGCGCTGTTCCTGTTCGCGTCCTATTTCGGCACCGACCAGAGCCAGGTCCAGCGGTACCTCACGGCCCGCTCGATCAACGAAGCGCGCGGATCGCTGCTCATGAGCGCCTACTGGAAGATCCCGCTGCAGGCGCTCGTGCTGCTGGTGGGGGTGTTGCTCTTCCTCTTCTACCTGTTCACGCCGCCCCCGATGCTCTTCAACCCGGTGCACGACCGCGAGGTGCGCCAGGGGCCGCACGCCGGGGCGTTCGTGCAGCTCGAGCAGCGTTTTGCCGAGAAGGCCGACGCACGCCGGCAGGCCGCCACCAATCTGGCCAACGCCCACCGCACGCACGACGAACGCCGCATCGCAGACGCCACGCAGGCGTTCCTGGCGCTCGACGCCGAGGTGAAGGCTGCGCGGGCCGAAGGCGTGTCCCTCGTGCGCCGCGCCACGGGTGACGCGAGCTACAACGATGTGAACTACGTGTTCCCGAGCTTCGTGCTGCGCTACATGCCGATCGGGCTCGTGGGCCTGCTGCTGGCGGCCATCTTCGCCGCCGCCATGTCCACGATCGCGTCAGAGCTGAACTCGCTCTCGACGGCCACCGTGATCGACTTCTACCGGCGCATCTACAAGCCCGTCGCCTCTGACGCGCACTACCTCATGGTCTCGAAGGTGGCGACCGGGCTGTGGGGGCTGTTCGCGTGCGGCGTTGCCGTCTGGGCCGTCGAGCTGGGCTCGCTGATCGAGGTCGTGAACCGGCTCGGGTCGTTCTTCTACGGGTCGATCCTGGGCGTGTTCGTGCTCGCCATCGGGACGAAGCGCACCACCGGCCACGGCGCGTTCGTGGGGTTGATTGCGGGCATGGTCACCGTGGCGGTCGTGGCGTCCACCACGCGCATCGCGTTCCTCTGGCACAACGTCGTCGGCGTGATCGCCGTCGTCGTGGTGGGGATGACGGTGAGCCTGTTGTGGCCTGGGCGCGCGGCGCGCCGCTGATTCAGCGCGTGCGTCGACGGGCGCGGGACCGGTCCCGTCGACCAGACCGTTCGCGCGACGTCCGCACCCCCCACGGGGTGCCCTGCTCGCCTGCCCGATCACGAATCTGGCAGGGCACGTCGAAAACTGGCGACGCCGCGCCAGTCTTCGCAACTGGCGCCAGAAGTGTCAATGCGCTGTTTTTCAACAACTTACGACCGCTCGTCGCCTGGAACGCCCGTTGCTCTGTCTGTGGCCCGAGGTATCACTCATGGGCGTTCGAGCGCGGCACGTCCCCTGGTCGTCCGGCGGTTTCACAGTTCTCGAGCTCGTGTTCGTCGCGGCCCTCGTCGCGCTCGTCTCGGGCATGGCCATGATGATCACCCCCGCGGTCCTGGCTCGCGCCAAGTCCGAGGGCGCCGCCCAGACCCTCGTCGCCCACCTGCGCACGGCCCGTGAGCAGGCGATCTCCCAGCGCCGGAACATGCAAGTCACGTTCTCCGAGGGCAACCGGTTGCAGGTGCTGCGGGTGGACGTTGCGCCGGACCCTGACACGGGCGCCGTCGTCGTGAGCGGCACCACGCCGATCCTCGACGCCCGGCTCGAGCAGGGCTCGGTCTTCATCCAATTTCCCGACGTGCCCGACACGCCGGACGGTTTCGGTGCCGCGCAAGCCGTCGACTTCGGCGCGGCCGACGCGTTCACCTTCACCAGCGAAGGCACCTTCGTCGATCAGAACGGCGACGAGTTGAACGGCACGATCCTCCTCGGGCTGCCCAATCGCGCGGAGACGGCGCAGGCGGTCACGGTCTTCGGTCCCACCGCCTACATCCGTGCCTGGCGATGGGACGGGTCGCGCTGGGTCGAGTAGGAGGCACCATGACGCGCACTTCAGACACTCGTGCCCAGGACGGGTTCTCGCTCATCGAGGTCGTCATCGCGACCGCCATCTTCGCGGTTGCGCTGCTCGGCCTGGCGCAGGCGTTCGTGCTCGGGCTCAATCACCTGTCCACGTCCTCGGCGAACCTGATCGCGCGCGAGAAGGCCCGGGAGGCCATCGAGAGTGTGCACACCGCGCGCGACACGCGCGTGATCACCTGGGCGCGCATCCGCAACGAGGGCGCCGTCGCCTCGGACGATGCCGACTGGGGCGCGTGTACCAGTGAGGGCGGGGGCGTCTTCAACAACGGAAACCAGTCGCTCGCCGCGGCCGGAGACGACGGGCTGGTCAACACCGACGACGACGGTGCCGTGGAGACGGTGGTGGCCCCAGGGCCGGACGGACGGGTGGGCACCGATGACGACTTCACCCAGCCGCTCGACAACTTCGCGCGCGAAATCGAGATCTGCGACCTGAACAACGACCTCCGGGAGATCCGGGTCACGATCCGCTACAACGTGGGTCAGCAGCGGCGGCAGTACCGCCTGCGCACCTACATCTCCTCGTTCTCGTAGGAGGACGCCATGAAGACGGGAACGATCCGCGGCGCCGCCCGGCGCGAGCACGGCTTCACGCTGGTGGAACTGCTCGTCGCGATGGCGGTCACCATCATCGTCCTTGGCGGCACGCTCGTGGCGATGACCAACGCGTTCCGCGCGAGTGAGTCGGCCAAGGGCACGACCGGCATGAACTCCAACCTGCGCGTCGGGATGGACATGATGGTGCGCGACTTCATCCAGACGGGGCAGGGGCTTCCGGTGGGGCGCGTCGTGTCCGTGCCGAACGGCGACGGCGCCTTGGCGATCGTACGCCCGGGGCCGCCCGGCACGGCCTACACCTTCGATTCGAACGAGCCGGTGCTGTCCGCCGTCACCCCCGGCCCCGAGCTGGGGCCCGAGATCAACGACCAGCCCACCGACATGGTGACGATCCTGGCCGCGGACAGCTCGTTCGAGAACGTCTGCCTGAGCACGCTCGCGGCCGGGGCCATGACCGTCGGGGCCACCGTGAACATCACCGACGGCGGCCCGGACGACGTGCGCGACGGAGACCTGATCATGCTGACGAAGGGGACGTTCAGCGCGCTGATGTACGTGACCTCGACATCCGGCCAGACCGTGACGTTCGGCACGGGGGACCCCCTCAACCTGAACCAGTTCGATCCCTCGCTCGACATGCTCGGCACGCTCGACCAGTTGCGTGCCGCGGCACCTCCGGACACGGCGGCCGCCTGTCCGACAGGCGTGCCGACCCGCGCGACGCGCGTGCGCATGATCAGCTACTACATCGATGCGACCACCGATCCGGACAACCCGCGCCTCGTGCGCCGCATGAACGCGGATCCCGGGCGGGTCGTCGCGTTCTCGGTCGAGGGCCTTCAACTCTCCTACGACCTGGCGGACGGCGCGACCAACCCAACGGGGGTGCGCATGGACGACGGCGACCTCGACGGGAGCGGCGCGTGCAACCCGAGCGAGTGCTCCCCGAACCAGGTCCGCAAGGTCAACGTGCTGCTCGCCGGGCGATCGCGCAACCGGTTCTCGGTCACCGGCGACTTCCTCCGGAACAGCCTGGCCTCGCAGGTCAGTCTCCGGAGCCTCGCGTTCGTGGATCGCTACCGCTGAAGGAGAATGCTCATGTCCGCTCGTTCGCAGCGCGGAATCGCCCTCGTGTCGGTCCTGCTCATCATGGTGCTGATGGTCGGACTGCTGACCGGCTTCTACGCGGTCGTGGTGGCCGATCAGAACGCGAGCGGCATCACGCGCGACCAGACACAGGCCTACGCGGCGGCTCACGCGGGGCTGGAAAAGCTGACCGCCGACCTGGGGCAGATGTTCACCGGCGGCAACTATAGTCCCTCGGCCGACGACCTGGCCGCGCTCGAGGCCGACCCGCCCGTCCTCGCGGGGTTCGTCTACGAGGCTCCGGGCGGCGCGCCCGGCTACCGCCTCCAGCAGCGGGCGGTGCAGACGGCGCCGATCGCCGCCGGACCCTACCAGGGCCTGATCGGCCTCATCACCCCCTACGAGGTCACCGTGACGGCGCACACCGAGGGCGGGGCCGAGTCCCGCATGCGCCGCGAGGTGCAGACGATTGCGGTCCCCGTGTTCCAGTTCGGCATCTACTCGGAGAACGACCTGAGCTTCTTTGCGGGCCCCAACTTCAACTTCGGCGGCCGCGTGCACACCAATCAGAACGTCTACCTGGCGCAGGACGGGAGCAACACGCTGCGCCTCGAGGATCGGGTGACCGCCGTCGGCGAGGTCGTTCGCACCCACCTCGCCAACGGGGTGCCGATCAGCACCAGCGGACACCGCGGCCACGTCGAGGTGGCCCGCGCCGCCGGCGTGTATCGGCGACTGACCTGCGGCTCGATGGGCGGCAGTTGCACCAGCGCCACGCAGGAGGGCAGCGCGAACGTCGTCAGCAACACCATCCCGCCCAGCACGCCGACCGTCGATGCGAACGGGCAGACCGTGATGGTGCTGCAATCGCCCAACACCGAGAACGAGCCCACGTGGACGAACCTCTCCATGGGCACCTACGCGGGCTACATCCGCAACGGCCGCACGGGAGCCAGGCGGCTGGACCTGCCGCTGGTCAGCGACGGAGCGCAGCCCGTCGACATCATCAGGCGGCCGGATCCGGCCAACCCCGACGAGGTCGATGTGTTCGGTCAGCGGTTCTTCTCGATGGCCAGCCTTCGCATCCTGTTGTCCGACACGGCGACGGACATCACGACGCTGCCCACGGTGACCGCCACGCCTCCCGTTGAACTGGGGCGACTCAACGACGCGACGTATCGGGCCTCGATTGCCGGTCTCACGCTCACGCACCCCATCGCCGAGACGGGTCCCTACAACGCCACGGCCGCCCAGGGCAAGGGTTACGCCTTTCCGGACGGCTCGCCGCAGCTCACGGGCTTCATCAAGATCGAGCGCCAGTTGACCAACGAGACCTGGCAAGACGTGACGGCCGAGATTCTCAGCCTCGGGTTCACGGGGCGGAACATCGCCAACGGCACCTTCAACACGCCCGACACCACCAGCACCTGCACGGCCGCTGCGCAAAACCCCGACCCGAACGCGGTGATTCGACTCCAGCGCGTGCGTGACAACCCGACCGTCGGGTTCACGCCCTGCGGGAAGAGCGGCGGCGGCGCCTGGACGACCGAGCCCGAGGACTATCTGCCGCTGATCCTGTACGATCCGCGGGAGGGCGCGCGGCGGGACTACAACACGGCGTCGACGAGCCCCTACCTCGGCGGGGTGATGCAGTACGTCGAGCTGGACGTCAACAACCTGCGGCGGTGGCTGAACAGCGAGATCGGGGCGAGCGGGGCCGGCACGATGAACGAGACGGGCTTCGTGGTCTACTTCTCGGACCGTCGGGGCAACAGGAACGCCGCCAATCAGGAAACGGGCGAGTTCGGGTTCGAGGACATCGTCAACGTCGACGCCAACAGCACGTCCAACGGCACGCTGGAGACGGGCGAGGACTTCAACGGCAACGGGGCCCTCGAGGTCTATGGCGGGACGGCACGCATGCCGGCCGTGAACGGCACGGCCCTGGTTCCCAACGGCTCGACGCCCATCACGGCGAGCGCGACGCTCCTGACGACGGCGGCGGGGTGGGTGGCGCGGGTGAACCCGCCGGTGTTCTACCGCCGGGCGCTGAAGGTCGTCAATGGCGCGCGCGGCCAGCTGCCGGCGAACGGGCTGCAGGGACTGACGGTCGCGGCGGAGAACCCGGTCTACGTTCAGGGCAATTTCAATGCGGACAGCGCCGGGTTTGGAGCAACCGGCGACGGGCACGTGTCGGCCGCGGTGATCGCGGATGCCGTCACGCTGCTGTCGAACAACTGGAACGACATCCGCTCGTTCACCTCCCCGCACGTGTCCGCCAATCGTGATGCGACCACCACGTGGTATCGTCTCGGGATCATTTCCGGCAAGGGCATCAACTTCCTGCGATCGACGGTCAGCCCCCAGAGTTACGACCACACCGACTTCGGGACGGACGGCGGAGCGCACAACTTCATTCGCTACATCGAGGACTGGGGCGGGCAGACGCTGAACTACCGGGGGTCGATCGTCAGCTTCTTCACGAGCCGGCAGGCGATCGGCACCTACAAGTGCTGCAACGTCGTCTACAACCCTCCGACACGCGGTTACCGGTTCGACACGGAGTTCCTGAACCCGAACCTGCTGCCGCCGCGGACGCCCATGTTCCGCGACGTGAACACGCTGACGTTCCGGCAGCTGCTGAGGCCGACGCAGTGATGACGGTTGGGGTCAGGTCTTTACTTTTAGCATTCGACGGATGGACTCCACCGTCGAATGCTAACAGTAAAGACCTGACCCCAACCGGCCTTCTCCTGGTCCTCGCGCTCATTGCTCCGACCAGCGTCCACGCCCAGCTCGCCCTGCGCACGGTCGTCACCGGCCTGTCGCAGCCCGTCGCCTTCGTCCAGGACCCGAGCCGCGCCGGTGTCCAGTACATCGTTCAGCAGGGAGGGCTCGTCAGGGTCCTGGAGAACGGTTCTCTCAGGGCCGTGCCGTTCCTGGATCTCACCGGCGTCGTCTCGACTGGCGGCGAGCGCGGGCTGCTCGGCCTGGCGCTGGCCCCCGATTACGGCGCGTCGGGACGCCTGTTCGTCAACTTCGTCAACCGCGACGGGCACACGGTGATTGCGCGCTTCATGCACCAGCCCGGCAACCCGTTTATCGCCGACCCGACGTCACGACTCGATTTCCAGTGGCCCGACGGGCTGCGGTTCATCAGGCAGCCCTTCGGCAACCACAACGGCGGACCACTCGTCTTCGGCGCCGACGGGTACCTCTACGTGGGCCTGGGCGACGGTGGCGATTCGAACGATCCCGGCCACCTCGCACAGAACCCGTCATCTCTGCTCGGCAAGATGCTGCGCCTCGACGTGTCGGTCGACGACACCGACTCCGCGGGCTATCGGGTGCCGTTGGACAACCCGTTCGTCTCTGGCCGCGGTCCCATCCAGGCGCTCGGCGAGATCTGGGCGTTCGGCTTGCGCAACCCGTGGCGGTTCTCGGTGGATCCGCCCGCCCGCGGCGGCACGGGGGCCCTGCTCATCGCCGACGTCGGCCAGGGGGCGCGCGAGGAGATCAACTTCGAACCCGCGGGCCGCGGCGGCCGCAACTACGGCTGGCGGAACTTCGAGGGCACCCGCCTCAATATCGACAGTCTGCCGCCGGCGTACACGCCGCTCACCGCGCCAATCTTCGACTACGGTCGCGACGAGGGGCGTTCCGTCACCGGCGGCGTGATTTACCGTGGCAGCCGCCTCGGCGCGGCGTATCGGGGCCGTTACTTCTACGCCGACTTCGTGACGCGCCGCCTCTGGTCCCTCGGCCTCACCGTCGACCCGGTCACCGGGGAGGCGGTCGCGACCGGACGACAGGAACACACCGCGGAAGTCGAGGGACCGGCGGCCGTGGGCAACGTCGCGTCGATCGACACGGACGCCAACGGAGAGATCCATGTCGTGGACTGGGCTGGTGGTCGCATCCGGCGGCTGGAGCTGGCTGACCCCGACACCGACGGCGACGGGCTCCCGGATTCGTGGGAGCGGAGCTTCGGGCTCGACCCGCTGTCGCCCGAGGGACCCGACGGCGCCGCGGGGGACGCCGATGCGGATGGGCGGACGAACACCGAGGAGTACGTCGCCGGCACGCACCCCCGGGGATTCCGCCAGTACCACCTGGCCGAGGGTGCCGCCAACGCGTTCTTCGACGTCACCTGCGCCGTGGCCAACGCGAACGACACGCAGGCCCGCGTGCTCCTGCTGTTCAACCGCTTCGACGGCCGCCGCATCGGCCGGGTGCTCCTCGTGCCGCCACTCGGGCACGCCCGCCTCGAAACCGCCGGCGACGCGGACCTGTCCGGCTCGCCCTTCGGGATCACGATCGAGTCGGACCTCGAGGTCGCCGTCGATCGGACGATGAGGTGGGATGCGACAACGGGGGAGTACGGCGCCCATGCCGAAACCGCGTCGCCGCGCCTGTCGTCCACCTGGTACTTCGCCGAAGGCGCCACCCACTCGCGATTCAACCTGTTCTATTTGATCACGAATCCCAACGCGGTGCCCGCCGACGTCGACGTGACCTACCTGCGCCCGGCCCCACTCGCGCCCGTCACGCGGACCTACCGAGTGCTCCCGGCCTCGCGCTACACGGTCTGGGTCGATTTCGAAGACCCCGGCCTCGCCGCCACCGACGTCGCCGCGCGCGTCACCACGGATCCGGCCACGCCGGTCGTCGTCGAGCGCGCGATGTACTGGGACAGCGCGCGCCAGTTCGACGCCGGCCACACCGCGCTCGGTGCGCAGGCGCCCGCCCTGCGCTGGTTCCTCGCCGAGGGCGCCACCGGAGATTTCTTCGACACTTTCGTGCTGATCGCCAACCCTGGCGTGGTCGACGCCTCCGTGCTGGCGTCGTTCCTCCTGCCCGACGGGTCCACTGTCGAACGCCGCATCACCGTGCCGGCGTTGTCCCGGCTGACGCTGTGGGTGGACGCGCTCGAGTCGCGCCTGGCGTCGAGCGCCGTGTCCACGATCGTCCAGTCCGAGAACGGCGTGCCGGTGGTCGTCGAGCGGGCCATGTGGTGGCCTGGTCCGACGGCTGCCACGTGGGCCGAGGCGCATGCCTCGACCGGCGTGACCGAGGCCGGGTCCAGGTGGCTCGCCGCCGGCGGCGAATCCGGAGGTGCGCGTGGCGCCGCCACGTGGCTGCTCGTGGCCAACACGGCCCCGACACCGGTGGAGGTCACGATCACCGTGCTGTTCGAGGACCGCGCGCCCGTGTCGGCGACCGTCACGGTCGGGGCCACGAGCCGCTACGGGTTCGACGTGGCGGCAATCTTCCCCGACGCCGTGGGTCGTCGCTACGGCCTTCTCGTCGACGCGGGGTCCGGCGCCTCGCTCGTCGTTGAGCGGGCGACCTACTGGAACGGCGTCGGCGGGTTCTGGGCCGCCGGCGTCAATGCGGTCGCGTTCCGGGTGGGGTCAGGTCTTTAATTTTAGCGTTTTAAGGCGAATTCCTTAAAAAGCTAAAAGTAAATAC
>CAYLZN010000175.1:0-11831 GCA_964387935.1 uncultured Vicinamibacteraceae bacterium | reverse complement strand
CAGGTCGCAAACGAGGGGCCGGGCCACCACATGGCGCGCTCCGCGATGACCGGCACGCCGTTGTTCGAGTCGAGCCTGATGCCCACGGCGGTGTCCGCGAGGCGCGCATCCTGCGCATCGACCCAGATCGTCAGCCGGCTGCGTGGCGCCACGGCGTAGGTCTTCGTGATGGCACTCGCGTCCGGCAGCAGGAACTGCGCCTCGACGACCGCCTCGCGTGCCTCCGGGTTGGCGATCAGGACGAAGGTGTCGAAGAACGTGCCGGTCGCGCCCTCGCTGAACATCCACGTCGTGGCCGGCCCCGTGACACCCGTGGCCACGGTGCCCGCACCGAAGATCTGCCCGGGCAATCCCAGATACATCGCGCGTTCAGCGACGATGGGGGTGCTTGCGCGCACGACGGCTGAGACGTCGGTTGCCTGCAGAGTGGCGTCCTCCTGGTCCACCCAGATCGTGAATCGCTGGCCTGCCGGCACCAGGTACTGCTTGACGACTGGCGCAGCCGGCGGAGGCAACAGGTACGTGATCTGCACATCCGCGGGCTCCGTGCCGGGATTCGCCAGCAGGTAGAACAGGTCGAACCCCGAGTGTGTTGCGCCCTCGGCGAAGTACCAGTCCGTCGAGAGGGACTCGACGCCGGCTTCGCTGTGTCCGCCGAATCCGGCCGCGCGGTCCCAGCGCAGGGTCCGTTCGACCGCGATCGGGTGGGAGGACTCCACGACCGTCGCGAATGCACCCGCCGGGCGATCGCCGTCCTCGAAACCCGCCGCCGCGCCGGGCCAGACGTGACGCACCCCCCTCGGGTGCAGCGAGATCTGCTCGACGACTTCCCCTGTTCCATCCTCGGGCAGGTATCGCAGGCTGGCGTGCGCGAACTCGTCGCTCTCGTTCGCGATCCCGAAGTGCGGCTCGAAGAAGTCGGAGCTCACGCCTTCCGCGAAGTAGCGCGCGAACGGGGCCTCGACGAACGTGCTCCAGACCTCCGTATCGGCCGTGACCGTCAGCACGCAGCGGCCCTGGTCATGACACGGGCTGTACCACCCGTTGAACGTCGAGCCCCGCGCCGGCGTCGCCGTGAACACCAGCCGCGTGCCGGGCTCGACCTGGGCCTCGCACGGGCCCTCCGCGGGCTGCGGCACGCCCTTCACGAACGTGCAGCGGATCTCGCCGGACTCGGTGACGACGCGGCCAGACCCCGTGCCGCTCGAGGCGACGAGCGCCCGCGCGGACACGGTCAAGGGCGCGATGGACGACAGCGCGCCCGTCGCGGTGCCTTCCCCGGCCGGCGTCGCAATGACGACGGTGTACGAACCCGCGGGCAGCGGCGGCGCCTCGGCGACGAGTTCCGTGTCGCTGATGACCTGCACGCTCGTGGCCGCGACGCGCCCGGCCAGTCCGTCGAAGAACACGCGGAGCCCGCCGTGCACGAAGCCCGAGCCGGCAATCGTGACCGGAGTGGTGAGGGTCGTGGAGCCCGGTGTGGACGAGACGCGCGCAATCGTTGGTGGTGCAAGTGTCGAAGGCGTCCCTCGGCGGATCGACGAGTACTCGTAATCGGACACGTAGATGCGGCCATCGCCGCCGATGGCCAGGCCGGTCCACAGGCCGAACCGCGCACTGGCCGCCGGGCCATCCTCGCAGCCGTGGGTCCACGGGTGCCGCAGGATCGTCGTGACCGCGCCGGCCGGCGTCACCCGCCGGAGCGTCCACATGTCGCCCACGAAGATGTTCCCGTCAGGCCCGACAGCCATTGCGCCCGGGGCGTCGAACCGGGCGGCACCGGCGGTGCCGTCCACGGTGCCCCGCTCACCAGGAACGCCGGCGACCGTGCTGACCTGGCCGTCCGGCGTGATGGCGCGGAGCGTGTGATTGCCACGGTCCGCGACGTACAGCACGCCGTTCGCATCGAAGGCCAGGCTCTCCGGGAAACGGAAGCGGGCAGCGGTGCGGCGCCCGTCGAGGCTGCCTGGCTCGCCGGTCCGGCCGGCGAAGGTGACCACCTGGCCGGAGGGCAGGATGGCCCGGATCGAGTGATTCAGGCTGTCGGCGACGAAGATGTTGCCCAGTCGATCGACCGCCACGTCCATGGGATCGCAGAATCGCGCCTCGCTCGTCGTCCCGTCGGCGGTCCCGCACACACCCGCGAGACCGGCAACCGTCGTCAACTCGCCCTCCGGCGTCAGTCGCCGGATCACATGCGGGGTGTCGGCGATGATGACGTGGCCCTGCGCGTCGATGGCGATGCCGCGCGGGCCGCCGAGGCGAGCGGTGGGGCCGGAGCCATCGATGGGGCCCGGGGGGCCGTCCGGTCCACCGACCAGCGTTGACACGCGGCCGTCGGGATCGATGCGGCGCACGGCGACGTTGCCGCTGTCGGAGACGAGGAGGCGCCGCTGACCATCGAAGGCGAGATTCATCGGCGACGCAAACCGTGCGGTCGGACCGGGACCGTCCACGAAGCCGGACGCATGGGTCACGCCAGCGAGGACGATCCGCCGACCGTCACCGGGCAGGCGCAGGATCTGACTCAGGGTGGCGGCAACGATCTCCGTGCTCGCGTCGAGCGCGACGAGTCCCGGCACGTTGTTCGCCACCGTCTGCACCGCGCCCGAGGGCGTGACGCGCCTGATCGCGCGGTTGCCGGTGTCGGCCACGTACACGCCGCCGTCGTTGCCGATGCTGAGCGCGCCCGGCGAGAAGAACCGCGCGACGTCCCCGCTGCCGTCGACCCACCCGAACCGGCCGGCGAGGCCGGCGATGGTCGTGACGTACCCTTCCGGATCGACGCGTCGAATCGTGTGCCCACGAGAGGTGACCTGACCCTTGTACGAGATGTAGGAGCCGTCACTGACGTAGACGTTGCCCCCGGCGTCGGCGGCCAGACCGTTGATGCTCTCGAATCGCGCGTCGTGGCCCATGCCGTCGCGGCTGCCGGGTTCGTCTCGATGGCCGGCAAGCGGAAGCATCTCGCCCGTGGGCAGCACCTTGATCAGGCGATAGCCCTCGCGCGCGTAGACGGCGCTGTCGGCGCCGATCGCGAAGACCGTGATCCCTCGGCCGGCCAGCGGGGCGAACGTCGTCAACACGCCGTTCGGCTCGAGCCGTCGCAACGTGTGGCCGCTGGTGATGTAGAGGCTGCCGTCGGGATGGAGCGCGAGCGCGGCTGGCCGCTCGATACGATGATCAAGGAGGGGACCGTCTACCGTGCCAGCCACCTCCCGCAGACCGGCGACCGTCGTCACCTGGCCCGAAGGGTCAATGCGCCGGACCACCTGACGGAAGGCGTCGGAGTAGAAGATGGCGCCGTCGCTGCGGCGTACGGCCATGCCGGCGATCGCCATCGGCACCTGGAGAGCAGGGCCATCGAGGGTGCATCCGCCCGGCGGGGCGCCGGCGACGTGCGAGAAGGTGAACGTCGTGGATTGTGCTCCCGCCCGCCCGGCAGCACCAGGAGCGGCCAGCGCGCAGGCGAGGGAGAGCAGAAGGGGGAGCCGGTGGCGGACTTCGACCATGGCACACCTCGAAGCCCGGGGGTAGGACCTTGAATCGATGATACACCCCGGTCCTGGTACGCCCGCGTTCCGAAAACACGCGGTCGGGTGTAGAGTCAACCCCGGTATCCGACGTTCATGCGAAGCACCCACGCCGCCACCTGCACGCTCTGCGAAGCCATCTGCGGCATCGTCGTCGAGACCGAGGACGGCCGCGTCGTGTCCATCCGCGGCGACAAGGACGATCCCTTCAGCCGCGGCCACGTGTGCCCGAAGGCCGTCGCCCTGATGGACCTGCAGGACGATCCGGATCGCCTGCGGCGCCCGGTGCGGCGCGAAGGGGCGTCCTGGCGCGACGTGGACTGGGACACGGCCCTCGCCGACGTCGCGCGTGGAATTCGGGCCGTTCAGCGTGCGCACGGGCGCGACGCCGTGGCGGTCTATCTGGGGAACCCCACCGTCCACAGCCTCGGCGCGATGTTGTTCACGCCGCCGTTCGTCCGCAGTCTCCGCACGCGGAACCGCTACTCGGCCACGTCGGTGGACCAGCTTCCGCACATGGTGGCGGCCGCGTCCATGTTCGGTCACCAGTTTCTGCTGCCCATTCCCGACGTCGATCGCACGCAACACCTGCTCGTGTTCGGCGCCAACCCCGCGGTGTCGAACGGCAGTCTCATGACCGCCCCCGACATCGTCCGGCGGCTGAAGGACCTGCGCGCGCGTGGTGGCCGGCTGGTGGTGATCGATCCGAGACGCAGCGAGACCGCGGACCTGGCCGACGAGCACCATTTCGTGCGCCCCGGAACCGACGCCCTCGTGCTCCTGGCGATGCTGCATGTGCTGTGTGCGGAGGGCCGCGTGCGGCCCGGGGCGTGCGAGCCGTTCGTCGACGGGCTCGACGCGATCGGAGATCTGGCTGCGCGATTCGGGCCGGAGCGGGTGAGCGGGGAGACCGGACTGGCTCCCGAGACCATCGCACGGCTCGCCACGGACTTCGCCGCGGCGGAGCGAGCGGTGTGCTACGGGCGCGTCGGCGTGTCCGTTCAGGCCTTCGGCGGCCTGGCCTGCTGGCTGATCAACGTGCTCAACATCGTCACCGGCCGCCTCGACGTGGCGGGTGGCGCGATGTTCACCACGCCTGCGGTGGATCTGATCCGCGGCGGTTACGCCGGCCGTGGGCGCGCCGGCCGCTGGAAGAGCCGGGTGCGCGGCCTGCCGGAATTCGGCGGGGCGCTGCCGGCGGCGGCGCTCGCCGAGGAGATCGACACACCCGGCGACGGTCGAATCCGCGCGCTCATCACATCCGCGGGCAACCCGGTGCTCTCGACGCCGAACGGTGCGCGCCTGGACCGCGCGCTGCCGTCGCTCGACTTCATGGTGTCGATCGACCTCTACGTCAACGAGACCACGCGGCACGCGCATTACATCCTGCCGCCCACGCCGCCGCTCGAGCGGGATCACTACGATCTGATCTTCCACGCGCTGGCGATTCGCAACACGGCGAAGTTCTCGCCGGCCGTGCTGGAACCAGCCGCGGGGTCGCGACACGACTGGCAGATCCTCGACGAGCTCACCCGGCGTCTTGAAGACGGGAGCGCGTGGACTCGTGGAAGGGCGCGCGCGGTGGCGGAGGTGCGCGCGCGGCTCGGCCCGCGTCGGATTCTCGACCTCGCGTTGCGACGGGGGCCACGAGGGGCTGGCTGGTGGCCTGGCCGCGCAGGCCTCTCCTTGCGGCGCTTGCGGGCGGCGACCCACGGCATCGACTTTGGTCCGCTCGAGCCCTGCCTCCCGGGGCGGCTCCAGACAAAGGACAAGCGCATCGCGCTGGCCCCGGAGTCCTTTGTCGCGGATGCGGTTCGCCTGGAGGCGCTGCTGTCCCGGCCGGTTGCCGCCGCCGAGACGCAGCTCCTCCTCGTGAGCCGTCGCGAACTGCGCTCCAACAACTCGTGGATGCACAACAGCCTGCGTCTCGTGAAGGGACGGCGGCGCTGTACGCTCCTCATGCACCCGGCCGATGCCCAGCGGCGCGGCCTGCAGGACGGCGCGCCCGTGACCGTGCGCTCGCGCGTCGGCGCGGTGAACGTCGAGCTGCAGGTGTCCGACGAGATCGCACCAGGCGTCGTGTGCCTGCCGCACGGATGGGGGCACGATCGCGAGGGCGTGCGCCTGCAGATCGCGACGGCGCATGCGGGCGCAAGCGTGAACGACCTGACCGACGACTTCGCCATCGATCTGCTGACCGGCAACGCCGCCTTGAGTGGTGTGCCCGTGACCGTCGAACAGTGAACGTGTCCCTGGAGGTGACCATGGTCCCCATCACAGCCCTGTGGCTCCCAATCCTGATCGGCGCTGTGCTCGTGTTCATTGCGAGCTCGCTCATTCACATGGTGCTGCCGTTCCACAAGTCCGATTACTCGCGGGTGCCGAAGGAAGACGAGTTCATGGCAGCCGCGCGGAAGTTCGACCTGCCGCCGGGCGACTATCTCGTGCCCTGCGCAGGCTCCCACAAGGACCTCAACGACCCGGCGTTCGTCGAGAAGCTGACGAAGGGGCCGGTCCTGCTGATGACCGTCATGCCGAGCGGGAGAGTATCGATGGGCCCCCAGCTCGCGGCGTGGTTCGTGTACTGCGTGGTCGTGGGGATCTTCGCCGCCTACGTCGCCGGCCGTGCGCTGGCGCCCGGCGCGCACTACCTGGCGGTGTTCCGCTTCGCCGGCGCGACGGCGTTCGTCGGATACAGCCTGGCGCTGTGGCAGAACACGATCTGGTTCAAGCGGCGCTGGACGACCACGCTGAAGTCGAACATCGACGGACTGCTGTACGGGATGCTCGTCGGCGGGGCCATGGGATGGCTCTGGCCCAGATAGGCAGGCTCGGGGCGCAAGGCTCGGGGCGCAAGGCTCAGGGCGCAAGGCTCAGGGCGCACTACGCGCGCGCCAGCGGCCCTGCCAGCAGTTGCGCGAGGAGTGCGCCCACGACGGTCATCGCGAAGCCCCAGAGGAGGAGCTTCCGGAACAGATCGCGTGTGTCGCCGGGATCGACGGCGGCAGCGACACACAACGCGCCGATGGTCGAGAGCGGCGACACGTCCACGAGCGACGCGCCGACGTTGATGCTCAGCGCGATGGCGAGCGGATCGCCACCCCCGAGCTTCTCGACCAGCCCCGGCACGGTCGGGAGGAACGTGGGCAGCACAACGCCGGAGGTGCTGCTGTAGGTCGAGATCACGCCCGTCACGAAAGCCATGACGCCGTTGATCGAGGCCGGCGACGCCAGGAGTGCAATTGAACCCGCGAACAGGTCCATGCCGCCCGTCTTCTCGAGGACGGCCACGAGCAGCGACACGCCGCAGACCATCAGGATCGCGCCCCATGGGATGCGCTTGATGGCGGCGCCTTCGTCCGCGGCACGGAGCACGATCAGCACGACCGCTGCCGTGAATGCCGAGAAGCCGACATGCGCGCCACGCAGCACGACTGCGGCGACCCAGGCCGCGACCACGCCGGTCGTCAGGAGCTGCGCACGGGTGAAGGGCCCGGGGGCGGGCGCACCGTCACCCCGCGACCCGGAGGGCCCGCGTAACGACGTCTGGGGCGTGCGCAGGGCGGCCCAGGCCACGACGGCCACCAGGAGGTGCGCGAAGAAGTTCGCGGCCCACACCTTCCACTCGTGGCCTCCCAGCCCCGCCGCTGTCATCTTGGCGTTGGCGATCACCCCGACCGCGCTGAGCGGCGACAGGTTGCCCGCGTTGGCGCCATTGGCCACCATCAGGGCGGTCAGGAACGGCGAAAGGCCTGCGCCGGCGCCGAGCGTCATGGCGACGGGCGCCACCAGGGCGGTGCTGGCCACCGCGCCAGGGCCGAGCGTCGACACGGTCATCGCGATGAGGAACACCAGCAGCGGGATCAGACGTGCGCTCCCGCCTGCCACGCGCAGGACCCGGCGCGCGAGGGCGTCGATCGTGCCATTGGTCTCGGACGCGGCAAACAGCAGCGTCACGCCCGCCAGCGTCAGGAAGAGCTGTGCCGGGAAGCCGCCCGCCACGGCGTCGGCCGGCAGGCCCGCGACGAACACACCAATCAGCCAGGCCAGTGCCGCCGCGAGCAACCCGACGTTCAACTGCGAGGTGCAGCTCAGGACGATGGCGACGAGCAGCGCCAGGACCGAGGCGAGGGCGGGGGAGGGCACGGGGGGATTGTATGGGCGTACGGCGTACGGCGTATGGCGTACGGCGGCGTACGGTCACGCGGCGTACGGCAGGGCGGCGTACGGTCATGCGGCGTACGGCAGGACGGCCACGAGGCAGCAGGTGGGCGCGCGGCGGGGTGGTGGCGGACCGTTGACAACTGCCTGGCGGCTGACGCTGAATACCGTCTGAGGTTCCCCCTGGCCACTCGCAATCACGACGTCGACGCGACGCGATCGGCCCGGCCTGCCGGCGCGGTCGGCCTGTCGCCGGGCCGCCGACTTCGGAGTCCAGAAACCGGCCTCGAGTATGAATTGGGACCGCTGCTCGGCGAGGGTGGCTACGGGCAGGTGTTCCGGGCCAGAACGGTCGGGGCGTCTGGTCCGGCCGGCCCCCTGTGCATCAAGCTGACGCGGCACCAGCAGTCGTGGCTTCGCGAGGCGTACTTCGGTGCGCTGCTTCGAGGGCAGGCACGCGCGATCGCGGTGTACGACAGCTTTCCCTGGTGGGACGGCACCGGCCGCCCGCTGTACGCCCTGGTGCTCGAGTTCGCGACCATGGGGGATCTGCGGAGCTACTTCGCCGCCGGCCATCGTCCGTTCTCGGAGACCAGGGCGCGGAGCCAGGTCGCCGGCCTGCTCGAGGTGCTGCAGATCCTGCATCGAGGTCGCGCCCTGCACCGCGACCTCACGCCGCTGAACATCTTCGTGTGCGAAGGGCCGACACTGAAGCTCGGGGACTTCGGGATCGCGATGCATCACGTCCGGACCGGCGGAGTGGCGGCCACGACCATGGCGCCATGGATGGCCCCCCCCGAGGTGCTCCAGCAGCGTGCGCAGACGTGGCGCGCGGCCGACGATGTGTATCAGGTCGGGCAGTTGCTGGCGATGCTGGTGAAGGGCGAAGCCAGTCGGAAGCTGACCTCGACGGAAGTCGCCAGGCTCCCGTGCAGCGACCAGTTCAAGGAGATCGTCCAGCGGTGCATCGGCCCCAGGCGGAAGCGCTTCGCGAGCGCCAGCGAACTCACGGCCGCGCTGGAGGCCGAGCCCGATCGCGTGACGTCAGGGCGCGTGGCCAGCCTGAAGGGACTGCAGATCGTGTTCACAGGCCGGCTCGACTCGATGACCCGCCGCGACGCGGCCCGTCGGGCCCGGCGGGCAGGCGCCAGGGTTGGCGCACGCGTGACGGCCTCGACCGACGTGGTCGTGCGTGGGCAGCCGAGCCCCGGTCAGAAGGCCGGGCGCAAGGGCGCGAAACTGATGGACGTGGACTATTACCGGGAGCGAGGGCTCCGGATTCGTGTCATCGGCGAGGCGTCGTTTCTGCGGCTGACGGGGCCCCGGCCGTGACCGGCCAGGTCGGGGCGTCCGCTCGCCGCAAGCCGCCCGCCGGGAACGGATCCTATCCGTGGATCTCGACGACGTCTCCCTCTGCGAGGACGTGGTCCCGCTGCACGGCCTGGCCGTCGAACGCGCTCGGACCCCAGACCCGCGCGAAGCGCATGCTCTCGAGCACTTCCTTGTGGATGCGCGCGGCGAGGTCGCCGACCGTGGCCCCGCGCGGGAGGGCATATGGGGCGCGGCGGTCTGCGGGTTTGCCGGGCTCTTTCGTGTAGACGCGGATGATGTCGAAGGCCTCGAACGTCCGGCGGGGAAGCTGGTCCAGCCCGCGGCCGTTCAGCCCTGACACCGCCACCAGCGGCCACCGCCGCTCCAGCAGTTCGTCGAAGGCCGCCGCATCCGCCTCAGCCCGCTCATCGTCCACGTGCGTGACTACGACGAGGGCGTCGCGCACGACGCGCGAGGAGTCGACGTCCAGTGGCGCGTCCCGGCCCGCAGGACACAGGCCGATCCGCTTCGCGTCGAGCAGGCGCTGCACCTCCTCGAACCCGCCAAGGGCGTCGCCGACCGGCAGCACGACCCACGCCAGGCCCGCGTGCCGCACGAGATCGTACACCCACGGCTCGACGTGGACGCTCGACAGCGGCGGCAGGTCGATCAACTGGAACGAGATGTCCTCGAACGGCATCATGCCCGGCGTCGGCTCGCGTGTGGTGAACTCGTAATCCGCGACCGTCGGTGTCGCGTGCGTCAACGCGCGCACGAGCGCGGACTTGCCGGCGTTCGGGGGACCGATCAGGGCCACCTGTCCCGCACCTTCGTGAGGGATGACGTAGCTGAAGCCCCCCTTGCCGGCCGATCGCGAGGATTCTTTTCGGAGCTTCGACAGCCGGCCCCGAAGGTCGGCCTGCATGTGGTCGGTTCCCTTGTGCTTGGGAATGACCCGCAACATCTCCTCGAGGGCGCCGATTCGTTCCTCGACCGTTCTGGCCTGGCGGAGCCGTTCCTCGGCGCGATGGTACTCGGGCGTGAGGCTGGCAGGCATGGGCTATCGCCCCTCCGCGGGAGCAGACGCCTCGCCACGTTCGCGCATCGCGGCGGCGAGCACCGCTTCGATGAAGGGACCCTTGGCGTCCGGGTACTCCTCTTTGGGGACTCGGGCCGCAAGGTGTCGCTTGAGTGCTTCGTAGGCCGCTGCCGACTCCGGGTGGGCCCGCAGGTAGTCCCGAAACGCGACATGCCGGGTCCACAGGTCGCTGTCGCCGAGCACGCAGTGCAGGTGGAACTCCCTCGGTCCGAACCGCGGCTTCCGGAAATAGCGGCGCTGGGGGATGACCCGTTCGTATTCCGGCACGTACTCGTACCCCGCCTGTTCGAGTGCCGGACGACGATGTGCAGCCTCGTCCAGTGTCGAGAGCCCAATCAGGATATCGATGACCGGCTTCGCGGCAAGGCCTGGTACGGCGGTGCTGCCGATGTGTTCGATGGCCGCCTCACTTCCAGCGAAGGCTGCTGCAAGGACGGCGCGCTCCTCCTCGAACCGGCGAGGCCAGGCCGGATCGTACGGCACGATGATGATCCGTTCGCGCACCCGTGCTGTTCTCCCAGGCGCCGCAGGCCGCGCGGACGCCGCGCGCCGCGTCATCTTCGTCGCCGCTCGGTCACTTCCCGAGTTGACGGTTGTACTCGGCCTCGTCGAAGTGGCCCCGCGACTCCGCAATCAGGCCATCGGGTCCGAACGTCCACTCTTCGTGCCCACTGATGCGAACGGCCTTGCCGGTCCCGCCGGGCCCCGTGTTCGTTCCGGTCAACGTCCACCGGTACACCGCCCGACCGCCTTCGAGACCGACGCGGTCCATCGCCACGACCATGTCGGGGAACGCGGTCATGAAACCCTGGGCGGCGGCGGTGATTGCGGTTCTGCCCACGGCAGGGGCTCCGTCGTTGATCGTCAGCGATCCGTCCTCTGCGAAGAACGCCGCGACGCTCGCCGCGTGCTGACTGCACCATGCCGCGGTGTACTCCGCCCCGAACTCCTGCAGCGTTGCAGCATCCATCGGCGTCTCCGTTGTCATGCAGTCATGGCCGCATGAGCCGTGGCAGCTCAGGGGCTGTTTGCCAATACGAACCTGTTCGGGGGTCTACTGCGACCGCCGCGCGGGCGGAACCGGGACTTTCAGACTGGACCTCGCATCAGCACACAGGAACGCAGCTCCCGGCCCTGAGCCCCGAGCCTTGAGCCCTGAGCCCGCCCTCACCTCCCGTTGCTCATCGCCGCCAGGAAGTCGCCGTTCGTGCGCGTCTTGCCCATCTTGCTGAGCAGCAGTTCCATCGCTTCCACCGGCGACAGCGGGTTCAGCACCTTGCGCAGCACCCAGATGCGGTTGAGGTCTTCCTTCGCGATGAGCAGCTCCTCCTTGCGCGTCCCGCTCTTGAGGATGTCGATGGACGGGAACACGCGCCGATCGGTCAGCTTCCGATCGAGGTGGATCTCCATGTTGCCCGTGCCCTTGAACTCCTCGAAGATCACGTCGTCCATGCGCGACCCGGTGTCGATCAGCGCCGTGGCGACGATCGTCAGCGAGCCGCCTTCCTCGATGTTCCGGGCCGCACCGAAGAAGCGCTTCGGGCGCTGCAGCGCGTTCGAGTCGACGCCGCCCGACAGCACCTTGCCCGACGGCGGGACGACAGTGTTGTAGGCGCGCGCCAGGCGCGTGATCGAGTCGAGCAGGATCACGACGTCTTTCTTGTGCTCGACGAGGCGCTTGGCCTTCTCGATCACCATCTCGGCGACCTGCACGTGGCGCGCCGCCG
>CAYLZN010000174.1:0-11831 GCA_964387935.1 uncultured Vicinamibacteraceae bacterium | reverse complement strand
CAGCGGCGACGCCGTGAGCAGCGCGGCGCCCAGGACGAGGGCGAGGACGAGGAGCGTGGGACGGACGGCCGAAGAGGACGGGCGAATCCGGCGCATGAACGACACCTCCCGGAGGTGGACGGATTCTACTGCAACATGGCACGTTGTGAGCCCTGGTGCCTTGTGCCTTGTGCCCTGTGCCTTGTGCCCTGTGCCCTGTGCCTTGTGCCTTGTGCCTGGTCGTCTCACTCGTAGCGCATGGCCTCGACCGGCGAGAGTCGGGCCGCCTTGAGGGCGGGGTACATCCCGAACACGAGGCCGACCAGCAGGGCGGCCCCCATGGCGACCGCAAGCGTCTGCCACGTCACCGCCGCGAAGATCTGCGCCTCGGTGCGCGCGCGCATGACCGCCGTCACGAGATAGGCGCCCGCGATGCCGAGGACTGCGCCGACCACCGCGCCGGCCCACGAGATCACCACCGACTCCGCCAGGAACTGGACGACGATGTCGCGGCGGCGGGCCCCGGCGGCCTTGCGGACGCCGATCTCCTTGGTGCGCTCGGCCACGGAGGCGAGGAGCACGTTCATGATCCCGATGCCGCCGACGAGCAGGGAGATGGCCGTGATGGCGCCCATGAGGATCTTGAAGATCAGGATGCCCTGGTTGATCGTCTGCAGGCGATCGAGCCCGGTGGTGGCAATGGTCACGCGCTGGCCGGCGCGCCAGTCGGGGTGACGGCGGTCGGCCCACTGCTCGGCCGTCGCTTTGACGCTGAGCACGTCCTCCACCCGCGGGGCCTCGAGCGCAAGGGTGCGGGCTCGAGGAGTGCGCGCGGGCACCATCACCTGGTCGGCGAGCGCGAAGGGAACCGCCACCGTGAGCAGGTGCTCGCCGGGAAACGGGCGCTGGATGCCGATGACCTGCAGTCGATGACCCTGCAGGGTGAGCGCGGTGCCGATTGCCTCGCTCACCGGCCGGCTGCCAGTCAGCTCGCGGGCGAGCTTGTCACCGACCACGGCGACGGAGGCACCGGCGTCGAGCTCGGGCTCGGAAGGCAGTCGCCCTTCGGCGATGAGCAATCCACTGGGCGGCCCGCCGGCGGAGAGCATCGCGGTGACCAGCGCGGCGCGGGAGCGGCCGCCAGCCTCGAACGTGCCTGTCCCTTCAACGGAGAGGAGCGCCCTGGTGCCTGGCGGGACGCTCGCGGCCAGGTCGTGCAGGTCCTCCGGCGTGATGAGGGGGACGTCCGCCCGCGGCACGACGAGACCGTCGACCGTGTCGCTCGTGCGCGGCTGGATGGCGACGATCTGGAGGCCTCGACGTTCGATCTGCTGGCGCGCGAACGATTCGGCACCGTCGCCGAGCGAGAGCACGGCCACGAGCGAGGCCGCCCCCATGACGACACCGAGCGTCGACAGGGCGGTCCGCGTCGGGTTGGACCTGAGGGTTTCGATTCCGACTCGGGCGGAGAGCGGCAGCACCTGCCGGCGGAGGGCCACGGAGCAGAAGACGAGGGGACCCCCGCCCGGGTTCGGCGGGAGGGGTTTTCACGCGGCGATCAGAGGTCTTGGATCGAAACGCGGGCTCGTGGGCCTGATCCCAGGACTCGCGCATGCGACAGGCGAGGCGTCGGTGTTTCGCGTCGCTTCCCCGTCGCCCCGCGACTCATCATCGCTGCCGATGGTCGCTCCCGGGAGTATGGCCCTATGATCCGTGGCATGGCCATACCACCCGTCGAATCGACGGACGTGCTGGACCTCGAGAGCGTCGAGGCCCTCGAGCGCCTCGCCCGCGAGTGGCAGGTGTCGAGAGCCGAGGTGCTGCGTCGGGTGTTGAAGAACGCCGCCGCCGGGCCCCCGCCGGACCGCATCTCCCTGTTCCGCACGCTGCAGAAGGCTGCCGCCGTGTCCCCGTCGAGAGCGGGTCGCTGGGTCGCCGCTGTGCACGCGGAGCGCCGGGCCAGCGGGCCACCAGCGCGAGGCCATCACCGATGATCCACCTCGACACCAGCTCTTGAAAGTTTTCGCCGGGCTGGCCGCGCGCCGTGCGCCGCAGGCCGCACGCCGATTGGCCCGCCCGCCACCCCGCACTGGCTCGAGCCTCCGGGTCCCCGTATACTCTTCGTCGCGTGTCCGCATCCCGTTTTGCCCCGCACGAACTCGAGTCCGCCCTCGGCCCGCTCGAGCTACGCGTCCTCGAGGCGCTGTGGCCCCGCCGCGGCGCGGCCACGGTGCGGGACCTGCAGCCTCGCTTCCCCGGCGTCGCCTACACGACGCTGATGACGACGCTCGATCGTTTGTACCGCAAGGACCTGCTGACGCGAGAGAAACTGGGGCGGGCCTTCGCCTATGCCCCGCGCTTCACGCGAGAACACCTGCACGCCCACCTCGCCGGTCGGGCCCTGGTGACGGTACTGCCACGCGACCCATCGGCCTTGCGCCCGGTCATCTCGATGTTCGTCGACGAGGTGACCCGCCGCGACGCCGCGCTGCTCGACGAACTCGAGGCCCTCATTCGCGAAAGGAAGGAGCGCGGATGACCCTCGACTTCCTCGCGCGCGGGCTGGTGCAGATGGCAGTGGGCTACGTGGTCACATCGGCCGCCGTCTCCCTCGCCGTGATCCTCCTGTGGGATCGCGCCGCGACCCGAGCTGGGACCGCGGCCTCGTGCGCACGCCGGCTGTTCTGGCTCCGTCTCGCTCCGACGGTCGCGGGCGCGGGCGTCGCGGCGCTCGGGGTCCTGCCCGCCTACTGGTGGCTCGAGCCGCGCGGCCTCCCGGAACGCGTGGGCACGACCGCGCTCGTGGTGGCGGGCGTGGCCAGCCTGTTCTTGCTGGCCACGGCCTGGCGCGCGGTGCGAGCCGTGCAGAGCGCCACGACGTTGGCTCGCGACCTCGGCGGGTCGGCGTCCGGGCGCCTTGCCGGCCTGCCGGTCCCGGCCCTCGTGATCGAGACATCGTTCCCGGTCGTGGCACTCGTGGGCGTGATGAGATCCCGGCTGCTCGTCTCCAGTCGCGTGCTGGACGTCTGCTCGCCGCCTGAACTCGACGCGATCGTCCGCCACGAACTGGCGCACCTGGACGCGCGTGACAACCTGCGTCACCTGTGCCTGCGGGCCTGCGCCGATGCGCTGGCCTGGCTGCCCCCGGGGCGCCGGCTGGAACAGGACTGGATCGCCGCCGCGGAGGAAGCGGCCGACGAGCGGGCCGCTGGCCCCGACCCCGGGCGACGAGTCGAACTCGCCGGCGCCCTGGTCAAGGTCGCGCGCCTGGCCACGGACGTGAAGGGTGAAGCGGGCGCGCCCCGCCACGCGATCGCCCTGTATCGCGGCGAGCCGATCGCCGCGCGCGTGCGTTCCCTGCTTGCGCCGGCGGCCGAACTCCCGCATCGTCGGCCCGCGCGGGCCCACCGGGTGGTGGCGGTGCTGGTGATGCTCACCCTCGCGGCCGCTCCCCTCCTCCTCACCGGCCTGCACGCCGCGCTCGAGGCGCTCATCGCCCTCGGCCGCTGACGCGGCGCCCTGCCCTTTCCCCTTCCTCCACGAAGTACGAGGGCTGGTAGTAGTCGAACTGGTCTTCCTATACTGGCGGGCTACGATGCGTCATCCCAGCGGCCTCTTTGCGCGCGCCATGCTCGGACTGCTCCTGACCGTGGCGCCCGCTCTCGCCTTCGACGGCCGCGTCGTCGACACCGATGGCAAGCCCGTCGCCAATGCGGTGGTGTCGATTCTCGGCCGCTCCGGCGAGGCCATCACCGACGCCGATGGGCGGTTCGAGTGGCAGCCCGATCCGGCGCCGCCCTTCGAGGTGCTCGTCATTCAAGCCAACGGCACCTACATGAAGCCGGTGCTCGTCACCGACCTCGGCACCGCCGTCGTCACCATCGAAGTCGAAGCCCTGGTCAACGAGGCCGTCACCGTCTCCGGGTCCGCGCCCAGCATCGAGTCAACACCCGGTGCGGGCGCGACGACGCTGAGCGGGGTCGATATCGCGACGCGCCAGCCGAGCAACCTGATCCAGGCCATCGAGACCGTGGCCGGGGTGAGTCAGGTCTCCGAGGGCCAGGCTGCGGTCCCCGCGGTCCGGGGCCTCGCGCGCGGCCGGACCCTGATCCTGATCGACGGCGCGCGCGTCACCTCCGAACGCCGCGTCGGGCCCAGTGCGACCTTTCTCGACCCCGGCATCGTCGAGGGCGTCGACGTGGCGCGCGGACCGGGCTCGGTCGCCTACGGCTCTGACGCGTTCGGTGGCGTGATCTCGGTGCGGACCAAGCGCGTCACGCCCGGTGCGCCGTGGGCGCTCCAGTTCTCCGGCATGGCAGGCGCGGGCATCCCCGAATGGCGCGGCGCCGCCGAGGTGTCCAAGGGACTGCCCGAGGGCGGATTCCTGGTCGCGGCGCACACCCGCGGTGCCGACAACTGGCAGAGCCCCGAGGGCGAGGTGCCCAACTCCGGCTACGAGGACCACGGCCTGCTGGCGCGAGCCGAGCACAAGGTCGGCGCCGGCACGCTGTCTGCCGGCTGGCAGAGCGACTTCGGCCGCGACATCGGGCGCCCGCGCAACAACTCGGAGGCGGTGCGCTTCTATTACCCCTACGAGGACTCGCACCGCTTCACGACCAATTACGAACTGAGGGACCTGGCCGGCTTCGAACGCGTGGACTTCAGCGGCTTCCTCGGCACGTACGACCAGCGAACGGACCAGGACCGCTTCCCCACTCCCGCCACGGGCCGGAGTATCGAACGGTCGGACGTGTCGGCCAACGACTTCAGCGCCCGGGCCTTCGGCGAACGCCTGTTCGGCCGGGCCCGGGTCGAGATTGGGCTGGATGTCAACGGCCGCTTCGACCTGCACGCGACCGACGACCGGATTGCCTACGACCTGGCCGGCGACCTCGTCTCCTCGGCCTCCACCGTGTCGATCGACAATGCGCATCGCACGGACACGGGCGTGTTTGCGACGATCGACACTGCGCTGGCCACCGTGGTGTCTCTGGCCGGCGGAGTGCGCGGCGACTACGTGACGACGCAGAACACCGGGGGGTACTTCGGGGATCGCTCGACGGGCCACGGCAACGCCTCGGGATTTGCCGCCCTCACGGCGGGCAGCTTCGGCGGATTCAGCACCACGGTGCAGGTGGCGCGCGGCTTCCGCGATCCGACGCTCTCCGATCGCTACTCCCGGGGCCCCACAGGCCGCGGCTTCGTCACCGGCAACCCGGATCTCGAGCCGGAAACGAGCCTGCAGTTCGACGTCGCGCTGCGCTATGGCGCGCCGCGCTATCGCGTGGCGGGGTACTACTACCAATACCGGATCGACGACCTCGTCGAACGCTATCAGACGGCGCCGGATACGTTCTTCTTCCGCAACCGTGGTCGCGCCCGCGTCCGCGGGGTCGAGGTCGAAGTCCAGGCGGAACTGCCGCGCGGGTTCTCGCTCGATGTGGCCACGCAGGTCGCCGAAGGACGCGCACTCGACGATGACGCGTACCTCGACGACATCTCGCCCGTCAACCTGACGACGGTCCTGCGCAAGGCCGTCGGCACGCGCGCCTACACCCAGATGCGGCTGTCGTGGTTCTCCGACGACGACCACCCCGGCCCGACCGAACGGGCCGTGCCCGGGTACACGCTGCTCGACCTCGCGGGCCACGTCACCCTGGCCAGGCCCCTCCAGGTGCGAATCAGCGCGCGCAACCTGCTGAACGAGGAGTACTACGCCAGCCAGGACACGCGGGCCGTGCTCGCGCCGGGCCGGTCGCTCTCGGCTACCTTCGTGCTCACCGTCCGACGCTGACCTTCTCGCGCGTCGATCGGGTAATTCCGGAACAATCGGGCCTTGGAAGGCCGCGCCGCTGATGCTATGCTGCCGCCACTTCGGGGATCGCAGGCCTCGCCCGCGCACCCGCACGGCGGGCGGTCACCACTGGAGTTTCGGGATGATGCAGTTCATGCGCGGTTGGCGCCTGGCGGCAGGTTCGCTCGCGGCCGGCAGCCTTCTCATCTGGGGCACGACCATGGCCGACGCGCAGACGGCGTCACCTGCCGGGCCGGGACGTCCTGCGACGCTCGGGATCCAGGCGAACATCGTCTTCCTCTACTACAAGGACATCCCGCGCGCGCAGCGGTTCTACGAGGACATCCTCGGGCTGGCGCTGGTCGTGGACCAGGGCTTTGCGAAGATCTACCAGGTATCGCCGTCCTCGTTCATCGGCCTCGTGGACGAAACGCAGGGTCTTCACCGTGCCTCCGAGACCAAGCCGGTGACGGTGTCGTTCGTCACCGAGCAGATCGACCAGTGGTACGACTACCTCGTGTCGAAGGGTGTGAAGGTCCGGGGTCCGGTGCGCGACGCGTCCAGGCACCCGACGCGCGGGTTCGTCGCCTACGACCCCGAGGGCTACTTCCTCGAGTTCGAGCGCTTTCTCGAGCATGGGCAGAACGAGAAGCTGCTCAGGGCGCTGGGCCGGAAATAGTCGACCGCTGGAGCGCCGATGGCAGCCTTCGACCTCATCGTTCGCGGCGGCCGCCTCGTGACGACGACCGAGGATCGCGTCGCCGACATCGGCGTAGCCGGCGGCAAGGTCGCCGCAATCGGGGAGACTCTCACCGGCGACGCCACGCGCGAAATCGACGCGTCGGGCCTGCTCGTCCTGCCCGGGGGCGTGGACACTCACTGCCACGTCGAGCAGATGTCCTCGACGGGTCTGATGACTGCCGACGACTTTCGCTCGGCGAGCGTGTCGGCCGCCTGCGGCGGCACCACCACCATCGTGCCGTTCGCCGCCCAGCATCGCGGGGAATCGCTGCTGGAGGTGATGACCGCCTATGCGGCGCGCGCCGAGGCGGGCGCCGTCATCGACTATGCGTTCCACCTGATCCTGGCGGATCCGCACGAACGTGCCCTGCGCGAGCAGCTCCCGGCCCTGATGCAGCAGGGCCACCGCTCGCTCAAGGTCTTCATGACCTACGAAGCCTTGAGGATCTCCGATCGTCAGTTCCTCGAGGTGCTGGGCGTCGCCCGCGAGCACGGCGGACTCGTCATGGTGCACGCCGAGAACCACGACGCGATCGCCTGGCGCACGGCTGCGCTGATCGCGGAGGGGAGGACGGCGCCGCGCTACCACGCGGAATGCCGCCCGCCGTGCGTCGAGCGGGAAGCGACGCACCGGGCGATCATGCTGGCCGAGCTCGCCGGGGCTCCCCTGTTCGTCGTGCACGTGTCGTCCGCGGACGCGCTCCAGGAGATTGCGCGAGCGCGTCAGCGGGGCCTGGACGTCCGCGCAGAAACCTGTCCTCAGTACCTGCTGCTGTCGGCGGAGGACCTCGATCGGCCCGGGTGCGAAGGGGCCAAGTTCGTCTGCAGCCCGCCGCTGCGGTCCCGAGCGGATCAGGATGCGCTGTGGGACGGCCTCCAGTCGGGCGTCCTGGATCTCGTCTCCTCCGACCACGCCCCGTACCGCTACGACGATCCCGGGGGCAAACGGCCCCTGGGGGACGACACGCCGTTCACGCGCATCGCCAGCGGCCTGCCGGGCCTCGAAACGCGGCTCCCGCTGCTCATGTCGGAGGGCGTGGGCCGCGGGCGGCTCGGGTTCGAGCAGTTCGTGGCGTTGACGTCCACAACGCCGGCGCGCGTCTTCGGGCTTTACCCGCAGAAAGGCACGATTGCCGTCGGCAGCGACGCCGACCTCGCGCTGTGGGATCTGACGGCGGAGGTGACCATCGCGCAGGCCAGGCTGCACGGCCACATGGACTACACCCCGTACGAAGGCCGGGCCGTGCGAGGCTGGCCCGTGACCACGATCTCGCGCGGGGACGTGATCTGGAGCGACGGCGAGGTCCGCGCCGCGCCGGGCCGAGGGCGACGAATAGACAGGCTCAGGGCGCAGGGCACCGGGCCCAGGGCTCCCAGCCTTGCGCCCTGAGCCTTGGGCCTCGGGCCTGCTCTAGTTCTAGTCCAGCGTCGGCACCGCCTCCTTGCTCGCCTTCGTCCGGTACTTCTCGAACCACGCCATCAGGTAGAGCTGCTGCGCCAACTGGTGCGACGGCCGGCGCCAGCCGTGGAACTCCTCGGGCATGCGGACCAGCAGCGTCTCGGCCTTGCGCACCATCTTGAGCGCGCGGTAGTACTCCTCGCTCTGCGAGATCGGCGTGCGCAGGTCGGCTTCACCGGTCATCACCATGGTGGGCGTCGTCACGTTGGCCACGTAGTGCAGCGGGGAGCGCACGGCGTACTCCATCGGGTCCTCCCACGGGAACTGGCGGAACTGGTGGTACCAGTTGTTGCCGTCCGTGGTGCCCACGAAGGAGTGCCAGTTGATGACCGGGCGCATCGACACCGCCGCACGGAAGCGATCCGTGTGCCCGACGATCCACGCCGTCAGCACGCCGCCGCCGGAGCCCCCGCACACGAAGAGGTTGTCCTTGTCCACCCAGCCCTTGGCGAGCGCGGCGTCCACGCCCGCCATCAGGTCGTCGTAGTCCCGTCCCGGGTAGCTGAACTGAATGCCGTTGACGAACTCCTGGCCGTAGCCCGTCGAGCCGCGCGGGTTGGTCCACAACACCGCGTACCCGTTGGCGGCGAAGTTCTGGAAGGCCCAGTTCCAGGCCACCGAGTACATGCTCCACGGGCCCCCGTGGATCCAGAGCACGAGCGGGTACTTCTTCGACGGGTCGAAGTGCGCGGGTTTCATCAGCCAGCCCTGCACCTTGAGGCCATCGCTCGACGTGAACCAGAGTTCCTCGGCCTGTGCCACCGTGACGTGCCCCAGGACGTCCTCGTTGACGTCGAGCAGTTCCCTGACGTCGGCAGGCCGCGCGACGTCGAACGTGACGAGCACGCCAGGTTCGGTCACGCTCGACCGTACCGCCGCCGCTCGCCCATTGGCGGCAATCGATACGCCGGCCAGAACGTGGGCGCCTGTCGTCACCTTGCGAGGCGCACCGGTTTTCAGGGGCGCGAAGTACAGGTTGTTCTGCCCCTGCTCTTCCATCGAGTAGTAGACGCCCGAGCTGTCCGGGGCCCACGTGACATCCTGCGGCGAGCTGGGCAGCGCCCCCGCCCACAGCCGCGACGCTCCGCCCTGGGCGTCCATGACGTACAGGCTGGCCAGGTGGCTCGTGAAATTCTTCTGGTCGTAGCCCGTGTAGGCCACCCACTTCCCGTCAGGCGAGGTGACGGGCGCGCCGTCAGGCCCGTTCCGATCCGTGAGCGCGCGGACGTCGAGCGTGGCGAGGTCGATGGCGTAGATCTCCGAGTCGCCCCTGAGGTACTCGGCGTCGGGCTTCCTGATGCCCGAGACGTACAGGGTCCGGCCATCGACCGACCAGGTCGCGGCACTGTGGTTGAAGTTCTCCGACGTGATCTGTCGTGGTGTCCCGCCGACGACCGCATCGACGACGAAGACGTGGTTGTAGCCCTTGGTCGTCGGACCCACGCCGTCGGCGCCCCAGGTGGTCCGGTCCACGAGCACGGCCCCCCTGGCGAGTTGCGCACCCTTCGGGGCCGGCGGCAGCTTCACCCCCAGGATGGGTGTGTCGTCCGGCAGGTTCATCGTGAACGCGATCGAACGGCCGTCCGGGGACCACCGCAGGCCACCCGGATCCCGCTCGACCCGCGTCAACTGCAGCACCTCCCGCGTGTCGGCCCACATGACGTGGATCTGCGTCGATCCGGACCGGTTCGAGAGAAACGCGATGCGCCTGCCGTCGGGGGACCACACGGGCGACGAGTCGCGCCAGGCCCCGTCGGTCAACTGGCGCAGCCGCTGGCCGTCCACGTCGATGACCCACAGGTTGGACTGGTGCTGGTCCTTCGTCGTGTCCACGAACCCGCGCGAGAAGACGACGACGCGGCCGTCGGGTGAAATCTCAGGGTTCGAGAGGGACTCCATCTGGAAGAACGTGGTCTTGTCCAGGGACCCGGGTGCGGGCGCGGCGGTCGCTGGTGCGGCCAGGGCGAGGACGACGATCAGGCGGCTGAACGGGCGGCGTGCGGCCATGGGCCCTCCAGGCGGACGCGCGGGAGTCGGCCGTCCCACGCATGAAAGCGACGGAGCCGGTCGGGAACGCCGACGCCATCGGTGCCGGGTGATGAGGGGCACCGGCAGAGTATACGGCGAGTCGTGCGGCAGCGGCGGCGCCGGGCGGCGCCCCCTTGACCGGGCCGCGCGCCTGGACTATTCTTGGCAGTCGCTGTTCGTGACTGCTAACGCTCGGGCAGGGCGCCTGCCATGCCTGTCATCCAACTCATGTCACTCGCGTGTCGTGGTTCACAGGAGGTAGCTCGATGAACGTTCGTCCTTTGCGTGACCGCCTGCTCGTGAAGCGTCTGGAGGAGCAGGAGCAGAAAGTCGGTGGCATCATCATCCCGGACACCGCCAAGGAGAAGCCCCAGCAGGGCAAGGTGGTCGCTGCCGGCAAGGGCCGCATCACCGACGACGGCAAGACGGTGCCGCTCGACGTGAAGGTCGGCGACACGGTGCTGTTCGGCAAGTACGGCGGCACGGACATCAAGCTCGACGGCGACGAGTACCTGATCCTCCGCGAGGAGGAGGTGCTGGGCGTGGTCGAGGGCGTACGCGAGCTGGCAACGGCGTAGTCCCGGGCGCATCGCCCGTGCAGAAGGTCGATTCGCGGGCCGGGCGGGCCCGGCCGCGGCTCCACAGGGAGGCAATTGAGCAATGGCTGCCAAGCAGATCATGTATCACGAGGACGCCCGCCAGGCGCTGCAGCGCGGCGTCAACCGCCTGGCCGACGCGGTCAAGGTCACCCTTGGCCCCAAGGGCCGTAACGTCGTCCTGGACAAGAAATTCGGATCGCCAACCATTACCAAGGATGGCGTGACCGTCGCCAAGGAGATCGACCTCAAGGATCCCCTGGAGAACCTCGGGGCCCGCATGGTGCGTGAGGTCGCGAGCAAGACGTCCGACATCGCCGGCGACGGGACGACGACGGCCACCGTGCTGGCGCAGGCGATCATCCGCGAGGGCTCGAAGAACGTGGCCGCCGGCTCGAACCCGATGGGTCTCAAGCGCGGAATCGAGAGGGCCGTCGAGTTGATGACCGCGGAGCTGAAGTCGATGAGCCGGCCGGTGGGCGGCGACGCCATTGCCCAGGTCGGTACCATCTCCGCCAACAGCGACAGCACGATCGGCACGATCATCGCGGAAGCGATGGAAAAGGTCGGCAAGGACGGCGTCATCACCGTCGAGGAGGCGAAGACGATCGAAACCTCGCTCGAGGTCGTCGAGGGCATGCAGTTCGATCGCGGGTACCTGTCGCCCTACTTCGTGACCGACCCGGAGCGCATGGAGACCGTGCTCGAGGACCCGCTGATCCTCATCCACGAGAAGAAGATCAGCAGCCTGAAGGACCTGCTGCCGCTGCTCGAACGTGTCGCCCAGGGCGGCCAGCCGCTGCTGATCATCGCCGAGGATGTCGAGGGCGAGGCGCTCGCGACGCTCGTCGTCAACAAGTTGCGCGGTACGCTCAAGGTGGCGGCCGTGAAGGCGCCGGGGTACGGCGACCGCCGGAAGGCCATGCTCGAGGACATCGCGGTGCTGACCGGCGGGCGGGCGATCACCGAGGACCTGGGGATCAAGCTGGAGAACATCAAACCCGAGGACCTCGGGCGCGCCAAGAAGGTGACGATCGACAAGGACAACACGACGATCGTCGAGGGGGCGGGCACGCGGAAGGCCATCGAGGGCCGGGTGAAGCAGATCCGGACGCAAGTCGAGGAGACGACCTCGGACTACGACCGCGAGAAGCTGCAGGAGCGGCTCGCGAAGCTCGTCGGCGGCGTGGCGGTGATCAAGGTCGGCGCGGCCACCGAGACCGAGATGAAGGAG
>CAYLZN010000173.1:0-11864 GCA_964387935.1 uncultured Vicinamibacteraceae bacterium | reverse complement strand
CTTCGGACTGCTGAGGACGGCGGTGGAGACGAGCCGGTTCGGGTCGCGCACGAGCACGCCGCGCTGCTCGCGCGTCCCGCGCATCGCCAGCTTCAGGCGATCGATGACCGGGAGCAGGGCGATCGACCGTGGCCGGCCGGACTCGTCGGCGGACGGGTCAGCAGGCCCCTCGGCCGTCTCGAACATGGCCTCGAGTTCCCGCTCGAGTGCCGCAAGATCGGCGTCAGCGCCGGGATCGAACAGCGGGCTGTCGTCGTCACGGGCGCGGACGGCCGGCGACAGCCCCAGATCGGCGAAGTGCGCCCGAACCTCCGCCGGCACGTCTGCACGCGCCAGCAGGGCCTGGAGCGCGTCGCGCGGAAGAAGCGTGAGCGTCCCGGCGGCCGTGTTCGCGATCTCGACGTCTGCGTCGCGACAGAGCAGCACCAGGATGCTCAACTGGTCCACGGCCCGCGGCGCCACCACGCCACGGGCGGCCAGCAGCTTCGCCTCGCGGGGCACCTCGCCACGCCGGAAGAGATCCACGAGAGGAGACCGGCTGACCAGATCCAAGGGAGACCGTCGGATGCGACGTCGGGGCGTGCGCGATCAGCGCGCGAGCAGGGCCTGAACGGTCTGGCGATCGATGCGGGTGCGCACGACGCGCCCTTCGCCGCCCAGAGCGCGACCCGGCTGGTTGTTCACGGAGAAGTCGAAGGCGGCCGCATTGCCGACCTCGAGGTAGGCGTTGTCACGCACATCACGTTCTTCGCGGTCACCCGCGTCGAGTTCGCGCGCGAACTGCGGCACGCCGTCCACGACCAGCCGAACCCAGACCCGGCCACGCGGGTGGATTGCGAGACGCAGCGGCGTGTTCAGGGAGACCACGTCGTCGGTCTCCCGGACGAGGGCGCCGGCGGTCGGTGCGACATCCGGCTGCGGAGGACCCTGGCTGCTGCCCGGGGCGATCCCGGTCTCCGCAGGCGTGGCGCCCGGGGCCAGGGGGGCGGCAGCGGGCAACTCGGGACGCGGGGGCGGCGCTGGCGGCACCACACGGTCGTCCGCTCGAGGAACACGCTCGGCCGGTCGGTTCCAGTAGTAGTAGGCACCCGCGCCCAGGCCCGTGAGCCCGAGGACGAGCGCCCCGGCGGCGGCTGCCAGCAGCCGCACGACACGCGCCGGCGGCGGGGGTTCGTTCCCGCTCTCAGCGGGGATCTCCCGGGCGGCCGCAGGGTGGCGCGCCACGAACGCATCGACGATCGGTTCCGGATCGAGTCCGAGCTCGGATGCGTAGCTGCGCACGAAGGCGCGTGCGAACAGGCCGCTTGGCAGGCGGCTGTAGTCGTCCTTCTCCAGCGCGTCGAGCGTGCTGGCCGAGATCTTGGTCGTCGCCGCGAGTTGCTGCAGCGACTTGCCTTGACGCTGCCGGGCCTCGCGCAGTCGTGCCCCACAGTCCATGTGCGCTCCGTGGCCCAGCCGGCACACGGCTGACGGCTCACGCAGGTCATATCGGCCGATGTGGCGGGTTCCGACATGGCCCAGCCGTTTCCCTGCCGGACAGGCTCATCCGGGCAGGTCCCCTGGCGCCGAGGAGGTCGACGTGCCAGCCGTCGGTCGGGCCTGCCAGATCGCCCGGAGTTCAGCGAACGCGGTGAGCAGGCAGACGAGGCCCAGGCCCGAGATCGCCCCGCGGACAAAGGGATTCAGCAGTCCCGTCGACAGGCCCGGCACCTGCTCGACGAAGAAGTTCCGCTCCCAGAAGTCGGTCCAGGGCACGACGAGCAGGAGCAGACCCGCCTCGAGCAGGTAGACGAACAGCAGGAACCGGCTCAAGACCCGGATGGGGCACCTCCACTCCGTGGGCTCTGGAGCCTCGCGATTCGGGCACTCACGTCGCGAAACGCGGGCGCCAGGGTCTGGAGCTCGAGCCAGATGGCCAGCGCCCGCGCCGGTTCCCCCGCATGCTCCAGCGCAAGGCCGAGGCGGTACAGGGCCGCCCCACGCTTCGCGGGCGTCGGAGCGGCCTCGGTCGCCCGCTCGAGCCACTCGATGATCCCGGCCTGGTCGCGTCGCGTGACGCAGATCTCCACCATCGCTACCGACGCGTCGTACCGCTGCGCCGGGTCGTGCGCGGCGGCCTCGAGCGCTTCCGCCGCCTCATCGAGCATGCCGGCACCCACGTATGTCCGGCCGAGGGTGACGAGGTCCGCCGCCCCTGGAGACGAGCTCTGCCTCAGGGCCGCGAAGGTCCCCTCCAGCGACACCCGTGCCGGACCAGTCGGCTCCTGGACGCTGCCGGGGGCCGGCTCCGGGGCCTGTGCTCCGGCCAGAGCCAGGGCATCGACGAGTTCCGTGAGGTCGACTTCCATGGCGACGCCTGGGCCGGGACTCGCGTCGATCGACGGCTCGGCCGCGGCGTTCTCGGCCGTCTCCATCTCGAGCGCGCCAGTCGCTGGTCCGTGAGGCCGGGGCTCGTCGTCCACGGCTTGGGGTTCAGCGTCGGCCGGCGCCGCGCGTGCGCGACGTTCGCGGTCGTCGAGTTCGGCGACGAGCGCCACGGCCGCCGCCGCACCGACGGCGTCGCCCCGCCGGCGTCGCGCCGCCAGCACGTCCTGCAGGTGGCTTCTCGCCTCCACGATCAGCCCCTGCTGCGCGGAGGCGCGCGCGAGCTTGATCCGGACGTCCTCGTCGTGGGGCGCGAACTTCAGGATTTTCTTGTAGAACCCTGCGGCCCGCGCGTGGAACCCTTCGACGAGGTAGTGGTCGGCGACCTTCGCGTAGAACGCCAGGGCCTCCCGCGGTCGTCCGGCGCGCACGTGCAGGTCGCCGAGGATATTCAGGGAGAACCAGTCGGAGGGATTGGCTGCCGCGAGCACCGCGTACTCCTGGATGGCCGCCTCGATCTGTCCCTGCTTCAGCAGCGCGTCAGCGCGACGAAGTCCCTCCTGGCGGTCGATGGTCACGTGTGCGTGTGCGGGCTCCCGCGGGGCTCAGGGTTCGATGCTATCAAAGAGCGTCGGCTGACGAAACGTCCGCCGGTGCCAAGGCGAGTACCCGAAGCGCCCGACGGCTCCGAGGTGCTCCGGGGTTGCGTATCCCTTGTGGCGATCGAACCCGTAGCGGCCGTCCAGCGCGTGCAGGTCGAGCATCATCCGGTCGCGGGTCACCTTGGCGATGATGCTCGCGGCCGCGATGGCGGCCGCGCGGGCGTCACCATGAACGATGGCCTCCTGCGGCAGGGTGAGGCCCGGAATGCGAAAGCCGTCGACCAGGACGACGTCGGGCACGGCCGGCAGCGCACCGACTGCGCGTCGCATGGCTTCGAGCGAGGCCTTGTGGATGTTGATCCGATCGATCTCGTCGACGGACGCTTCGCCGATGGCCCAGGCCTCGGCGCGTTCGACGATGAGCTCTTGGAGCCGGTCGCGCTGGCTGGCGCTCAGGAGCTTGGAATCGCGCAGTCCCGGCACGCGACGGGCCGGGTCGAGAATGACGGCGGCGGCCACGACGGGCCCCGCGAGACACCCCCGTCCAACCTCGTCGACACCAGCGACCCGGAGGAACCCGCGACGGCGCCAGCGGTTCTCGAGGTGGCGCGTCGCGGTGGGCCGGGACATGTGCGGACCGTTCAGGCGCCTGTCGGCTGGGTGGTCTTGCGCCGCTCCTTCATGCGGGCGGCCTTGCCCTTGAGCGCGCGCAGGAAGTAGAGCTTCGCGCGGCGCACGCGCGCCGCTCGCACGACCTCGATCTTGTCGATGACGGGCGAATGGAGGGGAAAGATGCGCTCGACCCCCTGGCCGAAGGAGACCTTGCGCACCGTGAAGGTGGAGCGGGCGCCTGCGCGATGCATGGCGATCACGATGCCTTCGAACACCTGGATGCGTTCCTTGTCGCCTTCGCGCACCTTGACGTGCACGCGGACGGTCTCCCCGGACTTCAGGGCGGGACGCGCGGCCATCTGCTCCCGCTCGACATGATCAATGACGTTCATCGTTCTGCTCCCGTGTCAGGTCGTGCCTGATCTCGTCCAACAACTGCCGTTCCTCGGTGGTCAGCCGGGCCTCGTCCACCAGCTCCGGCCGACGTCGCCACGTGCGACCGAGCGCCTCGCGAAGCCGCCAGGCACGGACCTGCGCGTGGTGCCCGGACAGCAGCACGTCGGGCACCCGCCGTCCGCGGTACTCGGCCGGCCTCGTGTAGTGCGGGTGGTCCAGCAGCCCCCGCACGAAGGAGTCAGCCACCACCGAATCCGGGTCGCCCACCGCCCCGGGCAACAGGCGCGTGACCGCGTCGACCACGACGAGCGCCGGCAGTTCGCCTCCCGACACGACGTAGTCGCCGATCGAGATCTCCTCGGTGGCCAGCCCCTCCCGCACCCGCTCGTCGATCCCCTCGTAGCGCCCACAGAGGAGCACGAGGTGCGATTCCCTCGCCAGTCGCATCGCCACGTCGTGGGTCAGCGACGTGCCTTGCGGCGACGGCAGCACGACTGCGCTCGGCACGCCCCGGTGTTCCCGCAACCAGTCCATGGCCGCGAAGAACGGCTCGGGCTTCATGACCATGCCCGGTCCGCCGCCGAACGGCGCATCGTCCACCACGTGGTGCCGATCCGTGGTGAAGGTCCGCAGGTCGTGCACCTGGGTGTCGAGCACGCCCTTGTCGCGAGCCCTCGCCAGCAGGCCCTCCGCCAGTCCCGCCTCCACCATGCGCGGGAAGATGGTGACGATGTCGACCTTCACCGCACCCCGCGCGTCGCGTTCAGCTCCAGCAGTCCTTCCGGGGGCTCGATCGCGATCCGGCGTCCCTCCACATCGATCTCCACGCAGATGTGACCTGCGAGAGGCACCAGCACTTCTCCTCGACGCCCGTCCACGACCAGCGTGCTGGCTCCGCCCGCGCCGTCCACGCGCCGGACGTGGCCGATGGTGTCGCCGGCCACGGTTCTCACCTCGCACCCCACCAGTTGGTGGTGGTAGTAGGTCCCGGCCGGCAGCGCGGACAATCGGGCCGACTCCACACGAAGCTCGCCACGACCCAGCGCCTCTGCGCCCTCGAGCGACGCCACGTCCTCGAACACCACGCGCAGGCGCCCGAGATGCCACCGCGCCTCGCGGACGGTGAGCGCCTGGGGACGGGCCGGCGCCTTCATGTAGAGGACGCTCCCCGCCTTGAACCGCTCGTCGGCGAAGTCCGTTTCAGGCTTGACGATGACGTGCCCTCGCAGGCCGTGCGGTCGGAGCACCGTGCCGACCACCACCATCTCGTCCCAGCCTTCGGTCATACGTTGCCGTTCGGCGCGTCCCTGAACTCGACCTGCACACGGTGGCCGTCGCGTTCCCCTGCGACGGCGGCCAGCGTGCGGATCGCCGTCGCGGTACGCCCGTGGCGGCCGATGACGTGCCCCAGATCGCCAGGCGCCATGAACACCTCGATGACGGTCGTCCCGCGGTGCACCGCCTCCGTGACGGCAACCTCCTCGGGCTCGTCGGCGAGCGCCTCGGCCACGGCCTCGACCAGTGAAGCCGCTCGGCTCACGATGCTGCCACCTCGGGCGGCGCCGCGGGCGCCTTGTGCCGGGCCAGCAGGGTCCGGACCGTGTCCGAGGGCCGTGCCCCAGCCCCGAGCCAGTGCGACAGCCGGTCGCGATCGACCACCAGGCGCTCCGGCTGCGTGCGCGGGTCGTAGTGGCCCAGGATCTCCACGGCCTGCCCGTCGCGGGCCGACGCATGTTCGGTGACCACCACCCGGTAGAAGGGCCTCTTCTTGGCGCCCACCTTCGTCAAGCGAATTGCCAGCATTGCGTCTCCTGTTCCCTCGTCTGCTTTCGTCCTGCCCTTGCCCGCCCGATCACCCGCCGAGCATCGACCGGAGCTGGCCCAGGTTCCTGCGCATCTTTCCGCGCCCGCGACCGGGCCCCATCCCCGCCATCCCGCCGACGACCTTCAGCATCTTCCGCATCTGGATGAACTGCTTCAGCAGGCGGTTGACGTCCTCGACGCTGGTGCCGCTGCCGCGCGCGATGCGCTTGCGGCGGCTGCCGTTGATCACGTGGTGATTCCGGCGTTCCTGGGCCGTCATCGAGTTGATGATGGCCTCGACCCGCACCAACTGCTTCTCGTCCACGCCACCTTCGGGCAACTGCTTCAGGTTGCCCATCCCGGGGATCATGCCCAGCACGTGCTCGAGCGGGCCCATGCGCCGGATGGCCTGGAGCTGGCCCCGGAAGTCGTCCAGCGTGAAGTCGTCCTGGCGGATCTTCTGCTCGAGCGCGAGCGCCTGCTCCTGGTCGAAGGCCTGCTCGGCCTTCTCGATGAGCGACAGGACGTCGCCCATCCCCAGCACACGCGAGACGACGCGCTCCGGGTGGAAGGGCTCGAGATCCGCGAGACGCTCGCCGGAACCCACAAACGCGATCGGCACGCCCAGGACCGAGACGACCGACAGGGCCGCGCCGCCGCGCGCATCGCCGTCCATCTTGGTGAGCACGACGCCGGTGATGCCGATGCGCCGGTTGAACTCGCCGGCGCTCTTGATGGCGTCCTGCCCCGTCATCGCGTCGGCGACGTACAGCAGGTCTGTCGGGACGACCTCGCGCTTGAGGGCCTCGAGTTCCACCATCAGCTCGTCGTCGATGTGCAGGCGCCCCGCCGTGTCGACGATCAGCACGTCGAAGCCACGCGTGCGGACGTCCGCCAGGGCGCCGCGCGCGCGCGACACCGGATCGAGATCGCCCGCCGGATCGAACACCGGCACCTCGGCTTGCCGCGCGACGACCGACAACTGCTCGATGGCCGCGGGCCGCCTGACGTCGGTGGACACCACCATCGGGTGGCGGCCCTGGCGCGCCAGGTGGCGCGCGAGCTTGGCGCTGGTGGTCGTCTTGCCCGAGCCCTGCAGGCCCAGCATGAGAACGACCTTGGGGGTGGCGGTCCCCGGCCGCAGGCCGGGCTCACTGTCCCCGAACAGGGCGAGCATCTCGTCGCGGACAATGCGGACGACCTGCTGGGCAGGAGTCAGGCTCTTCAGGACCTCCTGGTCGATTGCACGCGCCCGGACGCGCTCGACGAAGGCCTTGACGACCTTGAAGTTGACGTCGGCCTCGAGCAGGGCCATCCGGATCTCGCGCAGCGCGGCATCCACGGTCGCCTCGGTGAGGCGAACCTCACCCCGGAGCGACCGGAAGACCTCCTGAAGACGAGCGCTGAGCGATTCGAACATCGGGTCGTCACGCGCACCGCTCCTCTCCCGGGTGGGAGCCCGGGTGCGCAAACCGCTATTTTCGCCCAGGAAGTATCAGGCTGTCAACGAGTTGGGGGCCGCACCCGCTTCAGACCCCTTTGAGATGGTGCCCGAGCTTCTCCTTCTTCGCCCGGAGGTAGCGCAAGGTGTGCTTGGAGGCGGCCACTTCGAGCGGCTCGGTGGCGCTGACCGACAGCCCGTACCCCTCCAACCCGACGAATTTCCGCGGGTTGTTGGTCAGCAGCCGCATGGACCGGACGCCAAGGTCACGGAGGATCTGCGCGCCGATGCCGTAGTCCCGCTGATCGGCCTTGAAGCCGAGCCGTTCGTTGGCCTCGACGGTGTCGTAGCCCTGATCCTGCAATTCGTACGCGCGGATCTTGTTGGCGAGGCCGATCCCGCGGCCCTCCTGGTTGAGATACAGCAGCACCCCGCGATTGGTCCTGGCAATCTGCTCCATCGCCCGGTGCAGCTGCACGCCGCAGTCGCAACGCGCCGAGTGGAACACGTCGCCGGTGAGGCATCGCGAGTGCACCCTCACCAGGACGTCCGTGCCGTCGCCGATGTCCCCGCGCATGAGTGCCACGTGGGTCTCGCCGTCGATGACGCTCTCGAAGGCGATCACGGTGAACTCGCCAAAATCGGTCGGCAGCGTGGCGGCCGCCACGCGGCGCACGAGGCCCTCGGTCCGCATCCGGTACCTGATGAGATCCGCGATCGTGATCATCAGCAGGCGGTGCCGGCGCGCGAACTTCGCCAGGTTCCGCACCCGGGCCATCGTCCCGTCCGGGTTCATGATTTCGCAGATCACCGCCCCCGGATACAGCCCGGCAATCCGCGCCAGGTCCACCGAGGCCTCGGTTTGCCCGGCCCGGACGAGCACCCCGCCGTCGCGGGCCCGGAGGGGGAACATGTGCCCGGGACGGGCCAGGTCCGCCGGACGCGTGGCGGGATCGATCGCGGCCAGCACGGTCGCCGACCGATCGGCGGCGGAGATCCCCGTGCTGGTGCCCGCCCGCGCCTCGATCGACACGCAGAACGCCGTTTCGAAGCGTGAGCTGTTCTGCGTGACCATCAGCGGAATCTCGAGCTCGTCGAGCCGCTGTCCGGTCAACGCGAGACAGATCAGCCCGCGTCCGTGCGTGGCCATGAAGTTGATGACGTCGGGTGTCACGCGTGCCGCAGCGACGGCGAGATCACCCTCGTTTTCACGGTCTTCGTCATCGACGATGATGACCATCTGACCATGACGGAACGCGGCGATGGCGTCCTCGACCGCCGCGAACGGCGAACGGGTGTCGGCGTCCCGTGCGAGGCGCAGGGGCGCGGCCGGCGCCTTGCGGCGCCCGCGTGGTGAAGCTGTCCTGGATGGCATGGCGACGAGGTCCTTCAGTCCGGCCCGGCGGCACCCGCCGACGGCAACGTCCACCCGGCGAGCTGGGCGACCCGCACGACGTACTTACCCAGCATGTCACACTCCAGGTTCACCCGGTCCCCGACGCGGTACGCCTGGATGTTGGTGTGCTCCCACGTGTGCGGGATGATCTGCACGTCGAACTCCTGCGGGCGGAGCGCCGCCACGGTCAGTGAGATCCCGTCCACCGCCACGGACCCCTTGGGAATGAAGAGCGCTGCGAGCTCGGGGGGGTAACTGAACGAGAACCGCCAGAACTCCCCCTCGGTCACCAGCCCGAGTACCCGGCCGGTGGCATCGACATGGCCCTGCACGAAATGGCCGCCCATCAGCCCATCCGGCCGCACGGGTCGTTCGAGGTTGACGAGGGTCCCGACCTCCAGGTCCCCCAGGTTGGTCACGCGCAGCGTCTCCGGTGACACCTCCATGGCCACCGCGTCCGGTGTCGCATCGACCACGGTCAGGCAGATCCCGTTGGTGGCCAGGCTGTCGCCGACCGCCAGCTGCGGCGCCAGAGGCGTTCTGATCGCGAGGCGCACGCCACCCGCGATGGGCTCGACGGCGCGCACGTGGCCGACAGACTCAATCAGTCCCGTGAACATCACACTCCAGCAGCACATCCGACCCGAGCGGGAGACAGCGCGTCCCCGCCAGGGCGGACAGCGACAGCCCCGGGGGCATGTCCCAGGGCACTCCACGCGCGCCGAGTACGGCGGGCGTCACAAACACCTGGACGCGATCGACCAGGCGTTCCCGGAAGGCCGACCGGTGCAGCGTCGGTCCGCCCTCGAGCAGCACTGATCGTATCTCTCGTCTGGCAAGCGCTTCCAGTGCGCCGCGCAGGTCGTGCTTCGCGGTGCCCAGAAGGTCGGCGCCCGCCGCCCGCAGGCGCCCCGCCCGCGCCTGCCATCCCGCGTCGTCCTGCTCGTGGGTCACGATCACGACCGGACCGGCCGACACGGTCGCCAGCACCCTCGCCGACGGCGGGGTCCGGAGCGCCGTGTCGAAGATCACGCGGACGAGCGGTCGCGCCCGGAACACGCCTCGCACCGTCAGTGCGGGGTCATCGGCCAGGAGCGTGCCGGCACCGACGGCGAGCGCATCCACCTCGGCGCGCAGGCGATGCACGACACGGTTGGCGGGCTCCGAGGTGAGGCGGGTCTGCTGGCCCGGCGCCGCGGCCACGCGACCGTCGAGGCTCGTGGCGATCTTGGCGACGACCCAGGGGCGGCCCTTTCGCATCGCGGTGAAGAAGGCCACGTTCTGCTGTTCCGCCGCCTCGCAGAGGAGGCCCTCGCGCACCTCGAGGCCTTGCGCCCGCAGGTAGGCCAGCCCGCGCCCCGCCACCAGGGGATTCGGGTCCTCGGCGGCGACGACGACGCGACGCACGCCGGCCTCGGCAAGGGCCACGCAGCAGGGGCCGGTGCGCCCGGTGTGCGAACACGGTTCGAGCGTGCAGTAGAGCGTCGCCTGGCGACTTCGCGCCCCTGCCATCCGCAAGGCCTGAATCTCGGCGTGCGGGCCGCCGGCCTTCTCGTGGTAGCCCAGGCCTACGATCACGCCCTGGGCATCGACGAGCACCGCACCCACCATCGGGTTGGGGCTCACCTGCCCCCGCCCTCGCTCCGCAAGGCGCAGGGCCAGTGCCATGAACGACGCATCGGGGTCGGCGGCTACCACTGGTCTTCGAACAGGGCGTTCACGTACTCCGGCGCAGCGAACGGGATCAGGTCGTCGATCCCCTCACCGATGCCCACGTACCGGATGGGGATCTTCAGGTCGTGGGCAATCGCCACGGCAATCCCCCCCTTGGCCGTACCATCGAGCTTGGTGAGGATGATGCCGTTGACGCCGGACGCGCCGACGAACTCCCGGGCCTGCACGACGCCGTTCTGCCCGACGGTCGCGTCGAGCACGAGCAGCACGTCGTGCGGGGCGCCTTCGACCTCTCGGGCGGCCACACGGCGGATCTTCTCGAGTTCCTGCATCAGGTTCACGCGCGTGTGCAGGCGGCCTGCCGTGTCCACGAGCACGATGTCCTTGCCACGAGCCTGGCCGGACTTGAGGGCGTCGAAGACCACGGCGGCCGGATCGGCCCCCGGCTGCGCGCGCACCAGATCGACGCCCGCCCGCTCCGCCCACACCGCCAGTTGCTCGACGGCCGCCGCGCGGAACGTGTCCGCCGCACAGATCAGCGGCGCCCGTCCCTCGTTCCTGTGCAGGTTCGCGAGCTTGCCGATGGTCGTCGTCTTGCCCGTGCCGTTCACCCCGACAATCAGGGCGACGCGCGGAGGCCCCCCCTCGACAAGCGGACGGGCCGCCGCGTCGAGGATCTGCAGGATCTCCTCGTGCACGAGCGTGCGCAGGCTGTCGCCGCGCCGGCGCCGCTCCCGGACCGCGGCGAGGACGCGATCGGTGGCCGCCACGCCCACGTCGGCGCCAATCAGCAACTCCTCGAGTGCCTCGAGCGTCTCGGTCCCGGGAGCGCCGTCCCGCGCCTCCTGGTCCGCCCGCCGCACCACTTCGTCGAAGCGTCCCTTGAGGCGTTCTGTCGTGCGCGCGAGGCTGCCGCGCAGCCGGTCGAAGACTCCCATCCACTCGTCCCTTCGTGATTCTAGCGCGCCGGACCTCAGGCGCCTTCGGCTTCGGGTCGTTGTCGTCTCAGCATCAGGGCTTCGACGGCCTGGCGCGGGCTGATGCGGCCCGCGAACACATCCTCCATCATCGCCGTGATCGGGAGTTCGACGCCGTGGCGCGCGCCAGCCTCGAGCACGGCGTGGGTGGTCCGCACGCCCTCGGCGACCATCTTCATGCCGGCCAGGATGTCGTCCAGGCTACGACCGTGCCCGAGTTCGACGCCGACGTGCCGGTTGCGACTCAAGCCGCCCGTGCACGTCAGCACGAGGTCGCCGAGCCCGCTGAGACCGGCCAGCGTTTCACGTCGCCCGCCGAGCGCGGTCGCGAGCCGGGACATCTCGGCCAGCCCTCGCGTGATCAGCGCCGCCTGTGCATTCTGACCGAGCGCCAGCGCCTCGACCACCCCGGCGGCGATCGCCACGACGTTCTTCATCGCGCCGGCGACCTCGACGCCGACGACATCGTCGCTCGCATACAGGCGAAACGATGGACTCCGGAAATCGTGCTGGACCGCGGCCACGGCCATCGCGTCGTCAGAGGCGGCCACGACGGCGGTGGGCAGCGCGCGTGCCACCTCGGCCGCGAAGCTCGGGCC
>CAYLZN010000172.1:0-11887 GCA_964387935.1 uncultured Vicinamibacteraceae bacterium | reverse complement strand
GCTCAAGAGCAACAACGGGCAGGAGCTGCGCGAGAGCGAGTCGTGCGGCCTGCTGCCGACGGGCATCAAGCGCACGGGCAACAACGGCCGGTACAAGGTGGAGCTGGAGTTGGAAGCCCTGCTCGTCGGAGCGACGATCGAGGGCTACTACGACAACGCCCGCGCTCTCACGGCCTACGACATCGAGGTCCAGATCGGGAACGTGCTGGGCAACGGCTTCGGATTCCGGGTGCCGGCGTTCATTCCTGACGCGGAAGAGTCCGACGTCGAGGGCGACGTGGCGATCGCACTCAAGGGCCGGTGCTACGGCAACGGCACCGACGACACGGAGCTGACGGTCGCGTTCTTCTAGAAAGGCTGGTGTACTGAATGGCTTCGACGTTCTCGCGGTGGATTCCGGTCGAGTTCCCGTTTCTCGACACGACGATCAAGCTAAAGCTCCGCGCATTCAACAAGCGCGAGGCCCCCGCTTTCAAGGCGTCCGTGCAGTCGCGGTTCTCCGACCTGGAGAAAAGGGACGGGGAAACGGAGTCGGCGCACGAGTCCCGCGTAGGGGCTCTGCTCTCGAACTGGCTGGACCTCACGCGCGACGCGTTCGCCCGGTACGTGCGCGTGGTCGAGCCGATCGCTGACGCTGACGATCCCGCCGTAGTGATCGCGGATGGGCCGTCGCTCTACGCCGAGGCGCCTGGCGACTTCGCCATGAAGGTGATGCTGAAGCTCGCGGAGTTGGCGTCGCTTGGGGACACGGAGGGAAACTCCTCCGGCTCGCCGTCCACGTCTGCTGTGGTGGCGAGCCCGAATACCTCCGACGCTCCTGCGACCACCATCGACGAGTCGGCAACCTCGCCTTCGCACTCAACTGCGACGGGTCCGAACGAAGCGGACGCGTCGTCTACGCAGGCGGCATAGGGCGGGACGGGAAGCCGCGGGTCCAGGTTACCCAATGCCCGAGCGCGATGCTCGCCAGGTCGGACGCCGTAGAAGTCCTGTCGTGGTGGCTCGCGTCGGCACCGTTCGATGGGATGATCGGCGGTCCGAGCGGCCCGCCCGAGTGGCCGTACCCCGGCGGGATCATGCGGCAGCCGGCTCGCCTCGTCGATGCGGTCGCGATCTTGCGCTCGGAGTGGCAGTGCATCAAACGAGCGAAGGAGCCTCGGACGGCACGGCCCGAATCGGACTCCGGTCCGCCCCGCGCTACGAGGGCCAGCGCGCGTCGGGCCTAGCGAATTCGGTCAAGGAACTGCTGCGTGATGGGGACGCGCTTTTCTCCACCGCTCTCAAGGACGATCACGACATCGGAGCCCGCTTGAAGTTCGGCAATCGGGAACTTGGCGTCCATGGCCTGCCCTCCGCTGCGACCCCGCACCGCGTCTTTGCTCGTCGGCTGAATTGGGCGACCGTCCCGAAACAGCACGACGTGCTGGACATCGTTGCCCGTGTCCCACACGAGCACAGAGAAGTAGGGGGCTACGTCATCGGCTGGCACCTGGGACGGTTGGAGTTCGCGGTACTCTTTCCGGGCCTCGCCCCCAGTGCTTGCCACGCGGAAGAACGGTGTGAGCACAACCACGTAGGGCCGATCGCTCAGCGTGTACTGCTCCGTCGTGACGTCAGCGGCCAGGGCCTCACGTACCGCAGCCTCGTTCATCTCCTTGACTGGCCCAGACCAAACAGCGAGCGCGACGGCCACAGCGATCAGCATGAGCGCCTCCAGATGGCACCCGTCTACCACGTTCCGGCGCGCGCGGTCAAGGACTGCTAGGCCATGGCGACCCCCATCGAAATCCTCGTCAAGGCCAAGGCGGACGTAGACGCTGCATTCAACACCGTCAAGAAGCAGTTCGAGAGCACGAGCGAGGCAGCCAAGAAGTACGAGAAGACACAGACGTCGCTGACGGCCAAGGCTGGGCAGTTCTCCGACGCGATCGGGAAGACTACGAACACGCTGGCCCGATCGGCCGACGCCTTTGGCCTATCGGCGAACGCGATGCGCACGATCGGGGACGTGGCCGACGTCGCGCAGCTCGGACTCGAAAACCTGAACAAGAGCGCGGTCGGATTCAACGCCGCGTCGCTTGGAGTGGCCGGCGCCGGCCTCGCCATCGGAACCGCGATCGGATCTTGGCTGCGCGAGATCCCGGCCGTCAAGGAGGCGTGCGACTCGGCGGCCGTTGCGATCATGCGGCTGTTCGGCGTGGTGAACAAGGGCGCCCAGGAAGCGGCCGCCGCGAACGCCAACTGGGCGATCGAGCAGAAGAAGGTTGCCGCCGGATACGAGGCTCTGCTTCGTCGGCAGACGGCCGGAATGTCGGCCAAGGAGATGCAGGCTCTCCTCTTCCCGGAGCCACCCAAGGGCATCCGGGAACGACTCGTGGAAGAGGCCAAGCTCCGCGAGGAGAAGGCTAAGAAGGCGGCCGAGTTCGCTTTGAAGGAAGCAAAGGCTTTTGACGAGGCGAACCGCAAGGCCGAAGCTGATGCGAAGGCATCGCACGAACGCCTGCTCCGGGACGAGAAGGCGTATGTCGATGCGGTCATCAAGGAGTCCTATCGGATCGAGCGCGAGATCGAGGAGATCGCCGAGGCCATTACGAACGCTCGCGTTAACGCGATCCTGGAAGCGGCACGCGCCGAGCAGGAGGCCAACGAGAGCAACATCGAACGCGCGCGGCAGTCGGCCGAGGAGATGGCTGCCGTATTCGCGGACGCGCGAGCCCACAGCTTCGACGGGCTCGCGGACGGGCTTTCGCAGGCGGTGGCGATCCTGGACGCGTTTGGCGTCTCGGCCGAGTCGAGCCTGGGCAAGATCGCGAACCTTACCGCAGGCACCGCCAACATGCTGGCCGCAGCGGCACAGCGCGGATTCCTCACGCTCGCGGATCTGGCGCAGCAGGCGTCGCAGATTTTCCAGTCTGGGTCCGTTCTCGGTGGCGCGGCCAGTGGAGCTATGACCGGCTTCGCCGTGGGCGGACCGCTCGGCGCTGCCATCGGTGGCCTCGCGGGCGGGCTGCTCGGGCTCTTCGGGAAGGGCAAGCAGGCGCGCGAGGAGATGCAGCGGCTCCGCGGGGAGCTTGGCACGCTCATCGGGCCCGCGAAGGCGGCTGGCATCGCGCTCGACGCCGCGCTGAACGCGAAGAACGCGACGCAGCTGAAGGCCGCCATCGCCGGCATCAAGTCCCAACTCGATCTGTGGGCCGAGGGCCAGGACGCCATCCGCGAAGCGATGGACAAGTACAACATCAGCGTCTCAGAGATGGGTCCGCGCTTCGCTCAGCAGGAGCTGGACAAGAAGGTCGCCGAGGTCGTGAAGGCGTTCGAGGTTCTGAGGCTGGCCGGCGGGGACGTCTCCATGATCGCCACGAAGATGGGCGACGACGTCCTCGACCTGGTGAACCAGTACAAGGCCGCCGGGCTGGAGATCCCCGCAGCGCTGCGTCCCGTCCTGGAGGCGATGCTCCGGAACGGGCAGCTCGTGGACGAGAACGGTGAAGCCTACGAGACGCTCGAAGAGGCGGGCATTCACTTCGCGGAGACGATGACGGAGGCCATGCGGGACATGATGGCCCACATCGAGGAGCTGATCCGCGTCCTGGCCCGAGGGTTCAACGTCCCCGTGAACTTCTCCTACAACACCGGTGGCGGATCTTCCCCGGAACCGCCAGGCGGTGCCCCCCCCAAAGGGCTTCCGGTGTTCCACACTGGCGGCCACACCGGGTTCGGCGCGAGTGCCTTCCCCGCCATGCTCACCCCGCGCGAGTTCGTCCGGACCGAAGAACAGCAGATGGGGTTGCTCGCACAGGCGGCCAGCATGGGGGCGGCGATGGCGCTGGCCCAGATGCCCAGCGGTGGAGGGGGGGGGGACATCTACTTCGACCGCGAGAAGGTCGGCCGCACGATCGCGCCGACGCTGTCCCGCATGACCCGGAGCGGAAACCTCAAGATCCACCCGCACGGCATCCAGCGCGGCTCGGGGGGCTTCTAGATGGGCGCACTGAACGCTCGCGAGCGTTCCTGCGAGGCGTGCTGGTGGGCGTCCGGCCTCCGCGCCGGCCGGCGTCCCGGGAGGCGCTAGCGTGGCGAATCGCATCTGGTGGGTTGACCTCTTCCGTCAGGCCACGTCCATCCTCTCGGCGTCGTCCGAGCAATCCTCCAACCCCGTCGCCCACCTGAAGGACCAGCAGCGCCAGAAGACGCTCCGGTCCAAAGTCGGGTACACGGTCACGGAGGACAACCGTCGGATCGACTTCGACCGAAGCGGCGTGAAGGTCGCCACGATCGCCCTCGGCTACTACCCCACGCAGGCTGAGTACGCGGCGGCGGTAGTGGCTGCACTCGTGGCGGCGGACGGGGCCCTGACGTGGGCTGTGGACTGGGGCGTGGCCGCGACGGACAAGTTCCGCATCCGGGACGCGGGTGGGGCCCCGCTCAACTTCGACCTCCTATGGAACACCGGGGCGAACAAGTACCGCTCCGCCGGCTATGACCTCGGCTACAGCGACGCCGCGGACGACACGGGGAATACGACGTACACCGCCGACAGGGTGTCCTATCAGAGCCGACTGTTCATTCGCTTGCACGACACCGACCAGTCCCTCGGCACCATTCAGGCGTTCGCGTACATGCAGCACAACTTCCCCGCCGCGATGCTCGGCTTGACCAGCATCACGGTCCAGCGCAACACCACGGACGCTTGGTCTTCGCCCGCCTTCTCGCAGGCGTACACGCTGATTCAGGGCGACCCCTTCTATCGCTACGACAACTATGGCAGCGGGGAGTTCTGGCGCTTCGTCATCTACAACGTGTGCGATTCGTCTGGGTTCACGGAGGTGGGAGTCATCTCTCTGGCCCAGTACATCGAGCCCACCTACTGCATCGCGGCAGACCTCAACGCTCAAGAGCAGCCCTTCACCATGACACAAGACGGGATCGCGGGGACGCGGTTCCACAACGTTCAGCCGTCGCGTGACGCCTGGTCGATCGGGTGGAAGACGCTCGGTCCCACGCCACAGTTGAAGGTTGACGCGTTCTTTCGAGAGATCCCGGTCGGCCAGAACTTCTTCTTCGACTTCGACACGACGGGCACCTCTCAACTCGTGTACGTCTCTCGGGAGGCTCGGTCTTGGGGCTTCGTGCCCTTCGAGTATCGCGACTACGCGGTCCCGCTGATCGAGGCCGTATAGGGTGCCCGCCCCGGCACGAGGCCACGGCGCTCTGGGTCTGCGCTCTGGGGTGCGTCGGTTCTCCGAGTTGGACGCGCTCTCCGCAGTCACCCGTCACACCTACCTCGAGATGTACGCCGGCCAGATCGTGGAAGGCGCCTGGACCGCCACGGGCTCCGGCGCCTACTCGATCCCCTACAACGAGGTGTTCGACGGCCGACCACAGGACGCGGTGGGCGTCCTCGTCCTCATCGCCGGCCAGGTCTACACCCTGACCCGCGTCGAGACGCAGGCGCTGTGCGACTCCACGGCGGCGACGTGGTTCTGGGATAACGACGCATGGGTCCCGAACCCCGGAGGCGTGGACGACCCCGACTTCGGCGCGGACCTCGAGCTGGGCGTGGACGATGGCGCCGAGCTGTACGTCCATCTGCCGAGCAACGTCGATCCCAACACCGTCGATGTCGTGGCCCTGACCATCTTCGGCTACTGGACCGGATCGAAGGAGAACCCGGCGCTCTACGTGCAGCCGATCCTGGGAGCGCGCATCGAAGTTGACGGCGGTTTCGAGGTGTGGACCACACCGACGTCGCCCACTCACTGGACGGGCCAGCTCAGCGCGAAGGGCGCGGGGTCGCTCAACCGGGACTCGGCGCTCGAAGACGACGGCGGCGCCTACTCCTGCCGGATCGACACGACCGGAGCCCCGGGAGGAACGGTCGGCGCGCGCCAGATCATCACGCTTCAGGCGGGCAAGGTCTACCGCTTCAGCGGTCCGTACAAGACGCAGGCAGGCAGCACGGTGCCGGCGCGTCTCGTCCTGCCGGCGGCCGGCGCGAACCCCGTCTCGGAGGACGGGCGAAACCTCGTGACGACCGGGCCGAATCTGGACTTCACCCACGGCGAGGTGCGCGGGTTCTCGTTCGACGCCATCTGGCCCACGGGCGGGACGCAGATCGAGTTCCAGGCGTCCAACCCCGGCGGCGTCACGGGCTCCGTGTGGTGGGACGGTCTGGAGATCCGGCGCGTGTACGGCTACCGCTTCTTCGAGGCGCGGCTCACGGCGCAGGGCATCCCCGACTACACGCAGAGCGGGGGCGACGTGTTCCCCGGCAGCGACGAGGGCGGCGGTGGGCAGATCATCCTGGCGAACGACGAAACGGAAGCGGTGCCCGGGATCGTGGGCTACCTGGAAGGGATGCTCTCGCGCTGGTCTGTGGGCAACCAACTGGTGGTGCTGCGCCACGGGGGGTTGTTCCCGGACGGCCAGGAGATCCTGTGGGAGAACCTGAAGATCGGCGCATCCGGACTCGTGCGGTCCTGGGGCTGCAACGACCAGGGCGCGAGCTTCGCCTTCGAGTAGTCGATGCGCGCATTCCTGAGCACCGAGCTTCCGCTCCGACGCTACAACAGCATCGACACGCCGGGCGCGCCCGAGCAGGCGAAAGAGCGTCACCGCCCGTACTGGTTCGGCGCGGCCGAGAACGTGTCGCCCCAGTGCGTGGACGTGGACGCCACGTCGGGCCTCGGCATCTACGAGCTGCTCGACCCGGCCATCGCGCCCAACACATCCACGGTGCTGTTCACCAACGCCGGCCCGCTCGACCACCTGTGGTCCTACGAGGACTTCGAGGCGGCGGGCATGAAGGACCCGGCGCGGCGGATCGAGCTGGCCCTGACGACCGACTACACGATCGAGGCCAGCACGGCGCGCGTGACGCTCATCCGCAACCCCGGCATCGTGCGCATCGTGGCGGGAGAGAACGATCGCCTGGACTTCACCGCGAACGGCGTGGACTACACGGCCGAGTTCGAGCCGGGCATCCGCACGATCCATGAGCTGAAGGGCGAGCTGACGACGCTGATGAACGCCCTGGCCGGCGCCGTCTATACCTGGATCTTCAACGAGTCGAGCGGGGGCGTGCCGCACCACAAGTACAGCGTCGCGTACTCGGGCGGCGGCTCGCACGTGTTCCGGATCGAGACGGGGCCGAACCGCGACCGCAGCATCCTGCCCACCATCGGCTACACCGGGGACGACGACCTGACGGGAGCTTCGCTCGAAGCCGACACGGCCATGCCCTACGACCCGGACACGACGGCGATCATCCGCGTGGACAACGTGGGCGGCTACCGCGACGACGCCTCGGGCACCTACACCGGCACGCCGAACGGGAACATCAAGCTCGCGCCGGACATCGACCGCGTGCTGCTTGTGAAGGTCCACGGTGTCGATCCCGCGCTGATCGGCGCCAGCTACGTCACGGCGCGAACGACGTGCCCGGAGGAGCAGTCCGTCTACCTCGGAGGGCTGACCTCCGTGCAAGGGGGCGCGTCGTTCGCGTTGACCCACGCGGACGTGCGGGATCGGTTCTCCGTCGGCTGCATCGCCCAGATCCAAACAGACGAGGCGGGCAACCACAGCTTCGTCAAGCGAACGGCCGACATCCCATCGAACGCGAAGCGGTTCTACGACTACGACTACATCGAGTGGTGGGTGGCGCAGTCGATGGAGCACGTCTACGGAACCGTGCGCGTCAACTTCGCGCAGGACCCCACCACGGGCCTGGTGCAGGGGCGCGAGGCCACGAACACGCGGACGGTGCTGCTGTACCGGCGTCCGCAGATCAGGACGTGGGACACCTTCCTCCGCTACGAGTACGACGCAGCCAACGCGCTGGCCCGACTGGCGGCGCTGGCGCGTGGCCCGATCCGCCATCCGTCGTTCCGCGTCGTGGGCCGCGGCGCCGACTCGAAGGTGGGGGACACCGTGCTGCTGAACCGCTCCCGATCGGTGCAGGGTCTAGACGAGACGGGCGGCCTGGTGGACGACGCATTCCGGGTCCTCTCCGTCACAAAGAGCCCGATCGACGGGAGCATTTCGTACGTGACCCACACGAACGTCACTTCGTAGGAGCCTTCATGCGCCTTCGATCCCTGCTCGCTCTCTTGCTCATCGCGTCCCCGCTGTCCGCTCAGTGGGACCCGACGAAGCCCGTCACCAACGAGAAGCCCGTCGTCTCCGCGAACATCCGCAACAACTGGACGGAGATCCAGCGGACGCTGGCGGGGACGAACCTGCTGGCGGACTCCACGTTCCTCGTGTGGGCCGCGGGGGACAGCGCGGCGCCGTCCTACTGGGCGACGTCCGGCGCGAGCCATGCGATTGCGCGTGCGGGCACGGGCCTCGGCGACACGTCGCGCAAGCACGGCAAGTACACCGCGAAGCTGACGGCGGGCGGGGCGGCCTTCGCCTACATCACCCAGTCGCTCATGACCAGCACCAGCTACGACGACGGCTTCGACGGGCTCAAGGTGAGCGCTGGAGCCTGGGTGCGCGCGACGGCGGCGACCTCGTGCCGGCTGCGCTTCGACGACACAGCCTCGACGACGAACAGCAGCTACCACACGGGAGGCGGCTCCTACGAGTGGCTGACGGTCACGCACACCGTGAACGCCGCGGCGTCCAAGCTGGAGTTCGAGTTGGAGGCCGTGACGTCGCAGACGTGCTACCTGAGCGCGCCCACGGTGGTGCTGGGCGGCGTGCCTCCCGCGTACCCGCAGGCTTCTCGGGCGTCGATCGGCGTCCACCAGTTCCAGAACATCCCGCAAGCCGGCGGCAACCTGAGCACGGGGACGGACAAGGAGCGCTTCCACCCGACGCGCCCCGGACTCATCCTCGACGTACAGCTCGCGGTGAAGACGGCGCCCACGACGCAAGCGGTCATCGTGGACGTCAACACGTGGGACGGCGCGGCATTCACAAGCATGTTCTCGACGCGCCCACAGATCGCGGCGACGGCGCTGCGCGGAGGGGCGCAGCCGGACACCACCTACGCTCGCCGCTGCTTCACTGGCTACTTCGGGAGCGCTGCGCCATCGGCCGGCGGGATCGTCAGCGTGGACGTGGACCAGATCGGCTCAGGGACGGTGGGCGCGGACCTCACGGTACGCCTGACATTCGTGACGTTCCATCGTCCGCTTGAGGGCTTCCTCGGGCACGCCGAGTACGGCCAGTGACTCCTTGCGCAACGTGCGTCGGGACGTGCTGCACGCAACCCTGGGACATCGGCGTGACGCACGAGGAGGCCCCGCGCTTCGGCACCGCGGTGGTGCCCGCTGACGGGCTGGGGCCGGGGTACGCGGGCGTACTGGCGAAGGGTCCGGATGGTGCCTGCGTCTACTACAGCCGGAGCCAGGGCTGCACGGTGTACGCGAAGCGCCCGGACGTGTGCGTGCGCTGGGTGCCGATACCGCCGGTCTGCGGATACCGGCCAGACCCGATGAAGCAGCTCGGCTTGTTCCGGCTACGGGAGGATGCGGCGTGAAGCTGTCCAAGGCGGTGCTGGATGCGATGCAAGCGACGGTGGCCGAGCGGAAGAAGGGGGGGCAGACCTGCCGGATGTGCCGGCTGCCGGCGGAGATCAGGGAGGGCCTGACCATCGGGCGCACTGAGCAGGCGTTCACCTACGCGGACTGCGCCTCGTTCTTGCGCAAGGTCGGCCACCCCATCGCTGCAAGCTCGGTGCGCACGCACTTTGTGAGCGGCCATGGGAATCCGTAAGGCCGTCGAGGAATTCGCGGCCGAGGAGGCAAAGGAACGGGAGGAGACGAAGGCGCTTCGCGCCGCGCTCAGACACGCATCCTCCGAGCGCGACCGATTGCGAGCCCAGCTCGACGTGATCGAACACCTCGAGGCACGCAAGGCGCCGGCCACCCCAACGTGGCTGACGCCAAAGGCCCCGGCGAAGGGTCACCGCGCGACGCTCAACCTCCTGCTCACAGACACGCATTTTGATGAGGTCGTGGACCCCGCGGAGATCGACGGGCTCAACGCCTACAACCGGGAGATCGCCGAGCAGCGCCTTGAGCGGTGGGCGCAGGGCGCGGTGAAGCTGGCGAAGCACTACCTCTCGGGCGTCAAGTACGACGGCGTGTGCCTGATGCTGGGCGGAGACATCTTCAGCGGGAACATCCACGAGGAGCTGGCCCGCACGAACGAGGACACGCTGTTCGGCTCGTTGCTTCACTGGCTCGACCCGATGCGGGCCGCGCTCGAGCTGCTCGCCCTAGAGTTCGGCCGCGTCCACGTCGCGGGCACGCCGGGCAACCATGGCCGCATGACGCGGAAGCCCATCGCGAAGCAGCGCGCGGCGGACAACCTCGACTGGCTGCTGTACCGCCTGCTCGCGCGGGAGATGGCGAAGGACGACCGATTCACCTGGGCGATCCCGACGTCAGCCGACACACGCGTGCAGGTGTACGCGGTCCGCTACAACCTCACGCACGGCGACCAGTTCCGCGGCGGCTCTGGAATCGCAGGCGCGCTCTCGCCGCTCATGCTCGGCCAGGCGCGCAAGAGTCGACGTCAGCAGGTGGCGGGCCATCCCTACGACTATCTCGTCCTCGGGCACTGGCACACCACGCTCGCGGTCAAGGGGATCATCTGCGGCGGCGCGGTGAAGGGCACCGATGAATACAGCTACGTCGGCAACTTCGACCACGAGCCTCCGCAACAGCCGCTCTGGATAACCACACCTGAAAGAGGCATCACGTTCATGGCGCCGATCTTCGTGTCCGACCGCAAGGCCGAGGGCTGGTGAGAATCCCCATCCATCGCCTCGTGTTCCGCCCCATCAAGGCGGCGCGACCACGCGGGAAGTGGGACGGGGCGTTCGGTAAGTGCTACTCCCGGCGGCGCCTGATCGTCCTCGACTCGCGCGGACCACATCTGGCGCGCACGCTACTCCACGAGCTGTTGCACCTGTCCTATCCCGGGTGGTCCGAGAGACGAGTGCGGATCGAGGAGCGGGCACGGTGGAAGAAGCTCACATGGAAGGACAAGGCCCGGCTCTACCAGGCCATCGGAAAGGGCGTCATCGGATGATCGTCGTGGGTGTCTCGGGCAAGCTTCAATCTGGAAAATCGACCATCGTTGTCCGCCTCGTCGAGCGATGGGGCTTTGTGCAGATCAGCATGGCGGACGCGCTGCGGGAGGAAGTGCTGGACCGCTTCCCTCTCCTTCTCGGAGTGCTGCACGATCGCGCGTGTCTGGGCTACGAGTTCCGCGCGGACCCCGCGCTGCCGCGACGGCGCCGGCCCTGCCTGAACGGCGACGAGGCGGCGTGCATCCGCGAGATGCTCTACGAGAGCAAGCCCCCCGGCATCCGCGAGCTGCTCCAGGAGTACGGCACCGGCCGCCGCACCGATGACCGCGACTACTGGGTCGCACGCTGGTGCGAGCGTGCGGAGCGATATGCGGCTGAGTCAACGTCAGGGTCAACTCGACCGAACATCGTCATACCCGATGTCCGCTTCCCGAACGAGGCGCGGCTGGTGCTGGGCCTGGGCGGCGTGCTGTGGCGCGTCGAGCGTACCCGCTCCGGGTGCGCACGTACCCATGGCGTGAACGATCCGGAAATCCCGGATAGTTCCCACGCGAGCGAGACGTCCCTAGACTCGTGGAACCGATGGGACTCGGTCCTGCGGAACGACGGGACGCTGGCGAACCTGCACGCCCGCGTGGACGCGCTGATGGCATCGGCCGAAACGGATCGCCAGCTACACGTCCGCACCCCACATCTTGTGGCATCCGCCCCGCTCGATCCCGCCGTCTAAACCCTCCAGGCGGGCGTCGGAACTTCCGGGGCCGGGGCGTCGTAGATCATCGCTCCGCTCTTTTCCGGGCGCGGGGCAATGCCACACACGAAGGCGTTGCAGTTGCTGGC
>CAYLZN010000171.1:0-11917 GCA_964387935.1 uncultured Vicinamibacteraceae bacterium | reverse complement strand
CCGCCGTGCGCTCAGACCTCAGGCCGACGGGGAGCTACAACTGATCGTGCACCCGGCCCGGCCCCCAGGGCTTCACGAAGGTAAGGGGTCCGGGCCAGCGTCCTCGTCCTCAGCACCCGGACGTCGAGGTCGGCCAGCGCGGTCGCAGCCAGGTCGGCGGCCGACGCCGACGGGAAGAGCCCGTAGACGGTCGAGCCACTTCCCGACATCCGCGCCAGCAGGGCCCCGCCCGCCTCGAGGCGCCCCCGGATCTCCTCGAGTGCCGGGTGATGGCGCACGACGGGCGCTTCGAGATCGTTGCGGCAGGCCCGCAGCCAGGCCGAGAAATGGGGTCGGGAGTCCTTTTCGCAAAAATTGCGATCAGCCCAGGAAAACGCCGTATCAGCCCGGTCTTCGTCGAACCATCGGTAGGCATCGGCCGTGGCCACGCCGAAGCCTGGCGAGACCAGCACGACCTCCAGGCCCGGCAGGTCGTTCCAGCACTCCAGTTGGTCGCCCCGACCGGCCCCCATGGCCGTGCCTCCCACCAGGAAGAACGGTACGTCCGCGCCCAGGCTGGCGGCAATGGACATCAGTGACGCGGCACTGGCGTGCAGACCCCAGACCTCGGCCAGCGCCACCAGCGAGACGGCCGCATCAGCACTTCCGCCTCCGAGTCCCCCCTGCGGCGGCACCCGCTTGGTGATGTCGATGCGAACTCCGGCCGGCACGCCCGGCCGCCCGGCCCCAAACCACAGCGCAGACGCCGCCCGCCACACGAGATTGCGTTCGTCGGTCGGGATCTCCGGATCCGAGCAGGTCAGCGTGAGGGACTCCCCGGCGTCGATGGCTTCGAAGCACAGCGTGTCGTGCAGCGCGAGCGTCTGGAAGACGGTGGAGAGATCGTGATACCCGTCGGGCCTGACCGCCAGCACACGCAGGTCCAGGTTGATCTTGGCGAAGGCGTGTCTCGTCAACCGCACGGCGACCTTCAACGCGTGGAACCGAGGCGCAGGCCCCGGGCCTGCAGCTCGTCGAGTGGGAGGGGCGTCGCGCCCGGGGACGCAGCGAGACTGAAGGCCTCGGCCGGCAACGCCGGGTTGTCTTCGACCTGCCCGAGGCGAACGCGCAGCCGGACGCCGGCTGTTCCCGCGGTCCCCGGAGCGACCAGGACGACCTCCCGTGGGGATGCCGCGTGGAACGCCGTGTAGCCGACGTCGAGCGAGTCGAGCCGAGCCGCCTGCACCCGGAGCGGCGTGAGGGAACGCCGCAGGAACGCCGACTGCCGCGGCCCGATGTCCACAGCCCACCAGTCCGATCCGTACGCGCGGCCGCCACCGACCGCGGGAGCCGAGACCACGCAGCCGGTCAACAGGGCGTGAAGGTCCGCGGCGGTGAGGCGGAGTCCGACCAGCGCCTCGAGCACGTCCACCGTGGCCGCGTCACGCAGCATCCGCGCCTCGCGCGGCAGGAGCAGCGAGGCCCGCTCACCCGACGACACGAGCACGAACAGGGGGGCGCCGAAGGGCGCCACGCCCTCCAGCCTCAGATCGCCAGACGACGTCGTGGCTGCGTGAACCGTGCCGCGCACTACCTGGTCGCGAACGCGACCCGCGAGCGCAAGCTCCATGGACCGGGATCGAAGGACGCGGCACGGACTGGTGGCCGCCTCGAAGGCAGCCTCCGCGGCGGGATCGGGGCGCGCGTCGCCGGTGGGGATCGCCACGGTCACGCGGGGCGCGCACGCGGCAACCGACAGCGCGACCGTCGCGATCAGAAGGACGGCGGGAGTTCGGCGCGGTTCAGCGCTTCGCGCGCCGGGCATCGTCGATCTTCTTCTGGATGGCCGAGGGCTCGATCGACTCGCGATCGCCGGCCAGCGCCAGCTCCCAGGCCGCCGCGGCCGACACGCCATCACCCACGGCCAGCAGCACGTCACCCCAGTGATCCTGCACCACGGAGTTGCGCGGGAGCCGCTCGGCCGCGAGCGACAGGTACTGGCGTGCCTTGGCGAGGTCCCCCTTCTTGTAGTGGGCCCATCCCAGGCTGTCGAGATAGGACGCGTTCCAGGGATCCGTCTCGACCGCACGCTCCAGCAGCGACACCGCCTCGTCGAGGCGCTCGCCCCTCTCCGCGAACATGTACCCGAGGTAGTTCAGCGTGGGACCGTGCAGGGGGTCCTTCGCCAGCACCACCCGGAATGCCTGCTCCGCGTCGGCAAACCGCTGCTGTCGCTCGAACAGGGCGCCACGCTGGAAGGCAATCGACTGGTCGTCGGGGTACTTCTGAGCCGCCGCATCGAGCGCCTGCGCCGCCCGATCGAACCGATCGTGCTCCACGGCCAGGGCCGCGAGCTGCAGATAGGCGTCGAGTCGCGGCGCCCTGGTGATCTGCTCCTGGAGGACGGCCAGTCCCTTGTCAACCTCGCCGGCCCCTGCGAGCGCGTCGGCCTCGAGGCGCGCGAACCGAAAGTCGTCGGGGCGTGACTGTCGCAGTGGGCGGACGATCTCAAGGGCCCGCGCCGGCTGGCCGGCCGCCACGAGCGCCTGCGCCAGGTACGCGTCGAACACGGCGTCCCCGCGGCCCGCCCGACGCGCCTGCTCGAACGCGGCCAGCGAGCGATCGAACTCCCCCAGCTCCTGGTAGGCGAATCCCAGGCGGAGGTAGAACGGGGCCAGCGGCGAGGCGGCGTCACGGTTCTGGGACGCGCGCGCCACGACCGGCTCGAGTGTGTCGACGACGCGTCGGTGCTCACGGCGCGCCTCGTAGACCTGCGCCAGCACGAGCGGTCCGCGCACACCGGAAGGCTCGAGGGCCACCAGACGCTTCGCGGTCGCCTCGGCGTCGTCGTAGTCGCCGGCCTGGCGCTCGGCATCGGAGAGCGCGTAGAGCACGGCGCCGTCGGTCGGGGCATCCTTGGCCAGCAGTCGGAGCTGGTCGCGGGCGGCAACGACCTCGCCCGCCGCCAGGCGCGCCCCTGCCTGCCTGAGCCGGACCTCGACGCTGCGGGGATTCTGCGCGGCCGCGCGTGCGTAGGCGTCCGACGCCTCACGATACAACTGGCTCTTCTCGAGCAGCTCACCCAGCGTGATCCACGCCCGGAAGAACCGCGGTTCCACCTGCACGGCCTGCCGGAGCACCGCCACGGCTTCGGCCCGCTGGCCTGCCCCCTCGTAGGCCTGCGCCAGCAGGTAGGCCACTTCGACCGCGCCCGGTTCCTGATCCGCCAGCCACTTCAGTTGCTCGATGGCCTTGGGGAAGTCGGGTTTACGCAGATACAACCGGCCGAGCCCCAGTGACAGTCCGAGGTCGTACCGGCGGGCTGGGCGGGCCTTCTCCAGGTGGACGATCGCCTTGTCGAGCGCCTCCATCTGCTGCGGCGGCCCGTCGGTGTTGCCCTGGGCGAGCGCCGCGTAAACCGTCCCGAGCACCCAGTGCGCTTCGACGTTCTCCGGATCGATCGACAGCGCGGCGTCGGCCGCCGCGATGGCCTCTGGCGCCCGGTTCTGGCGCGCGAACAGCGCGGCGAGTTCGGCAGGGATCTCCGCGGAGCCTGGGTCGAGGCGACGCGCCTCGTCGAAGGCCTTGACCGCACCCTCGACATCCCCCTCGCCTTCGAGAAGGCGACCCCTGACGAACTCGAAATACGCCTCCGCCCTTCGGTCGGGACCGGAGGCCGCCGTGCCAGGAACGCCCGGGACCACCGGCTGGCTGGCCGGCGCGAGCGCCGCGGTCAACGCGACGACACAAAGCAGCATGCTGCCACGATTGTTCCACAGGTGCGGCGTACGCGTACGGCGGGCCCCTGATATATTTGCGGGCGGAGACTCCCGATGCCCGTCGATCCCGAGCTGCTGGCGATTCTCGTGTGCCCCCAGTGCAAGAGCCCCGTGAGCCTCGTCAAGAACCAGACCGGTCTCAAGTGCGGGCAATGCCACCGGGTCTTCCCCATCAAGGATGACATCCCGGTGATGCTGCTCGACGAAGCGACGGTCGAACCCGAGGCGAAGTAGCCCGGCCGACCATTGACGCTGCTCCTCATCCGCCTGCGCCTGATCGGCGACGTCGTGTTCACGACGCCGGCCATTCGGGCGCTGCGCCGCCAGTGCCCCGGCGCCCGCCTGTCGTATCTCGTAGAACCGGCCGCCGCACCCGTCGTGCGGCACAACCCGCACCTCGACGAGGTGCTGGTCATCGCGAAGAGCCGCGGCGCGCGGCGCCTCGTCGACGACGCGCGATGGGCCTGGCGCCTGCGACGCCAACGCTTCGATGCGGTGATCGACTTCCATGGCGGCCCACGAAGCGCCTGGCTCTGTCGGGCCACGGGTGCCGCGACGAGAATCGGGTACGACATCCCTGGACGTGCCGGGACCTACACGACGCGGGTGCCACGGGCGAAGGAACTCCGTCCCCGCCACTCGGTCCAGAACCAATGGGACCTGCTGAGAGCCTTCGCGCCCGACCTGGACCGCGCGCCCGATCCATGCCGGGAACCGGTCGAGATGGTGCCGTCGCCCGGCGCGGCGGCCCGGGTGGCCGCCAGGCTTGCCAGCGCGCACGTGCCGGTGTCGGCGGCGCTGGTCGTGATTCACGTCAGCGCCGGAAATCCGTTTCGCCGCTGGCCGGAGGACGCCTTCGTGTCGCTGGCCGCTGCACTTGCCGCCGGCGGGCGCGATCGGCGTATCATCCTGACGGCGGGCCCGTCGGACCGCGATGCGACGGCGCGAGTGGCGGCTCGGGCTCGTGCCCGGCTGGCCGGAGCCGGGGCGGAAGCGATCGTTGACCTGGACGACGTGACACTGGACCAACTGCACGCGCTGGTCTCTCGTGCAGCGCTGTACATCGGGGGCGACAGCGGACCGCTGCACGTGGCCGCGACCACGCGGGCGCCGATTGTCGGCCTCTACGGTCCCACCCTCGCCGCACGGTCGGCTCCCTGGCGGGACCCGGGGCTGGTGACGGAGTCGATCGAGGGGGGGCCGTTGCCCTGCCGCCCCTGCGACCAGCGCGCGTGCGCCCCTGGAGATTTCCGCTGCCTGTCGCAGCTGCCCGCGACGGCGGTCCTCGAGGCCGCCGAGCGGGCCCTCACCCGCGCCGCGTGCGGGCAGGAGTCGCCGGCATGAACGCAACGAGCACGCTCTCTGCCCCGTGGAGTGCGGTCCGACGCCTCGACTGGGTGGCCTTCCTCGCCCTGCTCGCCCTCGTGTCGGCGGCGCAGGTGTCGATCGCGGCCGCCGGCTCGACGCTGGCGCTCCTCCTCGTGGCGTGGGCGGCCTGCGTGGTCGCAGGACACGAACGGGTCGAGATCCCGGCGCCGTTCTGGCCGCTGCTGGCCTACGCCGGATGGACCCTCGTCTCTGCCATGGCCTCCGCAAACCCGGCCGCCAGCCTGCTGGACTCCAAGCAGCTCGTGCTCTTCCTGATCGTCCCGGCGGTGTATTACCTCGCGCGCGGTGAGCGCGCCATCACGGTCACCGACGTGATCATCAGCGTCGGGGCGATCACCGCCGTGGTCGGCGTCGTGCAGTACGGCATCCTGCACTACGACAACCTGGGCCGGCGACCGCAGGGCACGCTGACCCACTACATGACCTACTCCGGCGTGCTCATGCTCACCATCGGCGCCGCGGCGGCCCGGGTCCTCACGAAGGACGCGGGTCGCCTGTGGGCGGCGCTGGTCCTGCCGGCGCTGCTCGCCGCGCTGGTCCTGACCTTCACGCGGAGCGCCTGGGTGGGCGCCTGCGCGGCCATCTCGCTGCTGGCCATCCTGCGGGATCGTCGCCTCTTCGCCCTGGCGCCGGTCGCCGTCGCGCTCTTCATCGCGCTCGCGCCGGCCCCGATCACCGAGCGCGTGTACTCGATGTTCGATCTCAAGGACCCCACCAATCGCGATCGCGTGGCGATGATGCGCGCGGGGGTCCGCATGATCCAGGACCATCCGCTCACCGGCGTCGGTCCCGACCAGATCAAGGTCGTCTACGAACAGTACCGTGATGCGGGCGCGGTGGAGCCGCTGAACGTGCATCTGCACAACGTCCCCCTGCAGATCGCCGCGGAGCGGGGCCTGCCGGCGCTGGCCTTGTGGGCCTGGTTCATCGGCGCGCTGGTGGTGGCGCTCTGGCGACTGCTGTCCACCACGCGACATCCGTCCCTGGCTGCGGCCGCCCTGGCCGCCGTCGTGTCGATGCTCGCCGCGGGAATGTTCGAGTACAACTTCGGCGACTCCGAGTTCCTGATGCTCTTTCTCGTGCTGGTGACGCTGCCGTTCGCGGCGGCGCGCGAGCCCGGCCCGGAACGGCAGTCCTGATGCACGGCCCCCACCCCGCCCTGGTGCCCGCCGTCGAACGCTTCGACGGGCAGCCTGTCGTCGTCGTGGGCGACGTGATGCTGGATCAATTCCTCTACGGGCGCGTGAACCGCATCTCGCCCGAGGCGCCCGTGCCCGTGGTCGAGTTCGACCACGAGGAGTTCCGGCTGGGAGGCGCGGCCAACGTGGCGCACAACCTCCGCGCGTTCGGGGCAGCGGTGACGCTCATCGGGGTCGTCGGCGAAGACGACTGGGGACAACGGGTCGCCACGCTGCTCGAGCGCGCCGGCGTGGCATCAACAGGCCTGGTGCGTGCCGCCGCACGGCCGACCACACGCAAGCTCCGCGTCGTCACGTCGAGAAACCAGCAGGTGGCACGGGTGGACTTCGAGGAGGACCGCGACCTCGAGGGCGCACTCGAGGACCGGGTCTCGGCGCTCCTCGAGCCCGCACTCGCCGGCGCGGGCGTCGTGGTCGTCTCGGACTATCTGAAAGGGGCGGTGACGGCAGGCGTGATGTCGGCACTCACGCGGGCCGCGCACGCGGGTCACGTGCCGATCCTCGTGGACCCCAAGATCCCGCACCTGGACCGTTACCGGGGCGCGTCGCTGATCACACCCAATCACCACGAGGCCGAGGTCGCCACGGCTCGACGCATCCGTTCGGATGACGACGCGAGGCTGGCGGCTCGGGCGTTCAGGGCCCGCGCCGGGTGTGCTTCAGTGCTCATCACCCGCGGCGAGCACGGGATGTGGCTCCTCGAGGGCACCCGGCCGCCGGCTCCTGACTTGCCGCCGGACTCCGCACCGACCGACGGTCTCGTCGCAGAGACGGCGTTCGACGCCGTCGCGCGCGAAGTGTCGGATGTCACCGGGGCCGGTGACACGGTCATCGCGACCGTCGCGATGGCGCTCGCAGCCGGCTGCTCGCTCCGGGAGGCCGCCTGGCTCGCCAACCATGCCGCCGGGGTGTCCGTCTCGAAGTTCGGGCCCGCCACCGTGAGCCGGCAGGAACTCATCGCGGCCGTGACGCGCGACGCCTGATCGCACCGCGGTCCCGCGAGACGTCGCCGTCTCTGCGAATCGCAGGCCTCAGTGGCGGAAGTGGCGCCGGCCCGTGAACACCATCGCGAGGCCGTGCGCATCGGCGGCGTCGATGACCTCCTGGTCGCGAACGGATCCGCCCGGCTGCACGATGGCCGTCGCGCCCGCGGCGGCCACGGCGTCGAGACCGTCGCGGAACGGGAAGAAGGCATCCGACGCCGCCACGGAACCTGCCAGCGATTGCCCCGCCTTCATCGTCGCCACCCGCACGGCGTCGACGCGGCTCATCTGCCCGGCCCCGATGGCCAGCGTCCGATCGGCCGCGGTGAAGATGACGGTGTTGCTCTTGACGTGCGCGCAGATCCGCCAGGCAAAGCGGAGGGCCTCCCATTCCTCTTCGGTTGGCTCCCGCTTCGTCACGGTCCTGAAGCCCTCGCCAGGGCTCCCGGACGACCACGGGGCACGGGCCTCGTCGACGCGATCGCGGGCCTGGACGAGCAGCCCGCCCATGAGCGATCGCCATTCCACATCGGGCGGCCGGGGCGGACCGAACGAGGCGAAGTCCGCGACGAGCACGCGGAGGTTGGCCTTCGTGGCGAGCAGGCTGCGCGCGGCCTCCTCCACGCCGGGCGCCACGACCGCCTCGATGAAGGTGGACGTGATGGCCTTCGCGGTGGCTTCATCGATCGGCCGGTTCAGTCCGATGATCCCCCCGAAGGCCGAGAGCGCATCCGCGTCCCTGGCCTTCGTGTAGGCCTCGGCCATCGACCGCCCGGTCGCGGCACCGCAAGGGTTGGTGTGCTTGATGACGGCCGCGGCGGGCTCGTCGAACTCGAGCACGATGCGGGCCGCGGCATCGAGGTCGAGCAGGTTCGTATACGACAGTTCCTTGCCCTGGAGGACGGCGGCCGCGCCGAGACCGGCCGCCTGGGCCGGCGCATACCAGGCTGCCCGCTGGTGAGGGTTCTCGCCGTAGCGAAGGTCGCGGACCTTCTGCCAGAGCCCGCCCGTCACGCCCGGCAGGCCACCGGGCTCTCCCCGCACGAAACCGTCGGGCCCGGCGCTGACCGACGAGAGCGTCGAGGCGATCATCGCGTCGTAGGCGGCCGTGTGCGCGAAGGCCTTCCGCGCCAGGTCGAACCGGACGACCGCGGAAGGTCCCGACGGCTCCTCCAGGGCGGCCAGGACGCGATCGTAGTCCGCGGGGTCGACGACGATGAGCACGTCCGCGAAGTTCTTGGCCGCCGCGCGGACCATGCTCGGTCCGCCGATGTCGATCTCCTCGATCAGCGTGTCGAAGCTGGCTGCCGGGTCGGCGGCCGTCCTGGCAAAGGGGTAGAGATTCACCGCCACGACGTCCACGGGGACGATGCCGTGTGCGTTGAGTGCGGCCATGTCGTCGGGCCGCGACCGCCGGGCGAGGATGCCCCCGTGGACGGCGGGGTGCAGGGTCTTCACGCGGCCGTCGAGCATTTCCGGAAACCGCGTGACGGCCGACACTTGGGTGACGGGGAGACCGGCGGCCTCGAGGGTCCGGGCCGTGCCGCCCGTGGAGACGAGGTCGAAGCCGAGGGCCTTCAGGCCGGTGGCGAACTCGACGAGGCCGGATTTGTCGGAGACGGAAAGAAGGGCTCGTGGCATGGCAGTCGTGACTGACGGGGGCTTGGGCGAATGACGGTCGTGTAAAGGAACGCTTGACAACCCGGCAAGCTGGTCATTATTCTGGCCAGACCAAGCTGGCGGGTCAGCTCTGGGAGGCCGCGACGTGCGCGGTCTTTTTTTGTGTTCCTGGCATCCGTCGGATTCCGGGGGCAAGTAATGTCACGCGGCGCGCGCGCCGCGGAACAGCAAGGCAGGAAGAGTACGATGACGCGAATTACAGGCAAGGTCAAGTGGTTCAACAACGCCAAGGGGTACGGCTTCATCGAGCGCGAATCGGGAAGTGACGTCTTCGTTCATTTCTCGGCCATTCAGGGCAATGGATTCCGCACGCTCGAAGAAGGCCAGGCGGTCGAGTTCGAGATCGTTGACGGCCCGAAGGGCCCGCAGGCCGGCAACGTCACCAAGCCCAGCTAAGCTCCCGTGCTCGCATGTGGGGGCGGGCGCCCATCCGCCCCCACCGTCATCCTTCCGGGCCCGGTTCTCCTCCCGCGTCCTTCGTCCCGCGCGCCAGCAACCTCGCACGACCGTCCTCGATCGTGACGGAGAAGGTGACCTCGCCGGCACCCTGGCTCGCCATCTCCTTCACTTGCTGCGTCACCAGCTCGGCGAACGTCTGGAACGGCACCGGGGCTTCGCCCAGTTCGCGGCGGGCGCCAGAGAGCGCCGAGTGCAGGCGCTCGAGCCGGTCGATCTCGTGCGCGGGATCGGTGAGCGGCACCTCGTCGACCACCCGGGCGCCCGGGGCGGGCCGTGGGCCTTCACCCGCCGGGTGCCCGCCCGGCGCGCGACCCTCTTCGCGCCTGCGCGCGTTCCTGTCCCACAGCTCGACGAAGGTCGAGTACCGGGCCTGCAACGTCTGGAATCGGAATCGCTGCGCGAGTTGCTCGAACGGCGTCCGGTCCAGGCGCTTGAGGAGACCCTCGACGCGGGCCCGGGTCTCGAGGGGCGGCCGGGGCGTGCGGCCCCCGAAGAACTGCGCGTACTCGGTTTCGAGGCGGCGCAGGTCTGCCGCGAGGGCCTGGAGATCACGCTCGAGATCGCTCGGTTCGGGCACGGTCAGCGCGCGATGAGGAACCAGACGAGCGGCAGCCACAACTCCCGCGCGTAGGGCACGGGCCGATCGTCGACGAGCACCTGGCAGCCTTCGTATCCGCTGACCAGCGTGAACAGGTCGCGCAGCTTCAGCGGATCCGACGGCAGGAAGCGGGCGCGCACCCGGTAGTCCGGACCGGAGCCGAGTTCACGGCAGTCGTCCGCCTGGCGCGCGATGGCCATCGCCCTCTCGAAGTCAGGCCCTTCGAATCGCGGGAACACGACGGTGATCGAGAAGGGACGCCCCTGGGCGCCGTACAGCGCGTCCTTCAGGTCGGGATCGAGGGCGGCCAACTCGTCGGCGGTGGGCTGCTCGGGCAGGTCAGCGTAGGGCCAGAACCGGTCCGGCGGGCGAAACCGCGGCGTCTCCTCCTGCGGCGTCGGCACAGCGGGCAGGACAGTCGGCTGGTCGTCGGCGTGAGTCATACAGGTCTGGGCGCGAGCCAGGACACCCGCGAGGCGGGAACGACGGAATGGTATCCTGAGGGCCCGGTGCCCGCAAGGCGCGCCCATGGCTTCATCCCTCTCCCCACGACTCATTCCCTCGATCGAAGTGCTCTGCCAGTCGCCGGCGGCGCGGGCGCTCGAGGCGCGATACGGGCGCGCGGCCGTCGTGGACGCGTTGAGGCTCGAGGCCAGCCGGCTTCGCGACCTCCTGACGCGCGGCGTGGCGGCAGACGCGCCTGGCGAGACGCCCCTGCCCCAGGACGCCGAGGCGGCGGCTCAGCGCATGCTCGCGGCGGCCTCGTCGCATCTCGCGGCGTCGCTCACCCCCAGCCTGCGCCCCGTCTTCAACGCCACCGGGGTCATCGTCCACACGAATCTCGGGCGGGCGCCGCTGTCACGACTGGCCGTCGAGCGCCTGGCGGCCGTTGCGACGGGGTATTCGAACCTGGAGTACGACCTCGAGCAAGGGGCGCGCGGGCGACGTGACACGCACGCCGAGGCGCTGCTCACGCGGCTCACCGGGAGCGAGGCCGCGGTGGTCGTCAACAACAACGCGGCCGCGACGCTGCTGATGCTCACCGCGCTCGCCCAGGGCCGCGAGGTGATCATCTCCCGCGGCGAGCTCGTCGAGATCGGGGGAGGCTTCCGCGTCCCGGACATCATGGCGCAGTCCGGCGCCGTCCTCCGCGAGGTGGGCACCACCAACCGGACGCGGCTCGCGGACTACGCGGCCGCCATCGGCGAGCGCACGGCGCTCATCCTGCGCGTTCACCCGTCCAACTTCCGGATCGACGGCTTCACGGAACGCCCCTCGCTCGGCGACCTCGCCGCGCTGGCGCACGAGCACGGCCTGCCGCTGGCGGAGGACCTGGGGTCCGGCCACCTCGGGTGCGACGCGCCGGAAGCCGCCTCCGCGTTGCGTGACGAGCCGACCGTCGGGCGGAGCCTGGCGGCCGGGGTCGACATCCTCTGCTTCAGCGGCGACAAGCTGCTCGGCGGCCCGCAGGCCGGCATCCTGCTCGGGCGCGCGTCGCTCGTGGGGCTGGTGAGAAGACATCCACTCATGCGCGCCCTTCGGGTGGACAAGCTCACCTATGCCGCGCTCGAGGCCACGCTGCTCGAATGGGTCGCCGGGCGTGCCCTCCAGACGATTCCCGTGGCCCGGATGATCGGACTCACGCGCGACGACGTCGAGGTGCGGGCCAGGCGCATGCAGGCGGCGATGCGCGCCAATGCCCGCCTGCGCGCGTCGCTCCGCGAAGGCAGCTCCACGGTGGGCGGCGGGAGCGCGCCGGGCTCGCAGTTACCCACTTGCCTCCTGGTGCTCGAGCGGGACGGAATGTCAGCGGACGCGCTCGAGGCCCATCTCCGGGCGCAGCCCGTGCCG
>CAYLZN010000170.1:0-11928 GCA_964387935.1 uncultured Vicinamibacteraceae bacterium | reverse complement strand
CGAGGCCGGAGATAGAAGGGCTCGGCGGGCCGATCGCCGGGCCGGGCCTCGGTCGCGATCACCGACGAGGTGTCCGATCCCGGGAGGTGGTTGAACGCGAAATAGACGCTCTCCGTCTCGCCGACCACGCTGAGGCGCCATGTGCCGTTGGTTTCGACGTCCTCGTGGTGGAACGGATAGTAGCCCGCGTCGAACATCAGCGGGAACTTGCCGAGTGGCGTCTTCTCGGGCAGGACGAAGGGGTCGAAGTAGTCGAGCGTGCGTACGTCCTTGACCCAGAAGCCTTCACCGTTCGAGCCCGTGGGCGTCGCCTTGAACGCGGCCGCCAGGGCATCGAGCGTCGCGGTCATCACCGCGCGCTCGGCGGCCGTCTGCCGCGGAATCTGCCCGAACGTGCCGCGCCCCGGCTCCATGGACGTCGTCCAGAACACCCGGCGTTTCCAGGCGTAGCGGATGCGTGGGTTCGGCGAGACGACAAGGCCTTCGGTGTCGCCTGGCGGAAACGTCGGTGGCTGTGTGGGCTGCGGCGCCGCGAGCGCGCAGACGGCGACGACACCAAGCAGAATCGCGAGACGGCAGCGCATCGTCCCACGCTAGCGAAGGGCGCCGGGTGCGTCAACGCCGTTCAGCGCCCCGGCCGCAGGGGGTGTGGTATCCTCCGCGAATTCCAGCGCTCGGCGGCGTCGTCTCCCTTCGAACGTCTGGATGTCGTGCCGGGAGGGCCGCCAATGATCACGACGAAGAACCCCGAGCTGCTCGCGGTCGTGCTGGGCTGTCTGCTTGGAGCGTCGTGCGGTGGCGCGAGTCAGCAGGCGAGCCCGGACGGCACGGCGACATCGTCGTCGCCGCCCACCTCATCGCGACCCTCGACCGGACTCATCGGTCCCGAGGTCGTCAGCGGGTGCGCGGGCTTCGGGGCACAGCACGCCGCCGACATCCTGGGCGTGCCCGCGTCTGCGGTGGCCGACCGCACCGCCGACATCGCGAGGGGCATCCGCGGGTGTGCGTTCGAGCGCACCGACGGCAAGCCCGGCGCCGTGTACTTCTCCCTCGAGCGGGACGAGAGCGTCGAGGCTGCCGCCAGGGCCTACGCGGACATGCGCGATGCCCTCCCGATCGCCGCGGGTGCCCAGGAGAATGCCGGCGTTGGCTCCGAGGAGAGCTCGCTCATCGAGATCAGCGGGCTCGGCGACGAGGCGCTGTGGACGAGTGTGAGCAATTCGCTCACCGTCCGCGTCCGCAACCTCACGATCCAGGTCACGGGCCCTCCGGACCGCAAGACCCAGGTGGCCGTGGCGCAGAAGGTGCTCGGGTTGGTCTGAACACCGCCGGGGTGGGAGAGCAGGGTGAGCGGACTCTTCGGTGTCGCGCTGATTGACGGTGCGTCACCCGATGCCGCGCTGGACGTCGCGAACCGGATCGCGGCCGCCCTGCGCGTTGCCCCGCACCAGCAGATCGAGGTGAGTCCGGTCGCGCCGGGGGTGGCGGTGGGCCGCCTTCGCGCAGGGGTGCTCAATCGGGCTGCACAGCCGTGGACGGGCCCCTCGGGGCGACTCCTTTGGCTGACCGGAGAGATCTACCAGGAGTCCGGCCCCCCGATCGATGGGCTCGACGTGCCCACCCTGGGCCGCGTGTTCGACGAAGGGAATCCGAGCGCGCTGGCGGGACTCAACGGCATGTTCCTGGCGGCGTCCTGGGACGATCGCACGGGGACGCTGTACGTGACGAGTGATCGCTACGGCCTGTACCAGTGCTGTTACGCAACCACCGCGGCTGGTCTCGTGTTCGCCCCGCGCATGCGGCCGCTGCTGGACGCCGCCCCCGTCCCGCGCAGGGTCGACCCCGTGGCGATTGGCGAGTACGTCCGCTACCAGCAGTTGCTCGGCGACCGCACGTGGCTCGCCGACGTCCGACTGCTGCCGCCGGCCAGCGTGCTGGCCTACGACACGCACCGCGGCCGGCTGACGCTCGACCGATACTGGGACTGGGATCGGGTCCGCCTGCAGGATCACCACGACTTCGACTCCGCGGTCGAGACGGTCGCCGGCTTCGAACGCCGGGCGATCGAGCGACGTCTCGATTCGCGGCAGCGCACGGGCGTGTATCTGAGCGGCGGGCTGGATTCGCGACGCATTCTCGGCGTCGCGGCCCGGCACGTTCCGGTGACGACGATCACCTATGGAACGCCCGGCAGCCGCGACGTGGTGCTGGCGAGGCGCCTGGCGCGGCGGGCGGGGGCGACGCATCACTGGATGCCATTCCGCGACGCCCGATGGATCCTCGAGTGCGCCCCCCTCCATCTCGCGCTCACGGAGGGGCAGCACAGCTGGATCCACAGCCATGGCATGAGCACGCTCCGGGCGGCGCGCGACCTGATCGACATCAACCTGTCCGGCTGGGCGGGAGGCAGTCCGTACTGGGTCGTGGACAGACACCTGGTCGCGCGCATGGCGGGCCGGACCGATGCGGAGGGCGCGCGCGTGGCGCACGAGGCGTTCGCGCGCGCGTTCACCTGGCCTGGTCTGACCGACACCGAAGCCAGCGCGTTGCTTCGCCACTGCGAGGGCACGCCGCTGGCACCGCTCGCGTTCGAGTCGATGGCCGGTCATCTCGCCGCCACCGCCGCGTATGCCCCCGAACGCCGGCTCCTGTGGCTGTACACCCGTCACCACGATCGGCGGCTGACGCTGAACTTCGTCTCGTTCTCGCGCTCGGCGTTCGACGTGCGCTGCCCGTTTGCGGACTCGGCGTTCCTCGACTATGTCTACACGCTGCCCGAGGCGCTGCTCGCCGCGCCACGCTTCCAATCCTCGGTCGCCTCGTCGCTCGCGCCAGCGCTCGCTACGATCCCCAGGGACAAGGACTGGCGGTTGCCGCATCCCTCCCGGCTGATCTCGGGACCGCACGCGCTGCTGTGGCGGACGCTCGGCTGGCTCGACCGCCGTGGTGTGCGCCTCGCGCCGCGGCACGCCACGCTGTACGCGGACTACGAACACGACTTGCGCCACGAGCTGCGTCCCTGGGCCGAGGCGTTGCTCTTCCACCCCCGAACCCTCGACCGCGGGTTCTACCATGCCCCGACGCTGCGCACGCTGTGGGATCGGCACGTCAGCGGCCACCAGTTCCACACGATCGGCACGATCGCGCCCGTGATGGCCATCGAGATGGCCCTGCGCTATCTCGTCGACGGCGACACCCCGCCGGCAGCGTGCGGTCTCGGGCCGGAGGTCACCGACCCACGCGTCGTCTGAGCGCGGTCCGCCCGGAGGTCGGCCATCCCCGGCGCGAGGCCACTACTTCCGCACGGCAAACGCGTACAGGACGTCGAGGGTGAGGGTCGTCTGCGTCGTGCGCATGGCCTCGCCCCGCCGATAGACCGGTTCGGTCGAGAAGTCGGTCCGGAGCTCCAGCCGCGTGAGGAATCCCCCCAGCGCGTACTCGCCCGTGATCGTGACCTCCTGCACGGTCTGTGCGGCGCCCGTCGTGAACCCGCTCTCGTCGGCATACCACTCGTAGCGGGGCGACACCGCCCAGGGCGCGCGGCCGTACCGCAGCGCAAGGGCCGCGCCGTACCACGTCGGGTGCGTCGTGCCGACCGAGTCACGCGCGTACACGACGTCCCCGAGCAGGGCCAGTCGAGGCGTCAGCCCGTAGGCCGCCACCGTATTGAACGTCGTCCGCAGATCGTCGTCGTTGCCCGCCTGCTCGGCGCCAACCATGACCGCCTGGGTCACGGTGAGCCGATCGACGGGCGTGACGGCTGCCGACAGCGCGACGGTCTTCGCGGTGTTGTTGTCCTCGACGGCGTTCCAGCCGTTCACGACGAATCCGGTCATGGCGAGCCACGGGCTCACCTGATACCCAATGCGCGCGCCGAAGTGATAGTAGGGCACGGCGCAGGTGAACAGCAGGCTCCGCGACACGTTCCAGTTGTCGCGGGTCCGGATGACCTCGGCGCCGAGCGGGGTCACGAACTTGCCCACGTCGATCTGCACGCCTGCGCCGATGGGCGCGAGATAGCTGACATACCCCTGCTGCACGGCCTTGAGGAAGCTCGGACCGCCCGGCTCGCTCGCATTGACCATGTCCGCCGTCGGGCCACCGGCCACGTCCAGCCTGAAGCCCAGGCGACTGCCGTCCATGGCCTTGTGCTCGAGGGCCACCTCCGCAAGGCTGAAGCTGATCTGGTTGTGGTTGACATCGAAGTTGCGCAAGGCGGCCGTCGGCTGCCGGTTGACGTGCCAGCCGAAATACCCTTCGACGGACCCGTGGACGGTGGTCCGCGCGAGATACCCCCTCAGCCCTCCGCGCGGCGCCTCGGGAGCAGACTGCTGATCCTGCGGGGCCTGCTGCGCGGCTCGCGCCACGGGACTCCCGGCGATCAGGCAGACGAGGGCCGCGACGGCGGCCACGAGACGCGGACGGGGACGGGCCATGGAGTCTCTCCTCGCGCAGCGGTCCTGCGACGATCGTGCGCCGCGCTCGACTCCATGTCCTGCAGGGTGCGCTCCAGCCCGGACGGGTCCGGCCGGCCTCGCAGGATTCTCGAAATCCTCCGATTTCTTGCCGGTCTGGCCCGAGAGGAGCCCCTCACGAGTACCGTGTTTGGCCGACAGGAATGTCGGATCGAGGGAATCCGGACGACATCAGTGTCGCATCGAACTTCTTCTTGCCTTACGATGTCAGTGCCCCTGCGCGTCCAGGATCCCCGGATGCCGTCGACCGATGCCCGCCGTCTCTCGGAACTGCTGGAGATCAGCCAGACCCTCGGGTCCAGCCTGAACCTTCGGGCGTCGCTCGCGCACGTCCTCGAGCGCCTGAGCGACACGCATGGCAGCCTCTCCGGCGTCGTGTTCCTGAAGGACGAGAGCACGGGCGACCTCGTGGCCGAGGCCGCCACGGGGGCGGCGATCGCCGCGCGGCGCGCGCGCTATCGGGGCGGGGAGGGCATCAGCGGGCAGGTGGTCCAGAGCGGACGGCCCGTCACCGTGCCCCGCGTGAGCCGCGAGCCGCTGTTCCTCAACCGCTCGGGCGTCTTCCGGCGGGCGGGCCGGCAGGAGCTCTCCTTCGTGTGCGTCCCGATCAAGACCGCCGGGAAGACCGTCGGCGCGCTCGGGATTGCCCTGCCGTACCGCGAGGATCGACGCTACGAGCAGGAAGCGAAATTCTACGGGATCGTCGCGTCGATGATCGGGCAGGCGCTGCAGGTCCACCGGCTCATCGAGGCCGAGCGCCGGCGCCTGCTCGACGAGAACACCAAGCTGCGCCAGGAGCTGAAGGCCCGCTACGACATCGGGAACATCGTCGGCAGCAGCCGCGTGATGCAGCAGGTGTTCGAGCAGGTCGGCCTTGTGGCCTCGACCAGCACCACGATTCTCATCCGGGGCGAATCGGGCACGGGCAAGGAGCTGGTCGCCCACGCGGTCCACTACAGCTCGCCGCGGGCCGGCAAGCCCTTCGTCAAGGTGAGCTGCGGCGCGCTGCCAGAGAGCCTGGTGGAATCGGAGCTGTTCGGCTACGAGCCGGGCGCCTTCACCGACGCCCGCGTGCAGAAGAAGGGGCGCTTCGAGCTGGCCCACGGGGGCACGCTCTTCCTCGACGAGGTCGGCGAGCTCACCGCCTCCACGCAGGTCAAGCTCCTGCGCGTGCTGCAGGAGCGGGAGTTCGAGCGGCTCGGCGGCACTCACCCGATCAAGGTCAACGTGCGCATCGTGGCGGCCACCAACCGGGACCTCGAGGCGGCGGTCAAGGACGGGACGTTCCGCGAGGATCTCTACTATCGCCTCAACGTCTACAGCATCTACGTGCCGCCGCTGCGCGAGCGCAAGCCGGACATTCCGCTGCTCGCCGACCACTTCGTCGGGAAGTACGCCTCCGCGCACAGCCGCGACGTCCGCCGGATCGCCACGAGCGCCATCGACATGCTCATGAGCTATCACTGGCCGGGCAACGTGCGCGAGCTCGAGAACTGCATCGAGCGCGCCGTGCTCGTCTGTGACGGCGGCGCGATCCACGCCCATCACCTGCCCCCCACGCTGCAGACAGCCGAGGGATCGGGCACGCTGCCGCGGCAGTCGCTCGAGGAGGCACTCAATCTGTTCGAGAAGGACCTGATCCTCGATGCGCTCAAGAGCGCGCGGGGGAACCGCGCCAAAGCGGCGCGGCTCCTCCACACGACGGAGCGCATCGTCCGGTATGCCGTGCGGAAGCACGGCCTCGATCCCACCCGCTTCCGGTAACGCGCTCAGCCCCGGCCGGCGGCGAGGACCTGCACCGGCGTGACCGCCGCCCGATCCTCCTCACCGGTGCGGATCCGGTAGATCCGCTCCACCGGCAGGACGAAGATCTTGCCGTCGCCCACCTCGCCCGTCCGCGCGGCCCCCAGGATGGCCTGCACGGTCGGCTGGACGAAGTGATCCGAGACGCCGATCTCGAGCCGGACCTTCTCCGAGAGCGCCATCTTCACGGTCGTGCCGCGGTAGGTTTCGACCTGCTCGGTCTCGCCGCCATGACCCTGCACGCGATTGATGGTCAGCCCCTGGACGTCGGCGTCGAACAGGGCCTCGAGCACGTCGCCCAGCCTTTCCGGACGAATGACTGCCACCACCAGCTTCATGCCCGACCTCCTTCGGTCTCAACTCCGGGAACCAGCCGCACGCGCACCGGGCCGTCACCGGCGCCTCGCGGGAGCATCAGGATGGCGCCTTCGTCACGCGCATAGGCCTCCTCGCCATGCTGGCTGACGTCCAGGCCGAGCCCTTCCTCCCTTGCCTGCACCTTCAACGGAACGAAGAGGGCGAGCATCTTGAGGACCACGTAGCTGGCCGCCGCGCTGTAGGCCAGCACCAGCACGCAGGCGAGCGCCTGGATCGCCAACTGGGTCGGGTTGCCTCTCAGCAGCCCGTCCGCGGTTCCGCTCCACGCCTTGTCGGCGAGGACGCCGGTGAGCAGGGCGCCCACGGTTCCTCCGAGCCCGTGCGCGGCAATGACGTCGAGCGAATCGTCCAGACGCGTGCGGGCCCGCCACAGGAGCGCGAAATAGCTGGGGAATGCCGCGATCGCGCCCAGCACCAGCGCGGAGATCGGGCTGACGAACCCGGCGGCGGGTGTGATCGCGACCAGCCCGACGACGATAGCCGTCGCGGCGCCCACGGCCGTGGCTTTTCCCGTCCGCTGCAGATCGATCAGGGTCCACGCCACGAGCGTTCCGGCCGGGGCCACCATGGTGTTCACCAACGCCAGCGCGGCGAGGCCGTTCGCCGCCAGGGCGCTGCCGGCGTTGAACCCGAACCAGCCGAACCAGAGCAGGCCTGCGCCGAGCAGCGTGAAGGGCACGTTGTGGGGCAGAATCGCCTGTCGCGCGTAGTCCTTGCGCGGCCCCAGCACGAGGGTGGCAACCAGCGCCGCCGCCGCCGCGTTGACGTGCACCACGGTGCCGCCGGCGAAGTCGAGCGCGCCGAGGCCGGCCAGCCACCCTCCGCCCCAGACCCAGTGCGCCACCGGCGCGTAGACGACCACGCTCCATGCGGCGATGAACGCCAGATACGGCCCGAACCGCACCCGTTCGACGATGGCGCCGGACACGAGCGCGGCGGTGATGATGGCGAAGGTTCCCTGGTACGCCATGAAGAGGATGTGCGGGATGGTGCCCTGCGCCTCGAGGCCGACACCCGACAGCAGCGCGCGCGACAGGGATCCGATCAACGGCCCCCCCGGCGCGAACGCCAGCGAGTAGCCGACGAGCACCCAGGCCGCGCCGACGAAGCCCAGCGCGGCGACGCTCATCATCACAGTGTTGAGCGCGTTCTTGGCACGCACGAGGCCCCCGTAGAAGAACCCGAGCGCCGGGGTCATCAGAAGCACGAGCGCGGTCGCGACGAGCATCCAGGCGGTATCGGCCGCGTTCATCGCCGCACCTCCGCGTGGACTGCCGACCCTCGACCTGCTGCAACCATCAGCCTGCACCACTCGACCATGCCTCACCTCCCGAGGATTGCCGGCAGATGCTGCAAGAGCGGTGCACACCCGGGCTCGGGTCGGCTGCTCTGGCGCAAGTCGTTACATCCGTGACCGTTGCGGCGCTCCCGCCGCGCCGGAACATCGTCCGATCGAAGCGACACGAATGTCGGATTGCCAGGTTCGAGCCGTCAAAAAAGGCGCGCCGTGCGGGACGAACAAAGGTCGCTGCCCAGCAGAGGTTCGCCCTGGTGTCGTCACCCGCGCACCGTCCAGGACAGCCTCCCGCACTGGTGCCCGAATTGCTGGTCTACCTTGTTTCCGGAGGCTGCCGATGAGATCTCGTCAGGTGGTGCCCGCCCTCCTGCTGCCCTCCTGCGTCCTTGCGCTTGGCCTCGTGCTGCCGGATCGCAGCGCGGCAGGGCCGATCATTCAGGACACGTCGAACGAGGCGCGCAACATCGCCCCGTGGGTCGGGCAGACGTTCACCGCCGAGGACGCGGTGGTGGCCGTGGCCGGGGTCTACGTCGTGGACTTCACGATGGCCAGCGTCGCGACGGACCAGACGATCGAGTACCGGCTGCACGAAGGTGCGGGGACGGCCGGAACGCTCCTCGGCTCGTGGGTGTTCGCGGGTCTGGTCGAGGGCTTCGGGGGATACGCCGACGTGTCGCTCGCAGGCGTGACCCTGGTGGTCGGCAACACCTACACGCTCATGGTCGGCAACAACACGTTCGAGTGGGGTGTGGAGTCAGCGTTCAGCACGGGCGGAACCACCTATGGCGGCGGGACGGCGCGGCTGTTTCCCGACGGTGGTGCGGGCCTCCCGCCCCGCGACCTCAGATTCCACGTGCTGCCCGAGGTGCCCGAACCCGCGACGCTCCTGCTGATCGGAAGCGGGCTGGCCCTGCTCATTCCATCGGCATCGTCCAGGTGCGCCAGAACTCGGCGGGGCCCAGCCCGGGCTGGACCGCGCGAGCACGTCGTCAAATCACCGCGTTGGGTCGGACCGACACGGGACGACTTCTCGTCTCGCTGAGATTGCCGGCTGGCCTGCTCGCGGACCTGAAGGCCCTGGCCTGCGGCCGGCGGCGCGTGGCCAGCACGGCGCGAGTCTTCAAGAACCCGTCGATCCGTCCTGTCACTCACTCCCAGTGAGATTGCGTGCCCGATGGCCCCGCGCGCCGTCTCCGCGCTTTCCTTCAGGGCACGCGGCACCCGGCACGGGGCCGCCCTGTGCTCACCCAGGACCGTGAGCGTCCCCTCCAGTTGATGCGAGGGGGTAAGATGTCACGCCGAGCCAGCACATCGAGCTGGAACCCTGGTAGAAGCAGCCGACGCGCTTCACCGAGGTCAAGGCCAAGGCGTGGAAGTAGTGAGCTGACGCACGGCGCAGCGACGATGGAGGACGGCGGTCGGTCGTCGGGGAGACCCCAACCGGGGCAGGCTGGCGCGCACAAGGCGAGGGGGACAGCGATGAAGACAAGGGTTGCAGTGGTACTCGGGGTGTTTCTCTGCGGCGGTCTGGCCTGGACGGCGCTTCGCGCGCAGTCCCAGCAGGCCACGCCGCCGGGGATCGCCGGGTCGTTGGACAAAGGGAAGGCCGATCGCGCGTTTCCCGCAAAGCCGATCTACTCACCGTACGCCGGGCGCAGTTTCCCGACGCGCCCCTACTTCGGCGAAACGCACCTGCACACGGCCTTCTCGATGGACGCGGGGGCGTTCGGGGCACGATTGAACCCGCGCGACGCGTATCGGTTCGCTCGCGGTGAGGAAGTGATGGCGTCGAGCGGCCAGCCGGTGAAGCTGTCGCGGCCGCTGGATTTCCTCGTTGTGGCGGATCACTCGGACAACATGGGCTTCTTCCCGGATCTCTTCGCCGGCAAGCCCGAAGTCGTCGCCAACCCGACCGGCCGCCGATGGTACGACATGATCCAGGCGGGCCAGGGCGGCGCGGCCGCGCTCGAAATCATCGGCGCGTTTTCGCAGGGGACCTTCCCTCGTGACCTGATGTACGCACCGGGCACGCGCGCGTACAAGGCGGCCTGGCAGGAAACCATCGCCGCGGCGGAGACGTTCAACGCACCGGGCCGTTTCACGGCCTTCATCGGCTACGAGTGGACCTCGAACACCGGCGGCAACAACCTGCACCGCAACGTGATCTTTCGCGATGATGCCAGCAAGGCCAGCCAGGTGGAGCCGTTCACCGTCTATCCGCCGGGCAGCGACAATCCGGCCGACCTCTGGAAATGGATGACGGCCTACGAGACGAAGACCGGCGGCAGCGTGCTGGCCATCGCGCACAACGGCAATCTGAGCAACGGCCAGATGTTCCCGGTGGTCGAAGCGTTCGGCCGGCCGATCGATCGCGAGTACGCAGAGACACGCGCGAAATGGGAGCGGCTCTACGAAGCGACGCAGACGAAGGGCGACGGCGAGGCGCATCCATTCCTGTCGCCGAACGACGAATTCGCTGATTTCGAAACGTGGGACAAGGGCAATCTCGATGGCAGCGTGGCCAAGTCGAAGGACATGCTGCAGTACGAATACCTCCGGGCGGCGCTGAAGAACGGCCTGCTGCTCGAGCAGACACTCGGCGCCAATCCCTACAAGTTCGGTCTCGTCGGCAGCAGCGACGCGCACACCGGCCTCACGGCGATGGAGGAGGACAACTTCTTCGGCAAGACCACACCCCAGGAGCCGTCGCCCGAACGGCTTTCCGCCACGTTCATGAACAATGCGAAGACTGGCGTCAGGATCATGGACTGGGAGGTGGCCGCCGCCGGCTACGCGGCGGTATGGGCGACCGAGAACACGCGCGAGGCGATCTGGGACGCGATGCAGCGCCGCGAGACGTATGCGACCACCGGCACGCGCATGGTGGTACGGTTCTTCGGGGGCTGGGACTTCGTGGCCGCCGACGCCGACTCACGCACACCCGGCGCGATCGGCTACACCAAGGGGGTACCGATGGGCGGCGACCTGAGGCAGGCGCCGGCTGGCAAAGTGCCCACCTTCCTCGTCGCCGCCTTGCGCGACCCGATCGGCGCCAATCTCGATCGCATCCAGATCGTCAAGGGCTGGGTCGACGCGAAGGGCCAGCTGCAGGAGAAAGTCCACGACGTGGCCTGGAGCAGCGGCCGCAAGCCCGGCGCCGATGGCAAGCTGCCCTCGGTGGGCAACACCGTTGATGTGGCCAACGCCACCTGGACCAACACCATCGGCGCGCCCGAGCTGACTACCGTGTGGCGCGATCCGGAGTTCAGCGGGTCCCAACGAGCGTTCTATTATGCGCGCGTGATCGAGATCCCGACGCCGCGCTGGACGGCGTACGACGCCAAGCGCTTCGGCATCAAGCCGCTGCCGGGCACGCGCATGACCGTGACCGAGCGCGCCTACACGTCGCCGATCTGGTACACACCATGATGTCCGGCCGTGATCGCCGGCTGGCTAGGTGAGCCGCTGGCGCCTGGCGGCCAGTCCATCACCGCCGTACATCGGAGACCTCGAGGCTGGAGGCGCACGCCGTACGCCGTCAGCAGCGATGTGACCGCCCGTCCCGCCGCGGGGTCACGCGCGCTCGACTTCCGCGACGCTCTCCTCGATCCAGGCCAGGGCGTCGAGCGCCCGCGGCAGGCCGATCGTCGGCAGCGCCACCAGGGCCACCTGACGCAGGGCCTCCGCCTCGACGCCTGCCGCGAGGGCTTTCTTCGTGTGCACGTGCGTGGTGCGCGACGCCGAGGCACCGACCGACACGGCCAGCTTGACGAGGGCGACCGTCCGCTCGTCGAGCGGGCCCGACGCGCTGCACGCGGCGCGCAGCGCCTCGTAGCCGCGGGCGACCTCGGGGTATTCCGCGACCACCCGCTGCCAGCGACGAGGCCGCGGCCTCGTCGCCGGTCCCTCCGGCCGACGGCGCACGCCGTCCCTGGACACCTTACGCACTCCGTCACTCCTCCCGCCAGCCCTGAG
>CAYLZN010000169.1:5897-11959 GCA_964387935.1 uncultured Vicinamibacteraceae bacterium | reverse complement strand
ACACCGTGTCGGATACGTTTCTGCCCCGGATCAGTCCCGACGGACAGCGGCTGGCGTTGGTCCACATGAACCTCGTGAGCTCCAAGGGAAGGCTGCCCGAGCGGGACGTCTGGGTCTACGACTTCGCGCGCGGCACGGTGGGCCGATTGCCGTCCCGCACCATGCCCTTGTGGATGCCGGACGGTGAGCGCATCGCCTCGGGCGCCGTGCAGGACTCCGCCTATGGCAATGGCCTGGTGATCGAGCGCGCCGACGGGGCCGGCGCTCCTGCTGAGATCCTGCCGTTCCAGGGCGGGCGTGAACCGGTTCCGGGGGCCGTGTCGCGGGATGGGCGATACCTCCTGTACACCCTCATTCAGCCGCCGGGCCAGGTGGACATCCACCGGATGGATCTCGATCACCGGACGAGTGAGGTGCTGATCGGCGGTCCCGGGTTGCAGTCCCAGCCCGCACTCTCTCCCGACGAGCGGTGGCTGGCCTATGCTTCGAATGAGACCGGGCGCGAGGAAGTCTATCTGACCGACTATCCTGCCCGGCAGCGCCGCTGGCAATTGACGTCGAACGGCGGGTCCGCGCCTGCGTGGGGATCGGATGGCCGCGAGGTCTTCTTCGTGTCGCGGGCCGAGAGCGGAGGACTCTGGCGCGTCCGCCTCGGATCGGGCGCCGTGCCGGCGCCGGGGGAGCCTTCGCTCATGTTCAACGGGCCGTACGCCCGCGGCAGTTCGTATGGGCGGGCATACGAAGTCTCCCACGATGGCCGTCGCTTTCTCATGAATCGCCGTGCGGACTTTGGCCCCGTGCGCGGGCAGCTGTCGGTGGTGCTCAACTGGACCAGCGAACTGCGCGAGCGGCTGCCAAGGTGAGACCTCTCTGGGGCTGGCCACCCGACGGGCCCCTACGAGATCGTCTCGCCACTCGGCGCAGGCGCATGGACGAGGTGTTCCGCGCGGGAGACGTCAGACGCTCGAGGCGAACCGTCAACATCCATCACGCAGAGACCCACCTGCCGCGTCTCGTGGACGTGCTCTGACGGACCGGGGCCGGCGACAGGCCAAGGGTAAGAGGCCTGGACCGAGTTTCAGGGCTCGGGATCCGGGGAACCCGTGGGGAGGTCGCGGGTTGCGCGAACAGATTCTGTAAACGGCACCAGGGCGAGGTGGTTGGCGAGGAGGAGTTCGCCGCCCAGACGCAGCGTCAACGGCCGCACCCCCGGGATTCGCGCGACGCGCCCCTGTGGGATGACGATGATCGTCTTTGGCGGCTGGAACTCTGCTCCGACAGACTCTGGGCCGTAGCCCTCCGCGACGAGCTCGCGCGCCACCTCGGGGGAGATCGCGTAGGCTTCGGCGGCATCGGCCAACACGCGGCGCAGGCGGAACCACGCCCCGCGCGCGTGTCGACGCTGACGGTATTCCCACGAACGCACGAGGACTCGCGAGCGCAGTTGCCGCAGCCGACGCTCCATCACCGTGTTCATGAGTCGACGCGCGCTCCGGGCGCGAGGCGCCGGATCAGGGCTGCCACGTCCCCTCGTCGCGGCCCCGGGTCTGGCATTCCCGGGCGGGCCTCGAGCAAGGACAAGACCGTCAGGTTCGAGCAGACGACGTAGCGCAGTTCGGGCCGCAGGCGCCCAAACGCACCCTGGAGCTCGTCGAGGTCTGCGGGCGTCGCGGTCATCAGCAGGCCCAGCGCGACCAGCAGATCCCGTTCACCCTTCTCGCCCGTCCGATCGGTGACCAGTTTTTCGAGCAACAGGCCAGCCGTGCGCGGCAGCCTCACCGTCGTGCCGGCCAGTTCGAGTTCCAGACCTGGAGACACGAGAGAAAGCGCCCCGAACACCAGCAGCGGCAGCTGATCATCGTCCAGGATGTAGGCGTCCGCCGGGTCCTGGGTCGCGTCCATCCCGATGAAGTTGACCTCGAGCAATCCGGCCGCGTCCGGCAGCCAGACCGAGGGTTCGTCTGATGAAGGACGGAACTCGCTGAGCTCTGGCAGCCGTCGCTTCACTTCGGCGTGCTGGCCGACTGGGACGCCGACGTCCAGGTCTTGCGACACGATCAGGGTCGAAGCGGCGCCAGGCTCCAGCAGGTTGGGCACCTCCGAGCCCACGACGAGCACGCCTGGTGCCTCCAGAACCGGGCGCGCGGCCCGAATCGTCGCGAGCAGGCGATCCCGAAAGGTCATGGCCACGAGTATAGGGACCGTCACCGGCGCGGTCCAGCGGCCGGGCCTGAGACCAACGACGCCGCACGCCGTGGCGCTACCGCACCGGGCGCGTGGCCCAATTCCGCAACGCACATCGGGCTCTGAGGTGGGCTAAAAGTCCTTCGAGGAGGCGGCCCGCTTTCGCTCGCGGCCGCAGTCCCCCGTTCCGCGGGCGACGGCGCGGTCCGCCGAAGGCAGCCGAGGATTCGACCATGCCCGGTGAAACGATCGGTTCGTGTTGAATCCTCGCCACGCTTGGCGAAGGCCCTCGGCCGCGAATTGCGCGTCGTGGTGAACTTCGACGAGGTGATCCGGCGGAAGCTGGCAGAGGCGACGAAGTAAGGCGCGCCTCCTCACGAGTCTCGGACGTGGGCCCGATACCCGATGACCACGAGACCCGGCACGACCTCGAAGTGCCGCCGGTTCGCAGTGATGAGCGGGGCGCCCTCGAGCAGCGCCGAGGTAGCGATGAGGAGGTCCATCGTGGCAATCGATCGCCCCGCGCCGAGGATGGCCGCGAGGGCCGCGCCGAATCGGGGGGCGAACCGGTCGTCGGGGTACACGACGGTGACGGCATCGAGCAGCGCGCGCACGCGTGGCTGTTCCCGCGCGGGGTGCGTCGCGCGGCTCGCGCCAGCCTCGAGTTCACACGCGACGAAGACGGACACGGCCAGGGGCTCTTCGGGATGCGCCTCGAGCCAGGCGGTGGCGGGGCCGCCGGCGCCGCGCGCCTGCTCGCGCAGCAGATCGACGACGAACGACGTGTCCAGGTGGGTCACAGCGACGGCACGCGGGGACGGTCGCGCCGCCGGCTGGCGACACGGGCCTCGATGGCGTCCACCGTTCGCGCGTCCACACGGACGGCGCGGGCGGCGGTGAGCAGATCTTGTCCCCGGCCGCTGCCGCGGAACTGGGCCTTGATGACGTCGGAGAAGGACTGGCCCGGCCGTTTGCGACGGGCGAGCGCGTCGTAGGCCTCGAGGTCGATGGTGATGGTCTTGACGGCCATGCACTTATCATGCACTGACCTGCGGGCGTGGTCAACGCCGGACCACCATCGGGGAGCACGGGCCGGTGGCGGAGGGTTGAAGATTCCGGAACGCGCGACGGGCCCCGAGTTGGGCTAAGCTACGCCATCCTTCGAGGAGGCGGCCGTGGCGCTCGCTCCGGGTGCTCGCATCGGGTCCTATGAGGTGCTCGCCAAGCTTGGCGAAGGCGGGATGGGCGAGGTCTATTGCGCGCGGGACACGAAGCTCGGGCGCAAGGTGGCGCTGAAGATCCTGCCCGCGGAGTTCGCGGTGGACCAGGAGCGGCTGGCGCGCTTCGAGCGCGAGGCGCGTACGCTCGCCGCGCTCAACCATCCCCACATCGCGCAGGTGTATGGCTTCGAGGAACGCGAGGCGACCGCGGGCGCGCCGGCCCTGTGCGCGCTGGTGATGGAGCTGGTGCCGGGCGAGAGCCTGGCGGCGCGCATAGCCCTAGGCCCGCTCGCGGTGCGCGAGGCGCTGGAGCTGGCGCGCCAGATCGCGGACGGCCTGGAGGCGGCGCACGAGAAGGGGATCGTCCATCGCGATCTGAAGCCGGCCAACGTCCAGGTGACGCCGGAGGGGAAGGCGAAGATCCTGGACTTCGGGCTGGCGAAGCCGGTGGGCGAGACCGGACCGGGCGCGATGAAGGAGGACGCGGCCACCATCACCAGTCCTGCCCAGATGACCCAGCACGGCATCGTGCTGGGCACGGCCGCGTATATGAGCCCGGAACAAGCGCGTGGGCTGCCGGTGGATGCGCGCACGGACGTGTGGGCGTTCGGGGCGCTGCTCTACGAGATGTTGACGGGCGCGCGGCCGTTCCCGGGCCCGACAATGACCGACACGCTCGCGCAGATCCTCGAGCGCGATCCCGACTGGACGACGCTGCCGGCGACGACGCCGGGGCCGGTGCGCGCGCTGATTCAGCGGTGCCTCCGCAAGGAGCCGAAGCAGCGGCTGCACGACATCGCCGACGCGCGCTTCACGCTGGAGGACACGCTCGCGGCGCTTTCGGCGGGGACGTCGAGCGTGGGCGTGGAGGCGAGTGGGGTCGGCGCGATCCCCGTGCCGCCGCGGCGTGCCATCTGGCGCCACCCGCTCTCGCTGGGCCTCGCGCTGCTCGCGCTCGCGCTCGGCAGCGCGCTCGCGTGGTCGGTGGCGCGTGCGCCCGCGCCGGCACCCAAGGAACCGCTGTACCTCTCGCTGATGCTGCCCCCCGACCAGGAAATGGTGCTGGGCGGGCTCGCCCTCTCGCCCGACGGCCAGAGCATCGTCTATTCCGCCGTGGCGGAAGAAGGCCCGCCCGGGCCCGAGGGCAATATGGTCCGCCTCTACTACCGGCGGCTCAGCGAGCCAACTGCGAGGCCGCTGCCGGGCACCGAGAACCCGTGGAACCTGGCGTTCTCGCCAGACGGCGACTGGCTGGCCTTCACCTCGAAGCTGGATCTGAAACTCAAGAAGATCGCCCTGAGCGGCGGCGGCACCGTGGATCTGGCGGACGTGCCGTGGTTCGCCGCACCTGCAACCTCCGACAAGGGTACATGGACCAGCACGGGCCACATCCTGCTCGGCGACGAGCTCGGCCCGGTTCGGCGCTACCCCGCCACAGGCGGCGAGGGCGAGATCATGGTTCCACGCTCGGCTCTCGAAGGCAGCGAGCAGGGGAGTGCGGCACCCGTTGCCCTCCCGGGTGACGCGGGCATCCTGTTTGCCACCACATATCAGAGCAACCCGCAGGTCGCGGTCTGGGCACGAGGTCAGCGGCGCAACCTGCCGCTGAAGGGAGCCACCCGCCCGCGGCTGTTCGGCGCTCACCTCCTGTTCTGGCGAACTGCCGGCCAGGGACAGAGCGATCTGTCCGTCGTCCCATTCGACCTCGACCGCGGAGAGGTGACGGGCGATCCGGTCTCGTTGTTGTCTGAGGGCGGGGGGACGGCACCGATCACGATCTCGGACACGGGCACGCTCGCCTATCGGGCCTCGCGTACGCTGTCGGTGCCCGCCCGCTTCAGCTGGATCCTCCGGGGCGACGTTCCTCCGCCGCCGCTTCGGTTCACCCCGCCGCCAGCCACTAACGTGGCCAGGGTGTCACCTGACGGCCGGCGCCTGCTGCTGCACGGCGGAGGGGACGAGAAGGGGAGGCGACTGGTCGTGGCTGACCTGGAGACGGGTTCTTCGCAAGTGGTGACGACGATAGGCGGGATGTGGGCGGTCTGGCTGCCCGATGGTCGTCGTGTCATCTACCAGGTCCCACCTGACACAGAGGGCGGCGCCGGCCTGTTCGAAAAGCCTGTGGACGGCAGTGCGCCTCCCAGGCGACTGACGACGAGCAAGGTGTGGCAGCAGCCTCAGGTCGTCACCCAAGACGGGCGGTTCCTCGTGTACCAGGAATCCGGCGGCCTCGGGACACGACTCAGCGAGGCCGAGGACAACTACGATTTGTGGCTGCTCCCGCTCGCGCCGCCGGGCGAGCCGCGGCCCCTGCTGAAGACGCCGGCGAACGATCGCCTGGGTCACGTGTCGCGCGACGGACGGTGGATGGCCTACGTGTCCGACAAGAGCGGCCGGGATGAGATCTGGGTGCGGGCGTTCCCGGAGGGCGCGGCCGACATCCAGGTGTCGCAGGGGGGCGGCACCGAGCCGGTGTGGGCCCCCGATGGCGCGACGCTCTACTACCGCAACCGGACCGGCTCGCACCTCTATGCCGTGCCGGTCACGATGGGCGCCGTGCCGGAGTTCGGCACGCCAGCCGTCACGACGGGCTTCTGGCAGGCCGGACGCACATTCGGGCGCCTGTACGACATCCACCCCAGCGGGCAGGCGTTGCTG
>CAYLZN010000169.1:0-5887 GCA_964387935.1 uncultured Vicinamibacteraceae bacterium | reverse complement strand
CGGACGGCCGCGCGCTGCTCATGCCGACGGCGCCCACCAGTGGACGCGAACTGAAGCTGGTGCTGAACTTCGACGAGCTGATCCGGCGGAAGCTGGCGGGAGGGACGAAGTAATGTGCGCCTCCCGTCAAGGCAGTCGCCGCACTACTTCGTCGGCACGAGCCGCTTCAGTTCCTCGACCCAGTGCTGCACGACGATGATGCTGGTGGGCGCCGCGGTTCCGTCGGCGCCGCCCGGCTTGATCATCAGGAAGCGCTGGCCGTCTGGTGAAACATCGTACGACCGGCCCCACCAGTTCGGATTCGTGAAGTACCCTTCCTTCACCACCTGCGTCGGTGTCGTCGCCGACCACGATGTGCCGCGCGCCACCCGCACGCCCATGACCGCACCGCTCGGAGCCACGTAGAACAGTTCGTCACCGCGCCAGAGCGGTCGCGTCCCGCCGGTCGTGGACACCTGCTGGCGGCCGCTGCTCACATCAGGGAAGGGCCGCACGAAGATCTCGAACCGGCCCGAATCGTTCGCCTCATAGGCGAGCCAGCGTCCGTCAGGCGAGAGGCTCCCGTTCTGCTCGACGAACTCGGACTGCACGAGCGGCACCACGCGGCGGGCCGTGTCCAGGGTGAGCGCCATCAGGTCGTTGCGCGTGGCTGGCGACTCATCGGTGAAGATCAGCCACTGCCCGTCGGGTGACACCCCCATCGGGTACTGGGTGTTGGGACTCTCGGTCAGCCGTTCGGCTGCAGCGGCGCCGTCCGCGGGCTGCCAGAACAGATTCCGCACGCCCGATCGCTCCGACGAGAAGATCAGCCGGCGGCTGTCAGGCGTCCACACCTGGACGACGTCGACACCAGGCGTGGATGTGAGACGCGTGAGCGTCGTCTGGCGAAGATCCCAGAGCCAGAGGTCGCGCTCTTGATCGTTGGCGAACACCGCGACGCGCGTGCCATCGGGGGACAGCGCGGGAAGGAAATACGGGCGCTGCGGCGCCAGAATCGGCGTTTCGCGGCCTTCCCGGTCGACCCACACGAGACTGCGCGGTGTGACCTCGACGGTCCCCTGTACGTAGGCCAGCGTGCCATCGCCCGCCACGATGGCGTCCACGCCGCCCCGGATGGTCGTCACCACGTCCGGGACGACGGTCACTGGCGTGCCTCGCGTTTCGAGACGGGCCAGGTCGAACGGCACCGCACGCAGCGTGCCCGCGGCCGCGTAGACCAGATAGCCGCTGTTGCGCTTGCCGCTCGCCACGTAATGGGCGTGACTGCCGCCGCGCAACAGCATCCTGTGCGTTCCGGTCTGGAGATCGAGCACGGCCACCTGGGCGGCATCGAGGCCGCCCGCAAGCGACGTGATCGTGAACAGCAGGGCGCGGCCGCCGGGCAGCATCTCGGGCCACAAGTGATCGCCTTCTCCCTTCGCGGGGTCGGGTTTCGTCAGCATCGTCACAGGCCCGCCTGACGCCGGAATCCGCTGCAGGCCGGTGTCCCGGCTGTTGGTGGCGACGATGATCGTGTCGTCCGGTCCCCACGTGGCGCCGCTGAGACCCGCGGTGTCGAGAGTCGCCAGCGTGACCGGTGGCCCGCCGGTCACTGCCACCTTCTTCAACACGGCGAGGCCGTCACGGAACCCGATCCACTGCCCATCGGGAGACACGAACAAGCCGGACACGCTGCCCGTGAACACGACGGCCGGCTCGAGCGTGTCGAGCGCGCGGACGAGAATCTGCGTGCCCTGGTTGCCGCTGTAGATGAGGCGCGAACCATCTGGCGTGATGGCCAGATCTCGCTCGTTCCAGTCGATGGACAGTGCGGCGGCGCCCACGGGCGCGATTTGCAGCCGCGAGACACGAGGCGCCGGCTGGTCCTGGCGCGTGGCGACCCACACCAGCGTGCCGGCGATCGTGGCCGCGATGACGGCGACGGTACCGACGAGGGCGGCGCGCCGCCGGGGCGGCGCAACTGTCGCTTGCGGGACAGCCGTCTCGAACGCGCCCTCCAGCGCGAGCCGGACGTCGCCGATGGCCTGCACACGCTGTCTGGGATCCTTGTGCAGGCAGCGTCTGAGGTAGGTGCCGAGCACGGGCGAGAGCGTCGCCGGCAGTCGGGTCCAGTCCGGTTCACGCTCGAGGACACGCGCCAGCGTTTCCGAGACGCCCTGCCCCTCGAACGCCCGCTGCGCCGTGAGCATCTCGTAGAACACGCAGCCGAACGCCCAGATGTCGGCCCGGCGATCGACGCGCTTCCCTTTCGCCTGCTCCGGCGCCATGTAGGCCGCGGTCCCGAGAATGACGCCTTGCAACGTCATGGCCGGCGAGGTGATGGTGGCCGATTCGGCATGACTGCTTGCAGCGCCCGTCTCCCGAAACCCGGATCCGCCGTCAACCGCCTTCGCCAAGCCGAAATCCAGCACCTTGACCGTGCCGTCTTCGCGCAGCTTGATGTTTGCGGGCTTCAGATCGCGATGGATGATGCCCTGCTCGTGCGCCGCTTCGAGTGCCAGTGCGATCTGCGTTGCGATCGCCACGGCTTCGTCCAATGTCAGCGGGCCGCGCGCGGTCCGCTGGGCGAGGTCCTCGCCTTCGACCAGCTCCATCACGAGGTAGGGGCGGACCCCAGCCGGCCCGTCGCCGTCCTCGACGCTGTAAAGGTGGGCGATGTTGGGATGGTTGAGCGAGGCGAGCGTCCGGGCTTCACGCGTGAACCGCATCAGGCGATCGGGATCCCCGGCCACTGCGTCTGGCAGGACCTTGATGGCGACACGGCGATCCAGCTTCGTGTCGTGCGCGCGATACACCTCGCCCATGCCGCCGGCGCCGAGCACACCGGCGATTTCGAACGCGCCGAGTCGGGTGCCCTGCGCCAACGCCATCGCTTGAAGCATGGATTATACCGAAGCGTCACCGCGCCGCCGCGCCCGGCGCGCAGCGGTTTCTGTTCGTGCGCGTGTCGGCGCGCGTATAATCGCCCCGTCCGCGCCACGTCCGGAGGCCAGCGGTGCGAGCGCAAACAACCATGAGGGGAACCGACTTCGACGAGCTCGCCTTCTTTCGGGCCGTGGAGACGAGCGGCGCTCGCGCGCTGCTGATCGGTCGGCGAGCGCTCGTGGTGCTCGGCCTGCCGGTCCTGACCGCCGACTACGATTTCTGGCTGCACATCGACGACATCGACCGCTTCAACGAGGCCGCCGCCCCATTCGACCTTGTTCCGACACACGCAGCCGCCGAGGCCAGGCGGCGGGGACGCTACGTCCTGGAGAACGACGAACGGGTGGACGTGCTGATCGCGCGGTCGGCTCCCACGGTTGACGGGACGGTCGTCGCGTTCGACGCCGTCTGGACGAGGCGCCGGAAGCTAACCCTGTCGCCGGACGCCAGCGTCAACCTTCCGTCGATTGCGGACCTCATCCTGACCAAGCGGTTCGCAGCACGCCCAAAGGACCTCGAGGACATTCGGCTCCTGCAGATTCTCGAGCAGGAGCCGGAGGCATGACCCGTGTCCCCGACCCCGGCGTTCGGGCCAGGGTCAGTGCCGCGGCCGAGCGTCGGCTTTCGGTCGCAGAGGTCGAGGCCTACCTGCGCACGCCGGTGTCCGACGCTGAGCGCGAGGGGGTGCGTGCACAGATCCGATGGTTCCGACGTCGCTACCCGACAGGCGCGGACCGACTGGAGTATGTGCGCCAAGCCTACCGGCGCTGGACGCGCCTTGCCGCGTCTGACCGCGACTGAGCTCGACCGGACAGCACGGCGGGCGGCGACCGGCCGGTGACCAGCGGAGGGGCAGGCGCCGGTCCATCACCCAGACGGTCTCGGGGCGCAAGCGACGCCCGAACCCCGCTACGAGCCGGCCAGGCGCGTGCGGACGAACGCGAGGATCTCGCCGGCATACGCTTCATAGTGCCTCACGTGGGCTCCGGCCACAAGCGACGCGCCAGCCTCGAGCGGCCCGCCTCGCCGTGCCGCAGGAGACGCGGGGCGGGTCACAATGCTAAAAGTAAAGACCTGACCCCATGGTGTACACCACGGCCTGCCCGCGCAACTGCTACAGCACCTGTGGTCTGCGCGTCACCGTCGAGGACGGCCGCCTCCGGCGCATCGAACCCCACCCGGATAATGTCGCCACGATCAACGGCGCCTGCCTGAAGGGCCTGAGCTACATCGAGCGCACGTACTCGCCAGACCGTCTCCTGCACCCGCTCAAGCGCACCGGTGGCCCCGGGGCGCTCGTACGGATCACGTGGGACGAGGCGCTGGACACGATTGCGTCGCGCCTCACCGAGATCCGGACACAATCCGGCCCGCAGTCGGTCCTCTACTACGCGTCGAGCGGCACGAAGGGGCTGCTGAACGGCGTCGGCACCAGCTTCTGGCGCCTGTTCGGCGGCTGCACGACGACGTACGGCGATCTCTGCTGGCCCGCCGGACTCGAAGCGACACGGCTGACGCTGGGCGCCAACGAGCACAACGCGCCGTGGGACCTGGCGAACGCACGGCTGATCGTCTTCTGGGGCAAGAACGCGGCAGAGACCAACATCCATCAGATGCCCTTCGTGGAGCAGGCGCTCGGCGCCGGCGCCCGGCTGGTCGTCATCGATCCGCGCCGCACGGAGACGGCCGAGCGCGCCTCGCTCCTGATCCAACCCAGGCCCGGCACCGACGGCGCGATCGCGCTCGCCGCCGCGCACGTCCTCGTCACCGAGGGACTGGTAGACGAGCCGTTCGTGCGCGACCACGTGCAAGGCTCCGACGCCTTCCGCGCGCACGTGCAATCGTGCTCACCCGCCTGGGCTGCCGAGGTCGCTGGCGTGCCCGAAGAGCAGATCCGCCAGTTCGCGCGGCTGATCGGCACCGTGAAGCCGGCCACGATCTGCGCGGGGTTCGGCATGCAGCGCTACACCAACAGCGGCCAGACGATGAGGGCGATGATCGCACTGCTGGCGCTGACGGGGAACATCGGGCGACCCGGCGCGGGGTGGATCTTCGCGAACCTGCGCACGCAGGTCTTCGGTCACGTCAAGGACCCGCTGGAGTTCTATCCCCCAGAGACCCCGGACGGCATCGTCCGGGTCTCGATCTCGACCGCTCGCCTCGGGCCGGAGATGCTCGCGACCACCGACCCGCCCCTGAAGATGGCCTGGGTCGAGCGCGGCAACCCGATCCCGCAGAACCCCGAGACCCCGGCGGTCCTCCGGGCCTTCCGCGCCCTCGAGTTCCGCGTCGTCATCGACGAGTTCCTCACCGACACCGCGCGCGAAGCCGACATCGTGCTGCCCGCCAAGTCGATGTTCGAGCAGACCGACGTGATCGGCGCGTACTGGCACGACTACCTCCAGATCAGGCAGAAGGTGATCGACCCACCGGGTGAGGTGAAGCCGGAGTCGGAGATCTACTGGCACCTCGCGCACAGGCTCGGGTTCGATCGGGACGCGACCGCGGCGGCGATCCCGGCTCCCGGAGATGCCGCGACCGAGGCGTTCGTCGAGGCGAAGCTGCGTGCGGCCACGGGCCTGACGCTCGACGACCTGCGCGCGCGGCCGGTGCGCGCGCCTGGTCATGTCGACGTGGCGTTTGCGGACCTGCGGTTTCCGACGCCCTCCGGTCGAATCGAACTGGAGTCGGAGGAGGCGAGGCAGCGGTGGGGGCAGGCCCCGCTGCCCACCTACACCGAACCGGTTGAATCGACCCGTCGTGCGGCGTCCGGCGACTCCCGGGGCGGCGATGCCGGGTCGCGCTACGGGTTGTACCTGCTCACGCCCAACACGAAGAACCGCATCCACTCGCAGTTCGGGAACCTGCCGTCGATCCGCGCGATCAGTCCGAATCCCGTGGTGGCGATTCACCCGGCCGACGCCCAAGCGCGGGCCATCCACCCCGGCGACCGCGTGCGCGT
>CAYLZN010000168.1:10780-11975 GCA_964387935.1 uncultured Vicinamibacteraceae bacterium | reverse complement strand
GCTTTTCAGGTACTTGGAGCCCGATGAAAGGGCCGAATCAAGTTTGGCGTCCCCGACGGGACTCGAACCCGTGTTACCGGCGTGAAAGGCCGGCGTCCTGACCACTGGACGACGGGGACGCGTGAGGTGGGTTGGCTGGCGGCACCAGCACCGGCGCCGCAACCCGCGGATCATACCACGCTCCGCCGCGCGCCAGATTCCGTCGATACACCCGCGTGGCCGCCGTAGGCCGTACGCCGTAAGCCGTACGCCCCTTTCCCTTCCTTGCCACGTTGCGGCGCCAAATTGACGCCCCGCAGCATGACTTCCCCGCCCGACGCAAGGTACCTTGCCGCAGCCCCCGGCCCCCACAACCCAGCGGCCCACCCCACGTGTGCCCTCCGATTGCTGGAGGTTTGTCATGACGCGGACCTTCCACCGTGTCGCCATCGTCAACCGCGGCGAATCGGCGATGCGGTTCGTCCACGCGGCGCGCGAGTTGAGCGCCGAGGGCGTCCCGATCGCAAGCCTCGCGCTCTACGCCGAACCCGAACGCCATGCCCTGTTCGTCCGCGAGGCCGACGAGGCTGTCAGTCTCGGCCCCGCCACATTCCTCGATCCGAGGGACGGGCAGCGCAAACCCGTCTACCTCGACTACGACCGCGTCGCGCGCGCCCTGACCGCCGCCCGTGCCGACGCGGTGTGGGTCGGCTGGGGATTTGTCGCCGAGCACGCCGCGTTTGCCGATCTCTGCGCCAGCATGGGCCTCGTCTTCATCGGCCCGAGCGGCGACGTGATGCGGCGCCTGGGCGACAAGATCACCTCGAAGTTGATGGCGGAGCAGGCGCAGGTGCCCGTCGTCCCCTGGAGCGGCGGCGCCGTGGAATCGCTCGAGCTCGCACGCGACAAGGCTCACGCCATCGGCTATCCGCTCGTGATCAAGGCGACCGCCGGCGGCGGCGGGCGCGGCATCCGGCTCGTGCGCGCCGAGGACGAACTCGCCGAAGCCTTCGAGCGCGCGCGCTCCGAGGCGCAGCGCGCGTTCGGCGACGGCACGGTCTTCATGGAGCGACAGGTGCAGGCCGCGAGGCATGTCGAGGTCCAGATCGTGGCGGATCACCACGACCATGTCTGGGCCCTCGGCGTCCGCGACTGCTCCGTGCAGCGGCGCAATCAGAAGGTCATCGAGGAGGCCCCGTCGCCCGCCCTCTCCGCC
>CAYLZN010000168.1:0-10770 GCA_964387935.1 uncultured Vicinamibacteraceae bacterium | reverse complement strand
CCGAACAGGATCAGGCCCTGCGCGACGCGGCAGTCCGCATCGCGCGCGCCGCCGGATACCAGAACGCGGGCACGGTCGAGTTCCTCTTCGACAGCACGGGACAGTTCTGGTTCATGGAGGTCAATGCGCGCCTGCAGGTCGAGCACCCCGTGACGGAGATGACGATGGGCGCCGATCTCGTCAAGCTGCAGGTGCACGTGGCGCGCGGCGGCCGGCTCGAAGGCGAGCCGCCGCCGTCCCGCGGCCACGCCATCGAGGTGCGTCTGAACGCCGAGGACCCGGACAACGGCTTCGCGCCGGCGCCCGGCACCATCGAGGCGTTCCGCATTCCGGGCGGCCCGGGCCTGCGCGTCGATACCGGCGTCAGCGAGGGCGACACGGTCCCGCGCGATTTCGACTCGATGATTGCGAAGATCATCGCCTGGGGCCGGACGCGGAACGAGTCGCTCGCGCGGCTGCGTCGCGCGCTTGCGCAAAGCCGCGTGGTCATCAGGGACGGCACGACCAACAAGTCCTTCCTGCTCGATCTGCTCGCCCACCCCGACGTGCGCGCCGGCCGCGTGGACGTCGCCTGGCTGGACCGGCACATGGCCACCGGGCAGTTCTCGGCGCGCCCCTACGCCGAGGTTGCGCTGCTCCGGGCGGCAATCGAATCCTACGAGGCGGAAGTCGACGTCGAGCGCGACCAGTTCTTCGCCTGGGCCGCACGCGGCCGGCCGCAGACCAGCCTCGACATCGGCCGCCCGGTCGAACTCGGGTACCGCGGCAACTCCTACACCTTCGTCGTGCGCAAGATCGGCCCCAAGACCTACGTCGTGGATGTGGACGGGCAGTCGATGCCCGTCACGGCGTCACGCGTCGGGGCCTCACCGCTCCGCGAACGCCGCTCGCACGGGTCGGAGTGGCGCCTGGCCTGTGGCGACCGCAGCTACCGTGTTCAGCTCATCGCCCAGTCGCTCGGCTACATCGTCGAGGTCGAAGGCGTTGCACACCGCGTGTCGCGGGACAACGCCGGCATCGTCCGCGCGACCGCCCCGGCGCTCGTGGTGTCGCTCGCGGTGAAGCCGGGCGACCCGGTCCAGAAGGGCCATCGCCTGCTGGTCCTGGAGGCGATGAAGATGGAACTGGCGGTGCTGGCGCCGTTCGACGGCACCGTCCGCGAGGTCGCCGTCGCTCCCGGCGTTCAGGTCTCCGCCGGGGCCACGCTGGTGGTGCTCGATCCCGCCGAAGAAGCGGACGAACGCGTGTGCACCGAGCGCATCGACTTCTCCCCCATCGTCCCCGCCCCCAACACCGGGCAGCCCCTCGCCGTCCGGCGCCGTCACGTCCTGGATGGCCTGCTGGCGCTCGTGCTCGGCTACGACGCAGACGCCCCGACGACCTCGAAGACGCTGCGGGAGTGGCACGAGGTCTGCTCCTACGGGCTCGACGGGGCCGACGCCGAGGCGCTCGCGTGCGAGGACCGGGTCCTCCAGGCCTTCGTGGACGTCATCAAACCTTTTGATCGCCGCCCCGACGAGGACGACGCCCCGCTGCGCGGGGGTCCGGTAAGCCGGGAGATGCACCTGTTCTCCTATCTGCGCACGCTCGACGCGTCGGACGAACGGCTGCCCGCGTCGTTCATCGACGATCTCGGGCGGGCGATGGCGCACTACGGCGTGCGGAAGCTGGAGCGGTCACCGGAACTCCTCGAGTCGCTGTTCCGGATGTTCAAGGCCCACCAGCACGAGGACGTGATGGCCGTCGCCGTCGCAAGCATTCTCGAACATCGCCTCGAACAGGTGGCGCACCTCCAGAACTACGCGAGCGAGCCGTCCCGGCACCTGCTCGACCGCCTCGTCGCGGCGACGTACCAGCGGCACCCGTCCGTGCACGATCTCGCCCGCGAGCTGCGGTATCGCCTGTTCGACCAGCCGCTGCTGGAACGGGTTCGGCACGAGGCGTATGCCGCGGTGGAGTCGCACCTCGCCGCTCTCGCCGTCCAGCCGGACGGACCGGCGCGTCACGAGCACGTGATGGCCCTGGTGGACTGCCCCCAGCCGCTCGCGACGCTGCTGACTGGACGCCTGCAGAACGCCGGGCCACGGATGCAGCAGCTGCTGCTGGAGATCATGGCCCGCCGTTATCACCGGATCCGGCAGCTGCAGGCGGTGCGTCCGATCATGCGCGACGGGCACGCGTTCACGGTGATCGAATACCTGCACGAGGGCCGGCGCATCGTCGGCGTCATCACGCATGCGGACCGCGACGCCGTGGCCGATGTCGTGCGCATTGCGATGCCGCTGCTCGACGTGGCGGCCGACAGCGATGCCGCCCTCGACCTGTCGGTGTGGCAGACCGCGCCACTCGGCGACCCGGAGCGCAACGCCGAGGCGTTCCGCACCCTGCTGAACGCCGCTCAGTTCCCGCGGCCGATCCGCCGCGTGGTCATCGAGCTCACTGGACCGCATGGCGGGCTCGGCCTCGGCGGCATGCAGCACTTCACGTTCCGGCCGGCGCCCCAGGGCTACGTGGAAGACAAGTTCTACCGCGGCGGCCACCCGATGATCGCCAAGCGGCTGCACATGTCGCGGCTGGCGAACTTCGACATCGAACGCCTGCCGTCGGTCGAGGACGTCTACATCATCCACGGCGTCGCGAAGGACAACCCCCGCGACGAGCGCCTCTTCGCCATCGCAGAAGTGCGCGATCTCACGCCGGTGCGTGACGAGCACGGCCGCATCGTCCAGTTGCCGCACCTCGAGCGCATGTTCATGGAGGCCATGGCCGGACTCGGGCGCGCCCAGGCCCGGCGCCCACCGGACCGTCGTCTGCTGTGGAACAGGGTCCAGCTGTACGTCTGGCCGCCGTTCGACCTCGAGCCCGAGGAGCTCAGTGCGCTGTGCGCGCGCCTGGCCCCTGCGACGGCCGACCTGGGCATCGAGGGCATCGTGATCCGCTGCCACGTGCCGCAGCCGGACGACACGGTGCGGGACGTCAGCATCCTGCTCACGGGCGACGAACATCACCTCACCGCCACGTATCAGGACCCGCCCTCCCTGCCCATCCCTACGCTCACGCCGTACGAGCAGAAGGTGGTGCGGGCCCGGCAGATGGGCATGGTCTACCCCTACGAGCTCGTGAAGATGCTCGCCCCGCCCCGCGACAGCGCCGGCAACGGCCACCGCGACACGCCGTGGGGCGAGTTCTTCGAACACGACCTCAACGGCCAGCACCAGTTGACGGCGGTGGCCCGACCACCGGGAGAGAACCGGAGCAACATCATCGTCGGCGTGATCAGGAACTTCACCTCGAAGTACCCGGACGGCATGACCCGCGTCATTCTGCTCGGCGATCCGACGCGCGATCTCGGCGCGCTGGCCGAGTCCGAGTGCCGCCGCATCATCGCCGCGATCGACCTGGCGGAGCAGAAGCGCGTGCCGCTCGAGTGGTTCGCACTGTCGGCCGGGGCGAAGATCGCCATGGATTCCGGCACCGAGAACATGGACTGGATCGCGCTCGTGCTGCGTCGGCTGGTGAACTTCACCCAGCGCGGCGGCGAGGTCAACATCATCGTCAACGGCATCAACGTCGGGGCGCAGCCGTACTGGAACGCGGAAGCGACGATGCTGATGCACACGCGGGGGATCCTGATCATGATGCCGGACTCCGCAATGGTGCTGACCGGCAAGCGCGCGCTCGACTACTCCGGCGGCGTCTCGGCCGAGGACAACCAGGGCATCGGCGGCTTCGAGCGCATCATGGGGCCCAACGGCCAGGCGCAGTATTTCGCACGCGACATGCGGGAGGCGATCCGGATCCTGCTCGCCCACTACGAGCACACGCACGTGGCGCCGGGCGAGCTCTTCCCGCGGCGCGCGGTGAGCCATGACACACACGAGCGCGATGTGTGCGTCTTCCCCTACGGGCACGACCACTCGTTCTCGCTGGTGGGCGACGTGTTCTCGGACGAGAGCAACCCCGGGCGGAAGCGGCCGTTCGACATCCGCCGTGTGATGACGGCGGTGATGGACCAGGATCATCCGCCGCTCGAGCGCTGGCAGATGTGGCGCGACGCCGAGAACACGATCGTCTGGGACTGCCACCTCGGAGGCTGGCCCGTGGAGCTGATCGGGCTGGAGTCGCGTCCCCTCCAGCGCCTCGGGTTCGTGCCGGCCGACGGCCCGGAGCAGTGGACGGCCGGGACCCTGTTCCCCCAGTCCTCGCGCAAGATGGCGCGGGCCCTGAACGCCGCGAGCGGGAATCGCCCGGTCGTGATCCTCGCCAACCTGTCGGGATTCGACGGCTCGCCGGAGTCGCTGCGACGATGGCAACTGGAGTACGGCGCCGAGATCGGGCGGGCGGTCGTGAACTTCCGCGGCCCGATGGTGTTCTGCGTCGTCTCGCGGTATCACGGCGGCGCGTTCGTGGTGTTCTCCAATGCCCTGAACCCGAACCTCGAGGTCGCCGCGCTCGAGGGCAGCTATGCGTCGGTGATCGGGGGCGCGCCGGCGGCGGCGGTCGTCTTCGCACGGGAGGTCGAGAAGCGGACGTCCGAGGATGCGCGGATGCGGGACGTCGACCAGGCCCTCGCCGCCGCAGCGGGGCCGGAACGGACCCGCCTGCGCGGCCGGGCCCGGGAACTCCGCAAGGAAGTGAAGGCCGCGAAGATCGGCGAACTGGCCGACGAGTTCGACCGGATTCATTCCGTGCAGCGCGCGCAGCGGGTGGGCTCGGTGCACTGCATCATCAAACCGCGGGAGCTGCGTCCGTACCTCATCGCCGCGGTGGAGCGTGGCATCCAGCGGGAGCTGCGGCTGGTCGGCCGCGAACGCGGGGTGGAACAGGGCACGACGCTGGGGGTGTAGGGACACTGCTTGGGGTCAGGTCTTTACTTTTAGCACTCGACGAGTCCGACACACCGTCGACCGCAAAAAGTAAAGACCTGACCCCAAGGTGGCAATTTTTGCGAAAAGAACTCCCGACCCCTTTTTCCGTAGTATCAAACGGGCCGACGGTGTCGGCCCGTTGCCCGCCATGCGCGAACTGCTCCGCCAAACCTGGTCGAACCTCCGCGCCAACCGGCTCCGCTCGTTCCTGACGATGTTCGGCATCGCCTGGGGCGTGATGGCCATCGTCATCCTGGCGGCCACCGGCGAGGGGTTCCAGCGCGGCAACGCCGCCGTCCTCCGCGAACTCGGCCAGAACATCGTCATCGTCCGCAACGGCCGCACGAGCCTCCAGGCCGGCGGGGAGCGCGCCGGCCGCGTCGTCCGCCTCACCGTGGAGGACGTCCACGCCCTCAGGACGCTGTCGAGGCGCCTCGACCTGATCAGCCCGGAGCTGATGCGCGGCGCCACCCGCGCCAAGAGCGACTTCAACGCCAGCACCCTGCAGATGAGCGGGATCTGGCCCGACTACCAGGTCATGCGCACGCTGGAAGTCGATCGCGGCCGACTCCTCACCCAGGCGGACTGCGATCAGGCGCAGCGCGTGGTGCTCGTGGGCACCGATGCGGCGACGCTGCTGTTTGCGGATCGCGACCCGATCGGTCGGCAGGTGCTCCTCAACGGTGTGCCCTACACCGTCACCGGCCGCATCCGCAAGAAGTTCCAGGACTCGAACTACACCGGCTGGGACAACGAACGGCTGTTCATTCCGTATGAGGCGATGCGACGCGACTTTCCGCTGCCCGGATCGTTCAACAGCCCGGACTCCCTCTCGGCGATCATCGCCCGCAGCCGGCCCTGGGTCGTGCGCGAACTGCGGGATCTCTTCGAGAGCGGTCGCGGGTTCATGCAGGTCGCCCTTTCGCGGTCGAGCCCCCTGGAACAGGAAATCCGCGACATCCTCGGGCCAAGGAAGAACTTCGACCCGAAGGACACCGAGGCCCTGATGTTCTGGAACACCGCCCTCGAATCCGTGATGTTCGACAAGATGATCGGCGCCATGAAGGAGTTCTTCCTGATGGTCAGTCTGGTGACGCTCGCGCTCGGCGGCATCGGCGTGATGAACATCATGCTCATCACCGTGCGGGAGCGCACGCGTGAGATCGGGCTGCGCAAAGCCCTCGGGGCCACGTCGCGGGCGATTCACCGGCAGTTCTTCGTCGAGGGCCTGCTCCTGACCCTCGTGTCCGGCACGCTGGGCCTCGCGCTCGGCGCCGGCCTGTGCGCGCTGGTCAACCTGCTGCCTCTACCCGAGCGGTTCTCGGGCATGGTGATCACGTGGCAGATCGCCCTGCTGACGGTGGCCCTGCTGACCCTCGTCGGGGTCCTGGCCTCGACCTACCCGGCGCGCCGAGCCGCCGCACTGCCCCCAGTGGAGGCCCTCCGCTATGACGCGTGACCGGGTCCGGCCGTCGGTCCTGCTGGGGGAAGTCGTCGCCCAGGCCTGGTACGCGCTCGTGACGCATCGCTTCCGGGCGGCACTCACGATGCTCGGGATCACGTGGGGCATCGTCACCGTCGTGCTGCTGATGGCGTATGGCAATGGGTTCCATCGCGCCTTGCTCCAGGGCTTCCAGAATGCGTTCGCAAGGGGCACGGTGGTGATGTGGGGCGGTCAAACCAGCACGCAGGCCGGCGGAGAGCGCGCCGGCCGCCGGATCTTCCTCAAGGAGGCCGACGTCGAGGTCATCCGCGATCTCGGCTCGGTGAAGTACGTCAGCCCCGAGTCGTACGAGGCCTTGCCGATCGCCTACGGGACGAGACAGATGACGGTGGGTGTCCGGGGCGTCCTGCCGGAGTACGGGATCATGCGTTCCGAGCGGGCCGGCGAGGGCCGCTTCATCTCGCACGAGGATGTCGGTGAGCGGCGGCGCGTGGCGTTCCTGGGCACGGAAGTGGCGCGGAAGCTGTTCAGCCAGATCCCGCCGGTCGGCGAGACCGTGCGCATCCGGGGCGTGGCGTTCGAGGTCGTGGGCGTGCTCGATCCGAAGGTGACGATCTCGAACTACTTCTTCCCGGACACGCTGTCGGTGTTCGTACCGCACTCGGTCGTCCCGGTGCTGTTCGGCCAGGACTTCGTGAACACGATCGTCTTCCAGGCCATCAACGCGTCGACGCACGAGACGATGGTGCGGCAGGTGCGTGAGGTGCTGGCGAGCCGCCACCGTTTCGACGCCCGCGACGAGCGCGCCCTTCGACTGAACGACTCGCTGGAGGCCACCAGCATGCTCAGCGGCATGGCGAACGGCCTGAAGGCCGTGCTGATCTTCATTGGCACGCTCACGCTGATGATCGGCGGTGTCGGGGTGATGAACATCATGCTGGTGTCGGTGACCGAGCGCACGCGGGAGATCGGCCTCCGGATGGCGGTGGGCGCCCGCCGACGACAGGTGCTGCTCCAGTTCCTGCTGGAGGCGCTGGCGATCACGTGCCTGGGCGGCCTGATGGGCATGGGGTTGTCGCTGCTGATCGTGGCGCTTGCGGGGCCGCGGCCGTTCATCGGCACGCTGATGGGCGACCCCGGCGGCGAGACGGACATCTGGATGCTGCTGTCGCCGGACATCCTGCTGGCGTCTGCGGGGATCCTGGTGCTGGCGGGGGTGCTCGCGGGCCTGTGGCCGGCGCTGCGAGCGTCGCGCCTCGATCCGATCGAGGCGCTGCGGTACGAGTGAAAAAGGGGTCGGGAGTCGATTTCGCAAAAATCGCTAAATCGACTCCCGACCCCTTTTCCGCGTGGCGCGCCACACCGCAAACCCCGTCGTCCCCGCAGCGGCGGCCACCCACAGCGCCGTCTTCAGAGACAGGCCGGACGACACACCCTTCGACGACGCCGGGATGGCGGCCAGCGCCTCGGCGGACGCTGTCTGCAAGGCGTCGAAACGCGCGGGATCCTGGCGCAGCGCATCGGCCAGCGCGCGGCGCCCGGCGAGGTCGTCGTCGGTGAGATACACCCCGAACGAACGGAGCCCCGCCACCTGGAAGCCATGCTTCTTGAACAGGCGGTAGATCTCCTTCACACGCTCCATCTCGATGTTCCGGCCAAGCGTGTAGTCCTCGAACCGTCCTTCCATCGCGAGCAGGCACGTCTCCGCCAGGCAGGCGTACGCCGTCGCCGGCGGCAGCCCGATGTCGTACCCGATGTCCACGTTCCCGGGCGGGATCAGCACTTCCCCGCTTTCGATCACCAGGACGTCGGGCCTCAGGGCCGCCTCGGCCTCCGAGATGTCCGGCGGTCGCGCCACGTCGCAAATCACCGCGCCCGGCTTGCACCGCGTGATGTCGATCACCCGCTGGCCGAACGCCGAGGTGGCGGTGATGATGAGATCGCAGTCGCCGATGACGGCCTCGGTGTGCGTGGCAATTCGAACCTGTGCGCCGGGCGTCTCCTCCTGGATCTTGCGCTTCAGGTCGATCAGCTTCTCGGGTTCGATCGACACCAGCACGACGTCCTTGATGGCCTGCGCGATGAGGCGTGCACAGATCGCGCCGATCGAGCCGGTCGCGCCGACGATCATCACCCGGCCCCGAGTCAGGTCGGTCGCCCCCATGCGGACCACCGCCTGCTTGGCGGCCTCGAGGGTCGCGGCCACGGTGAGGCTGTTGCCGCTCGTGACGGCGATGTCGGCCTCGTGCGCGACGGTGATCCCCGCGTCGCCCACGACGCTGGTGAAGGCGCCGAGCCCGAGGATGCGGGCGCCAAGCCGTTCCGCCATGCGAGCCGCCTGGTGCAGCCGCTTGTAGGTGAACCGCTCGCCGTGCGCCATCATCTGCCGGGGCGTCGCGCCGAGCGAGATCAGGTATCCCTCGACCTGTTGTCCGGTCGCGACGGACCGGGCCCCGCGGACCTTCCCCACGAGGATCGGGGGCATGTAGGCCGAGACCGCCTCAACGACCTCGTCTGGCAGGACGCGCGTCCAGCGGAAGCTCGGATGCTTGTGGATGAAGGTGACGTTCAACGGGTGGATCACGAAGGCGAAGCGGTTGACCTGCGCCTCGTGCGGGTCGAGGTAGCGCACGTACGGCGCCCAGTCGAGGTCGGCGACGACGTCGAGATACGTGTCCTCGTTGAGGGGCAGCGAGGGCGTCCGGCGCATCGCGACCAGCACCGCTTCGACGATCGCCGCAGACCAGTGCCCCGGTGTGCCGCGCCCGTCCAGGGCGGGCATCAGGGTCACCGCAATCGCCGCGCCCCGGCCGGCCACGTCTGCGAGGTCCTCGTCGCTGGCATGCTCCACGACCACCGTCTTGCGGGACAGGTCCGCGGGGGCGTAGCGACGGATGGTGCCGATGTCGCCCGCGAGAATGTCCGCCCAGGCGAACGGTCCACTGGCACGCTCGTGCCAGGGCCGGCCGGCCCCGGGCGTGAGACGCCGGAACGGGAAGACGCGCAGCCGCTCGACTGTGGGACCGGCAGCCTGATCGAGCGTGATCGGTCGTCCCACGCCAGGCAGGTCCGGAAGATTGAAATGCGTCACCGGATCGGCGTAGCGAATGGTGCCGCCGTACCGGCCCAGCGCCTGCGCCAGGCCCACGTGGTTGAAACCCGGCACCATGAGAATCCGTTTCTTCGAGAAGATGCCCGGCTGCGCCCGGTCTGCCAGCGTCACCGCCCAGCGCTCGAGCGCATCGCGCACGCCGCCACCGTCCACGACCGGCGTGACGCTGGCCGCCGCGGGCAGATCCGCGCCGAGGGCGTGCGGACGCGACTCCGCACCGAGCCGGACGCGCGTGGGAAGGCCGTCCAGGGCAATGACGTCCACGCGGCCGTCTTCGCGGGCGATGAGTTCGCGAGCGAGCGCCACGTCGCCGTGGCAGCCGGCCCGCCGGATCGTGACCGCCTGGCCCAGGAACGACACCTGCTGCGAGGACTCACTGTCGCCGAGGTCGATGACAAGAATGTGCTTCACGGGCGTGCTTCGGCCCATGATTCTACCGCAGCGGAGTCGCCCTGGCGCGTGGGCCCGCCGGACCCGGACGGCAGCCCTGGTGTAGAGTGAAACGCGCTCCGTCTGTTCGCTCCGTGTCTCGTGTGATCAGTGAAGGGAGAGCCCGCATGACGTCCCGTCGCCTGGCCGCCACCGGCCTCATCGTGAGCATGATCGTGTTCGGCCAGGGTTGTCTCAACAGCTCCACGTTGATCAAGCTGCGCGCGGACGGGTCCGGCACGATCGAGCAGACCCTGCTCGTGAACCCCAAGAGCTTCGAGGGCCTCGTGGCCATGGCCGAGCAGATGAGCGGGGGCGAGGCGAAGGCGGGGCCGTCGGGCCTGCCGCCGCCCAAGGACCTGCTCGACGAAGCGAAGTTGAAGGAGGCGGCCGCAAAGTTCGGCCGGGGCGTGCGCTACGTTTCGAGTACGCCCCTGAAGCAGGGGGACCTGGAGGGCGCCCGGGCGGTCTTTGCCTTCGACGACATCAATGCCCTCACCGTGGATCAGTCACCGCAGGGCTCGAGCGGCAGGAGCGAGCCAGTCACGTTCAAGTTCGAGCGGGGCGCCGCCGGCTCGGTGCTGACCGTGACGCTGCCGGATCGCGACAAGACGGACGAGCCCACGCGGGGGGCCCAGAAGGCCGGGCCCACCGCCGAGATGCCCCCCGAGGCCCTGGCCCTCGTGCGGCCCTTCTTCGAGGGCATGCGCGTGGCGATTGCCCTCGATATCGACGGCAAGATCCTCAAGACCAACGCCGATCACGTCAGCGGGTCGCGCGTCACGCTGCTCGACATCGACTTCACGGAGCTGCTGAAGAATCCCGCGGCCTTCGAGAAGCTCGGCGCACTCGGCCCAGGCGCGAGCATCAGCGATGTCAAAGCGGCAACCAAGAACATGCCGGGGCTGAAGGTCAAC
>CAYLZN010000167.1:2341-12029 GCA_964387935.1 uncultured Vicinamibacteraceae bacterium | reverse complement strand
TGAGGTGACGGACGGTTCGCGACCCAGACAACGATTCAGCCCATCAGGCCGCTGGTCGCCAGTCGATCGCCGCCCGCCGTTCTGTCCGATCAGGGTCATCGGTGTTGGCCCGCGAGCCGAAGACAAGCACCGAAAACCGATTACCGAAAACCGAAAACCGAAAACCGAAAACCGAAAACCGATTACCGACTACCGATTCCCGAAATCCTGCCGCAGCGACTCCGCATCCCATCCGGCGTCGCGATCGAGGTCCGGTTCCGCGAGGTCGGCCTGCAGGATGCGCTCGAGATCGGCGATGCGGTCACGCGCGGTCTGCAGGAAGGCCGAGCGATCGGCGCGGACGTGCCGGAGTTCTTGAAGGTATTCCTCGTCGTGTCGCAGGAACGTGCGGGCCGCGCGTGCCGCCGGGTAGGCCCGGAATCCGGCGAGTCGCAGCGCGTCCACGCCCATGCGCAGCGATGTGTCGAAGGTCTCCCGATAGACATGGGTGACGCCCGCGTCGAACAGGGCATACGCATCGTCACGATCCGAGGCGCGCGCCAGGATGGTGAGATGGGGAAAGTGCTTCCGGACCGTGTGGACGAGTTCCAGCGTCTTCGCCGGGCTGTCGATCGCCAGCACGAGGAGTGTTGCCTTCGCCGCGCCGGCGGCATCGAGCAGGTCGTGGCGCGACGCATCGCCGTAGAACACCTTTAGGCCGAGGCGGCGAAGGAGTTCGACACGGTCCGAGTCGTTGTCGAGGACGGTCGTGGGGACGCCATTCGCCTTGAGCAGGCGCCCGACGATGTGCCCGAAGCGGCCGAAGCCCGCGATGATGACCGGCGCGTGCTCGTCGATGGCGTCCGCGTCGCGGGCCGACTCACGGGTGCCCACGCGCGGGGCCACGAACCGCTCGTAGATCAGCATCAGGACCGGGGTCAGCGCCATCGAGACGGCGACGGCCGCCACCAGGGGGCCGGCGACCTCGTCGCCGAACACCCCTTGCTGCGTCGCGTACGAGAGCAGGACGAAGGCGAACTCTCCGACCTGTGACAGGGCGAACGCGAGGAGCAGCGTCTGGCTGAGGCCGAGGCGGAAGCCCGCGCCGAGCCCGGCGAGGACGGAGAACTTGGCGAGCATGACGGCGGCCACGAGGGCGGCGATGCGGCCGGGGTGGTCCGTGATGAGCCTGAAGTCGATCGCGGATCCAACGGCGATGAAGAACAGCCCAAGCAGCAGGCCCTTGAAAGGCTCGATGTCGCTCTCCAGTTCGTGCCGGTACTCGCTGTTGGCGAGGACGACGCCCGCGAGGAACGTGCCGAGCGCAGGGCTGAGCCCGACGCGGGTCATCAGCAGCCCGATGCCGATGACGAGGAGCAGCGCGGCGGCGGTGAAGAGTTCGCGCAGGCGGGTCCGCGCGATGGCGCGGAAGACGGGCCGCAGCAGGAAGCGGCCCGCGAGCACGACCGCCGCGACGGCGGCCAGCACGGCGAGTGTCTGGGCCCAGGCCGGCAGGCCATCGACCCAGGTGGTGCCGTGCCCGGCGTCAGCAGCGTGGGCCGCACCCGGCGGGGCCAGCAGCGGGAAGATCGCCAGAATCGGAATCACCGCGAGGTCCTGGAACAGCAGCACCGAGAACGACGCCTGCCCGGCCGTCGTCTTCATGAGGCCCTTCTCGTTGAGCGTCTGAAGGACGATGGCCGTGGACGACATCGCGAGCGTGAGGCCGATGGCAAGGCCGGCGCGCCAGTCGAGCCCGAGGGCCACGGCGCCCGCCAGGGTCAGCACGGCGGTGAGCGCGACCTGCAGGCCGCCCATGCCCAGGATCGAGGTCCGGAGCCGCCAGAGCAGGCTGGGTTCGAGCTCCAGGCCCACGAGGAACAGCATCATCACGACGCCGAATTCGGCCACGTGCATCACGTCCTGGCCTTCGCGGCCCACGATGCCGAGCCCAAAGGGTCCGATGGCGATGCCGGCCAGCAGGTAGCCGAGCACCGACCCGAGCCCGAATCGCTTCGCGATGGGGACGGCCACGACGGCAGCGGCCAGGTACACGAACGCCTGTGCGAAGAACCCTTCCGTCTGCATGGGGACCTCAGGCGCGCACGACGGCGGCCAGGTGGCTGTTGATCCGGGGGAGCTGCCGGGCCGCGGCGAGGTCGAGCCGATCGTCGCGCAGCGCCTCGACCACCGCGCGGTACTCGACTGCCGCGGCCGCAATATCGGTGGACGTCAAACGATGCGTCCCATGGACGACGAAGGGCGGGAGGAAGTCCATGCCACAGAGGCGGGCCGTCTGCTCGAGCGGGGCCAGCAGCTCACGGATCGTGAAGCGGTTGTGACCCTCGTGCTGGTAGGCCTCCTCGCGGCCTCCCGTCGAGATGGCGCTCAGCCACCGCTTGCCACGAAGGGCGGTGCCGCCGGTGCCATAGGCCCACCCGTGCTCCAGCACGAGGTCTTCCCACTGCTTCACCAGGGCCGGCGTGCTGTACCAGTAGAACGGGTGCTGGACGATGACGAGGTCGTGCGCGAGGAGGAGCCCCCGCTCGCGCGGCACGTCCACGTCGAAATCCGGGTAGGCCTCGTAGAGGTCGTGAAAGGTGACGCCCGGAAGGCTGCGAATGGCGGCCGCGAGCTGGCGGTGAACGCGCGACTTCTCGAGCGCGGGGTGGGCGAAGAGGACCAGGATGCGTGTCTGGCCGCGCCCCGGTTCGAAGGGCGGCGGGGCGGTTGGCTGTGACATGACGAATCCTGCGGCTGCAATGCGGCTACAGCATCTCCACGCGCCAGTCCACGACGAAGACGTCGGGCCGCTGGTGCTCGATGGCGCGGACGATCTTCTCGAAGACGGCCGAGACGTAGGCGTGGTCGTTCGAGACCGCGGCGACGGCGAGGCCGGCGGACTGCCACGCGTCCTGGCTGGCGACTTCGGCGACCGACACGTTGAACTCCCGGTGCAGGTACGCGATGAGCGGCTTGAGCGCGCTGCGCTTCTCCTTGAGGGAGCGATGGCCGGGCAGCGAGAGTTGAATGGTGCAGAGGCCGATGTGCATCACGGACCACGGCGGGACGCAGGGTTCACGGCTTCACGGACGCGGGCGCAAGGGAATGAGCGTGGCGACATGATACCGTGCGGCCGGCGCATTGCGAAGTGCCGCACGCCGCACGCCGAAAGCCGCGCGCCGCCAGCCCCACGCCGCTAGCCGAATGTCAGTCCGCCGTCCCCTGACCGTACGCCGCCGTACGCCGTACGCCATACGCCGTACGCCGGTTTCTGTAGACTCCACCGCGGGTGCCGATGCAAGATGAGGGCGTTCGGTTGCTCCCGCCCCTGCCCGGAGATGCTCATGCGCCGAGTGCCGCCGCTCTCCATCTGCCTCGCGCTGCTGTGCGCCGCCGCCTGCAGCCGATCGACGCCAGAGGCTGTCAGGAACCTGCCCGCCGGGGACGCCGAGCGTGGCAAGCTGGCCTTCATCACCCTGCAGTGCACGGCCTGTCACGAGGTCGCTGGCGGAGGATTGCCCGCCGCGTCCGTGGTGCCGGCCGTGGGACTGGGCGGCCGGTCGCTCCTGCCGCCGTCCGCTGAGAGACTCGCCGAGGACATCGTGCTCCCCTCATCGCATTTCGCCGCGGGGTATCCGACGGAGCAGATCACGGAGCAGGACCGATCGCGCATGCCGGACTATTCGAAGGCGCTCAGCAAGGAGCAGGTGGCCGACCTGGTCGCATTCCTGAAGTCGCGCTACACACTGGGCCTGCCCTCCGCGACCAGGCAATAGGACGACCATGAATCTCACCATCGTGCCCCTCGAGGTTCCCGACGGCGCGAACATCATCGTCGGCCAGACACACTTCATCAAGACGGTCGAGGACGTCTACGAGGCCATCGTCAACACGGTGCCGCAGATGAAGTTCGGGCTCGCCTTCAACGAGGCGTCCGGTCCCTGCCTCACGCGGGTCGACGGCAACGACGACGGGCTGAAGGCCGTGGCGACGCGGAACGCCACGGCGCTCGGAGCGGGGCACACGTTCGTGGTCGTGTTGCGGGACGGCTACCCGATCAACGTGCTCGGGCGCATCAAGGACGTGCCCGAGGTCTGCAGCATCTACTGCGCGACGGCGAATCCCGTGGAGGTGATCGTGGCCGAAACCACGCAGGGGCGCGGCGTCCTGGGCGTGATCGACGGCGCGTCGCCGAAGGGCGTGGAATCAGCCGAGGACGCGGAGAAACGCCGCCAGTTCCTGCGGATGATTGGGTATAAGCGGTAACGCTGGGGTCAGGTCTTTACTTTTCGCGTTTTGGGGTATGCGCCCCAAAACGCGAAAAGTAAAGACCTGACCCCAAGCACCTACCGTCCCTGCAGGAACGCCACCAGATCCGCCAGTTGCCGAATCGTAATCCGGGCGGCGTAGTCCGGCATCTTCGACTTGCTGCCCTCCTGCACCTGGCTCGCCGCATAGCCGCTCGCAAAGTGCGAAGACGGCAGGATGATGTCGGTCACCACCTCGCCATCCGTCTTCGGCAGCACCGACCCTCCACCGAGCGCGACCGCCGGGCTGGCCTGCGGCGCAGGCAGGTCCACGCCCTTCAGCGTGTGGCACGTGGCGCACTGCAGGTCGATGAACGCGGCCTTGCCGGCCTCGGCGTTGCCCTCCGGCAGCCGGAAGCCCGATGGTGACCGACTGACCTGGCATCCGACGAGGACGAGCGACAGCGCGAGCAGAAGAGAAGCTCCCTTGAGCAGGCGCACCATGGACGTCTCCTTTCGAGGAGGCTGGGGGGCGGCTACAGGATACCAAGCTCCGCGTCGGGCGGCGCCGGCGAATTCAGGGCCGCCGCGGCACCGGTGTCCTCGGGGCCTTCCCAGAAGAGCGCGTACTTCTCGTTCAGGCACGGCTTGAAGTGCTGCCGGCTGAAGAATTCGACGTTCGAGGTCACCACGAGGACCTGTGGGATGCCGCGTCGCTTCGCCTCGGCGACAGCCGCCGACACGAGGCGTGCGCCGTAACCCCGACCCCGCGCCGTCGCCCGGACGGCGAGCGAGCGGACCTCGGCGATCTTGGGGCTGTACACCTCCAGGCAGCAGCAGCCGACCACGTCGCCGCGCTCTTCCATGACCCAGAACGTCTCGATCAGCGCCTCGACATCGGTACGACGTCGCGGAAGGAGTTGTTCGGCGTGTTCCGTGATGAGCGCAAGGATGCCAGGCACGTCGCCGGGCTGGGCCAGGCGCAGGACGCCAGGTTCGTCGGGCAGGGGACCAGTCATCGTCTGGAGCGCGAAGCATATCAGCTCTCGACTACAATTGGGGCGGTTCCACGATGACCCAGAACCGGAATCGGTGGCGCGTCGGGACCCGGCTTGGCTGGATCGTCTGGGTGCTGGCGGTCCTGCCGATCCACGGCGTCGGGCCGGTCGCGGCCCAGCCGGCGGCGGCCGCACGGAGGGATCTGCGGCAGGACGAGCGGCTTGGCGGCCACACGATCGCGAGGCACGTCGGGAAGACCGAGGCCGAACTCCGGGCGCGATTGTCACGGGAGCGGATCTCTGCCGCCTCGACCTACACGGACCTCGCCACCGCCGAGACCGTCGTCCATGCGACGCTCGAGGCCTCCGCGGAGAGGCTCGAGTCCTGGCGCGTGCGGACAGGACGCCGACCCAATCTCGCCCTGCGCTACCGGGGCTCGCGTGAGCGCCGCATCGGCCACGCACTCGAGCGGGGTGGCGCCGTGCCTGTCCCGTGCTACGACGCGGTGGTGGTCCTGCGCTGGCGCGAGGACCTCGGGCAGTTCTACGTGTTGACATCTTACCCGGAGGTCCGACGATGAGCCGTCCAGACGACGGGGTGCCGCGCGGTGTGGGGCCGTCGATCGACCCGGCCGAGGTGCCGGCCGTCGAGGGCTTTCTGCTCGGGTACCTGAACGAGGACTTCGAAATCGAATACGGGTCGCCCGAGGCCGCCATGGAGGCCTTCATCGCCGACTCCGGGCCCGAGGATCATGCGCTGCTCGCCTCCGAATGGGCGATGGTGCGGGCGCGGCTCGAGCCCCTCGACGACGAGCACCGGCTCGACGCCTTCTGTGCGCTCGGTTCCGGCTGGCAGCCCGGGTCGTGGAGCGAGGTGGACGCGCTGTTCACCCGCCTGGACAGGGCGCTGGACGAAGGAGAGTAGGGACGCATGTTCGAGGCTGCCGAATTGGGCCGCGCCGTGCCCAAGCCCGAGTACGAGCGCCGAGCACTGCTTTTGCGTGAGGCGCTGCTCGACGCTCAGCAGCGACTGCGTGGGGCGCACTTTCCGGTCATCGTCGTGTTCGCGGGTGTGGACGGCGCCGGCAAGGGCGAGACCGTCAACCTGCTCTACGAGTGGATGGATCCCCGCTGGCTCGAGACGCACGCCTACGGCGAGCCATCAGACGAGGAGCGGGAGCGGCCGGGGTACTGGCGGTTCTGGCGAGACCTGCCCGCGCAGGGCCGGGTGGGGCTCTTTCTGAGTTCGTGGTACTCGCGACCCATTCTGGACCGCGTGCATCGCCGCATCAGCCGTGCGACCTTCGATCAGGCCCTGGACCGCATGGCCGCGTTCGAGCGGGCGCTCACCGACGACGGTGCCGTCGTGCTCAAGTTCTGGATGCACCTCGATCAGGCCAGTCAGAAACGACGCCTGCAGAAGCTCGAACGGGATCGGCTGACCCGGTGGCGCGTGACACGAGACCACTGGCGCAACTGGAAGCTGTACGACCGCTTCGTCGAGACAGCGGAGGTCGCCATCCGTCGGACGTCCGTGGCGGCAGCGCCCTGGCTGATCGTCGAAGGCGCCGACGAGCGCTATCGGACGCTGGCCGTCGGGGAGGCCTTGCTGACGGTCATGAGGGAGCGGCTGGGTGCGGAGTCGTGGTCGCGTGAAAGGGCGGCGGTCCGCCAGCCCACGTCTTCCCCCGCAACTGCCGGCGCTGCCACGGGTGGCCGCAGCAATGTGAGACCGCGCGCCGTTGTCGGTCGTGGTCAGGTGCTGCAGCCGACGATCCTGAGTCACCTCGACATGACGCAGCGGGTGGCGAAACGTCACTACGACACGGAGTTGGAGCGCCTGCAGGGTCGGCTCAACGGCCTGGAGCGACAGGCGAGAACGCGTGGCGTCTCGACCATCCTCGTCTTCGAAGGCTGGGACGCGGCCGGCAAGGGCGGCGCGATTCGGCGGATCACCGCCGCGCTCGACGCGCGAGACTACCAGGTCATTCCCGTGGCCGCGCCGAGCGACGAGGAGCGTGCCCATCACTACCTGTGGCGGTTCTGGCGCCACCTGGCGCGCGCCGGCCGCGTGACCGTGTTCGACCGCAGCTGGTACGGCCGTGTCCTCGTGGAGCGCGTCGAGGGATTCGCGTCCGAGCCGGAATGGCGGCGCGCCTACGCGGAGATCAACGAGTTCGAGGGCCAGCTCGTCGACCACGGGTACGCGCTCGTCAAGTGCTGGCTGCACATCACGCGCGAGGAGCAGCTGCGCCGGTTTCGCGCGCGCGAGCGCACGACGCACAAGCGCTGGAAGATCACCGACGAGGACTGGCGCAACCGCACCCGGTGGGATCAGTACGAGCTGGCCGTCAACGACATGGTGGAGCGCACGAGCACGCACCTCGCACCGTGGACGCTCGTCGAGGGCAACGACAAGCCGTTCGCCCGCCTCAAGATCCTCGAGACCGTCTGCGATCGACTGGAGCGCGCACTGGCGTGACGAAGGGGCGCGGCGCCACTCCACGGCTTCCACAGGCCTCGAGGTCGGACCCGCGACCGCCGCCCGGTGCGCGCCGCTGGATAGGGCCGCTCGTGGCTCTGCTGGGTGTCACCTTCGCGCTCAAAGCGGCCGTGCTCTGGCAATTGGGGACGCACCCGCTGCTCCAGCCGCACGGAGAACTCGACACCGCCTACTACGTGGCGCTCGCGCGGCAGGTGGCCGACGGCGGGCCCCTGGCCGTGCGTGAACCGTTCGCGGTGTCGCCGCTCTACGTGTTCTTCCTGGCGACCGTGTTCGCGGTCGGAGGCACGCTGACCGCCGCGCGGACGGTGCAGATCGCGCTCGGGACGATCGCGGTCGGGCTCATCGTTGCAACGACGCGATCCTGGTTCGGCCCGCGGGCGGGGTGGTTCGCATGGGTCTTGGCCACGCTCACCGGCTTCCTGACGTTCTCCGAGGTGCTGATCCTGCAGTCGGCGCTCGACCCCTTCCTCACCGCTGCGGCCCTGTGGCTGGTGACCCGCGTGGTGTTCGGCGAGGGGAGGACCCGGGCGCTGGCGTTCAGCGCAGGTGCCGTGCTCGGCCTGCTCACGCTCAATCGCCCGAACGCGCTCGTCTACGCCGTGGCGGCCGGGGCGCTGGTGAGCGCGGTCCGGCCCCTCAGCGACCGGCTGCCGACACGCGACAGCCCTTCAACCCGGCGGATCGCGTGCGCGCTGCTGCTCTGGGCCGGGCTCGGGCTCGTCATCGGGCTCAGCGCGCTGCGCAACGCCGCGGTGTCCGGCGAGGCGGTGACCATCGCCTCCCATGGCGGCCTCAACTTTTACATGGGGAACCACGCCGGTGCGACCGGTGTGTACGAGCCCCTTCCCGGGATCACGCCGTCGATTGCCGGTCAGGCCCGGGACGCGGCGCGCGTCGCCAGCGCGGCGCGCGGACGGCCGCTGGGCGTGAGCGAGGTGTCTGGGTACTTTTACGACGAGGCGCTCGCCTGGATGGCGGCGCACCCTGGGGACGCCCTGGCCCTGACGGCCCGCAAGCTCCTGATCCTGGTCAACCGGACGGAGGTGGCGTTGAATGCGAGCTACGCCTTCTACCGAGACGAAGGTGTGGCGATCCTGCGCGGGCTGGTGGTGGGGCCGTGGCTCCTGTTGCCGTTCGGCCTGGTGGGGCTCGTCTGGCCTCGTCTGCGGATGCGCCGCGACGGCTACTGGGCCTGGGGCGCGTTCGTTCCTATCTACGGGTTGGCCGTGGTGGCGTTCTTCGTGGCGGATCGTTATCGCCTGGCGTTGCTGGTGCCGCTCATCTCGACCGCAGCGGCGCTCGTGGCGTGGCTGGTCGATCGCCTGCGCGTGCGGGACTGGCGGGCCAGTTTCGGGCCGCTGGCGGCGGTTGGCGTCATGGGAGGGCTCGTCGGGCTGCCCCTCGGCCTCGATGACGGGCGCGGCGGCGAACAACTGCGGAAGGCCGTGTGGCTGGTGGAACAGGGGCACTACGAGGCGGCGCGTCGATACGCGGACTCGGTGGCGCCGGAACACGCGCGGCCCGGCGTGCTCAACTTCCGGGTCGGTGAGGCGCTCCTGGCGGCCGGCCAGCCGGGCGAGGCCGTGGCGCGACTGCAGGCAGCGCTGGCGATTGACGGCGATCGGCCCGCGATTCACCTGGCGCTGGGGCGAGCGCTTGGCGCGGGCGGCAGGCTGGCAGAGGCGCTGCCTCACCTGTCACGGGCCTTCGAGGCCGGCGTTGCGCCGGCGTCCTCCGGGCCGCCGCTCGCCTTGGCGCTCGCGCAGCGCGGGCGCGGTGCCGATGCGCTGGCCGTGCTGGGGCGTGTGCCGGCCGACGCGCTCGCGACCGTCGATCCCGAGACGGCGCGCGACGTCGGGGGGCTCGCACTCGAACTCGAGGCGCCGGCCGAGGCCGAGCGCTGGCTGCGGGCAGCGGTGGCGGGGGAGCCGGCGTCAGCGCGTGCCCAGGAACTG
>CAYLZN010000167.1:0-2331 GCA_964387935.1 uncultured Vicinamibacteraceae bacterium | reverse complement strand
AACTGCTCGGGGTCGCGCTCATTCTGCAAGGGCGGGCGGCGGACGCGGTTCAGCCGCTGGAGGCGGCGTGCCGGCTGGACGCCGGCAGCGGGAGTGCACAGCTCAACCTCGCGGTGGCCTACGCGCAAGTGGGGCGCAAAGACGACGCAGTGGGGCGCCTGCGCGAGTCACTCCGGCTGGAGCCGGACGAACCGCGCGCGGCGGCGCTGCTTCGGGCCCTCACGGGTTCGCCGTGAGCCCCGAACCCTGCGCCTTGCGCCTTGAGCCCTGCGCCTTGAGCCTTGAGCCCTGCGCCTTGCGCCTGTTACGTGAGGCGCTTGTGCATCAGGTGCTCCGAGGCGCCGTCGATGAAGTAGTCCGGCAGCTCGCCGATCTGCGTGAATCCGAGACGCTCGTAGAGGGCGCGCGCGCGGGGGTTGAAGGACGAGACGCACAGGAACAGGTGCCGCGCCTGCGGGCGGAAGAAGTCCTCGGCCCAGGTCACCAGCCTGGACCCGAACCCGCGCCCCCGGAACTCGGCGTCCACGCAGATGGTGGCGAGATACGGTGATCCCACCACGCCCCGTCGCTGGAGAATCAGGAACCCGACACGCCGCTGCGCGTGCCGGCCGACCACGACGAGGTGATCGGGGTGGTGACAGACCGCGAGGCAACTCTCCAGGGTCCGGCCGAGCGTGATCCACGGTTCGGTGCGGGCCATCAGCGCGGCCGCCCAGTCGCGGTCGTCGGCAGCGGCAGGTTCGACGATCAAGTCGTCTTCGTTGTCAAGCATCAGTACATTGGCGGACGGGCACCGTCGGCATGAATTGCGACCGGGTGGGCAGTTTTTGCGTATAGGACTCCCGACCCCATTTCGAACACGACTCTTCCGCCCACGACCGTCGCGCGCACCGTCACGCCAGCAATCTCCTCCGGGCGGAGGAGGAACAGGTCCCGATCCAGGATGACGAGGTCGGCGAGCAGGCCCGGACGCAGCACGCCCTTGACCTGCTCCTCGAACGAGGCATGCGCCGCATCGACGGTGTAGGCGCGAACGGCCTCGGCGACCGAGACCTTCTGCGCCGGCACCCAGCCCTCCGGATGCGCGCCGTCGAGCGTCCGACGGCCGACGGCCGCCGCGATGCCCTCGAGGGGCGTCGGCGGCGCCACGAACCAGTCGCTGCCAAACGCGAGGCGGGCGCGCGCGTCAAGCAGCGCGCGGAAGGCATAGGTCGTCTTTGCCCGCTCTGGGCCGATCACCTTCTCCGCCCACCGCCCGTCATCGATCGCGTGATACGGCTGCATGCTCGGGATGACCCCCAGGGCGGCGAAGCGCGGAATGTCGGCCGGGCGCAGGTGCTGGGCGTGCTCGATGCGGAATCGCCGATCGCGCGGACCGTGCGCGCGCGCCACCCGCTCGTAGAGATCGAGCAGGAGCCGGTTGGCCCGGTCCCCGATGGCGTGAACGGCGACCTGCAGGCGTTCTCCATCGGCCGCCAGGACCCACGTCTCGAGATCGCGCTCGGAGTTCACCAGCAGCCCGCGGTCGTCTGGCGCATCGGTGAACGGCTGTTCGAACGCCGCGGTGTGCGAGCCGAGCGACCCGTCGACAAAGCCCTTGAGCGCGCCCACGCGCAGCCAGTCGTCGCCCCGCCCGGACGGACCGAACCGCCGGGACCGAACGGTCTCCGCGAGCCGGTTCCACTCGGCGAGCGGAACCGCTGCGTACACGCGCGTGCGGAGGCGGCCGGCCCGGTGCGCGCGCTCGAAGACGTCGAGGTCCGCAAAGGACCCCATGTGGTGCACGGAGGTGACGCCGCGCTCTGCCACGTAGCGCATCGCGGCCTCGAGCGCCCGATCTTCCTCCGCCGCGCTGGGGGCGGGGGCGACGCGTTCGACCAGCGACATCGCGTTGTCGCGGAACACGCCCGTCGGGCGCCCGCGGGCGTCCCGCACGACGGCGCCTCCGTCGACGTCGCCCGTGCGCTCATCGACCCCGGCCAGTCGCAGCGCCAGGCTGTTGGCGAGCGCCATGTGCCCATCGAGCCGGTTGACCCACACCGGGTGATCCGGGGTGACGGCGTCGATCCACTCGCGGGTCGGCAGGGCGCCGCCCCAGTTTTCGTGGTCCCAGTCGCCGCCCCGGATCCAGCTGCCGCGGGGAGCGGTGGCTGCAAAGGCGGCGATGCGCTGCACGAACTGCTCGCGCGTGTTCGCGTCGCGGAGCTGCACGGACGCCAGTCGCGAACCGCCCTCGAGGAAGTGCACGTGACTGTCGATGAACCCCGGCAGCACGAGCGCCCCGCGGGCGTCGAGACGCCGGGGCGGCTCCGCCGGAGCGCGGGCCGCGAC